>NZ_JBIBUW010000020.1:0-122587 GCF_043079785.1 Streptomyces sp. NPDC015139 | reverse complement strand
ATCGCCCCAACTGCCCCTTGAACAGCACCAACACACCTACACGTCAGTGACATTCAAGACCGAACATCCCAGTGACATCCCGACCGAACCTCACAAGTAGCGGTCGTACATGGCAGGCGACCCCACACCTTCACGATCAAAGCCGTAGGACTCCAGGCCGCCAGGCCCAGGACACACACCAGTTGAAGAGACCTCCCTGCTCGATCTGACGAACCACACGCAGACCATCCCCCACCCACACACCGTCACCACCCTCAACACCATCAACGATGCCCTGCAAGCAATCACCCTCATCGCGAAGTTCGTACCGGGGGGTCCTACGCATCGCGCGACCCAGCACCAGCCGACACCACCAATAGGCTCAAGGGTCCCGCCATACCAGGTGACGGGACCCGCCGGACTGACTTGATGCTTCAAAATACAACTCAGATTAGATCTGGAACCGCGGGCTACTGCTGGCCCCCGGTGGGCGGAGCCACCGGCCATTGCCTTGCTGCGAGCGGGCTCCGGCCGATCGTGGCGCGATGGTGCGGGCCGTCACGGTTGTCCTTGAAGCAGCGGGCCTGCCGCCCGGGGCGGGGCAGGTCCCTGCCCCGCCTTCCGCCGAGGGGGGCGCCAGGGGTCGCCGATCTGCGCAGACAGCGCTCAAGTGTCAGCTCCGCGGCCCAGACCCCGATCAGGGCTGCTTCACGGAGCAGGCGAACCTCTGTACGAGTGCGGGGTTGTCAGCTGTGTAATCTCTCCTCCCACACCACAGGGGAGGGATCATGAGAGGTAGACCGGCCAGACCGGCCAGAGCGGCCTGGATTCTGGCGAGCGGGGCGACCGCGCTCACACTGCTGTCCGCGACGGGAGCCCACGCGGAGGGACGAGGCGACATCCGGGTGACCAAGACGGTCGTGAACGGCGGGCACAACGTCATCGTCGGCACGTCGAAGCGCGTCACCTATCCCATCGCCATCACCATCCGGGACAACTCCGGTGTGAAGGGCCTGTCGCACGTCAGTGTCTTCAACAAGACGAACGGGTGGGGTTTCAGCGACTGGGTGGACACCCGGTGCGAGAAGAAGAGTTCCACCACGTCGGTGTGCACGGCCACGATGACGATCGCACCGGCGTGGCTCCCGGACAGCCTGCCCGAGGATGTCAACCACACGGCGGGCGTGTGGCAGGTCAACGCCACCGTCAAGGCCAATGACGGTG
Source organism: Streptomyces sp. NPDC015139 (assembly GCF_043079785.1). Lineage (NCBI taxonomy): Bacteria > Bacillati > Actinomycetota > Actinomycetes > Kitasatosporales > Streptomycetaceae > Streptomyces > Streptomyces sp. NPDC015139. The sequence goes on along the minus strand of NZ_JBIBUW010000020.1, from coordinate 121,384 downwards.
ACTACTGGATCGCCGATCGGATCGCCGAGTTCAAGATGAAACGCGCTTCCAAGCTCGCGACGGACGCCGCGCCCGAACCCGTGGCCAAGGGCGCCAAACTCACCGTCACCGGCAAGCTGTCCCGGGCCAACTGGGAGGACCTCGAGTACCACGGCTACACCGGGCAGGACGCGAAGCTTCAGTTCAAAAAGGCCGGTACCGACCACTACAGCACGATCAAGACAGTGAAGACGGACGAGGTCGGAAAGCTCAGCACCAAGGTCACCGCCACCTCGACGGGAAGCTGGCGCTGGTACTTCCCCGGCACCACGACGACCGCGCGGGTCGTGTCGGCCGGCGACACCGTGAAGCTGAAGTAGCCGCCACGCGGACGCACTCGGGTCCCGTCGCCGAGCGGCGTGACCTGGGTGCGGTGTCGGCATGCCGCAGTTCACCGGCCAGGAAGGACGCCCGCCCGGACAAGGTGCAGCGCTCGGCCCGGGACGCCTGGGGGCAAGGGGCCTCGGGCTGGTGACACTCGCGTCCGTGCGGACCTGGCTGCTGCATAGGACAGCTGCCGTCGCGCCGGCAGCCTTGAGGAGGTTCGCTTCACGGACTTCTGGCGCCTTGAGTGCCCGTACCTCAGTCACGGGCGACAGCGCCCCGGGATCCGCCGGTTCCCGGGGGTCTGGGATCCCCGTCGGTCCCACCGAAGTAAATCAGCCACGTTCTGAAAACCGTGGCTCATGTACGTCACGTCAATGAGGTGCGGTTCTCAGGACGTCATGTGGCGCGGCGCAGGAGTACGACCACGTTCTCTCCCATGCGCTTGGGGTCGAGGCGGTAGTACTTGATGTGGCCGATGCGCTCGGTCTCCTCCAGCCAGCCGGCTTCGATGACCTGCTTGCGGGTGCGGGAGAAGACGGGAGGGGCCATGCCGACGAGCTTGGCCAGGTTGGCCGCGGTCTCGAGGATCGCACCGGAGCGGTCGGTGGGGTGCAGGGCATAGAGCATGACGACGAGACGCTGGTTGGCGGTCATGCCGGCGGTCTTCTCGAGCAGCTCGAGGTTCTTCCGCTTGTCGTCAGTGGTGTTCACTGGGCCTCCCACCGCGCAGGGACGTTGTCGTCGAAGCCGGGGATGTTCGGCGGATTGCACGTCTTCACTGCTTCACGTTGTTCAAGTCCGGTCCCGTGAAACGCGATGTACGGGCTGATCCGGTAGAAGTTGTAGTTGCCGATGCGTCCGCGAACGACCAGGATCCGGTGCTTCGCCAGCTTTCGGTTGATCTTTCCCACGGCGTCGGTCGACATCCCCACGCGCTTGCCGATGTCCGCTCCAGTGGCCCTCAGCGGCTCCATGCCTTCGGGGGACACGCCGATCCACCAGAGGACGAGGAACTTCTGACTGGGCGTGAACGCCTTGGATTCGGTGATTGCCTCGACACGTGCCTTGTCGACCTGTGTGTGCCGGCCGGAAAAGGCGTACGGCGCATAGGGGACCGGCTCACCTGTGTCGGCGTCGACCAGTCTGCGTACTGCTCCCAACGGGGCCCTCCGTGCACGGGGGTTTATTGGCGGCTCATGAAGGACGGCCGCGTAGCCGACCAGATGAACTTAACGTACATGAGCAGGAAGTCAATCAACTCCGCCTGTCGGCCGCGTCTTCTGCCGCCACGCTACGGAATCGCCCCGTCCGCTACTCGGCTTCTCAGGCCCGAGTCATGTACGTGACGTCAATCTGCCGCTGTCGTAGGAACGTGGTGCCCAGTTCCTACAGACGTGGTGGCAGTTCTCCTGACCGCTATGGCAGTTCGGTGAGTCGTGGTGTGCTGTTCCTCGGACTTGGTACTGCGTCCGAGGGAACCGGGTGCACGGTTCCTGGGATCGCCCTCTACGGTCACAGGAACTGCCTGGCAGTTCCCACGGTCGTGGTTGTTCGATACGTTTCCGCAGGTCAGACGGCATTTGGCGGGTGCGCTCTCTTACCTTGTGCAACAGGCCCGCCGTGCGTGTGGCCGTGCACCCCATGCCGCTCCGCATCGGATACCGACCGCTCGCCCCACCGGCCTCAGCCCTTGTGCGGGGTCACCCCTCATGGTCCGCGCCTGATGATGGATCCGCAGGGTGGGAGGGCACCTGGTGACTGCCGTCAACCGCGGCCCGTACCCACCGCTTTCCGGCGCGTACGGGCCCGGGCCACGACGAAACGGCTTCGCGCCGGAAAGTGGTGGGGCAGCGGGGTCCAGGGGCCGGCGAAGGCCCCTGGTACCACGCTGCCCCACCACCCCCGGGATGTCCCACGTAACGCGCGCTCCCCCGCCGACCGGTTCCGGCACCGGGGTGTGGGTGCTGTGAGCCGCACCCGAGTCGCTACAGGTCCCGGCAGGAGAGTTCTGCGCGGCCGCTGGTCAGAGCTCGAACTCCAGGTGTTCGAGGTCCGTGAACTCGACCTCCAGGCCGTGGGCGCGGCGGCCGCTGTCGCGGAAGTAGACCTCTCCCAGGGCCTCTGCCGCGATGTGCTGGAGCTGCTGCTCGGTGGCGCCGGCTTCCTGGGCGTCGAAGAGGCGGGCGGCGTGCTCAGGTGGCAGGGCCAGGGTGAGGTGGCGCAGGCGGGCGTCGTCGGTGGTTCCGGGGGCTGCGGTGAAGCCGAAGCGGGCGCGCGTGTCGATCATGATGCCGTCGGTGGTGGACGCGGCCTTCTTGGCCCTGGCGCGGACCTGGGGCTGCCAGCGGCGACGCACTTCACGCTCTATGCGGGCGGCGAGGTCGGGCCGGGGTCTCTTGATCTGGTCCTTCACATAGCGCTCGACGGTCCGCTGGGTGATGCCGAGCAACAGGGCGACCTGCTTGGTGCTGCCCTTGTACTGCTTGACGAGATAGCGCATCTGGGCTCCGGCGGACTTGGGAATGGGGCGTGTGAACGCGCCCTCCACCGCCTTCTCCAGCTCTTCCCCGACGTCTGCCATCGGCCCTGTCCCCTACTCTCCGCTGTCCTTGGCGGTGATCTCGCCGGTCTTGATGTAGCGGGCGAGGTTGGCGATCTTGCCGTCGGCGTTGAGCTGCTCCTGCACCTCGGCGCCCCACAGCACGGTCTGGGTGCCTTCGTGCTTGACCATGCCGGGTGACACTCCGAGCCGGAACGAGCCGGGGACGGTCTTGCCGTCGGTGTCGTAGGGCAGGACGTCCAAGGGGCTGGGGCCGTCGGCGGCGTACACGGCGCAGTCCGAGAGGATCGCGACCGGGTACCGGCCGGTGGCCGCGGCCAGGTGGAGCATCTTGCGGTGCATGTTGATCCGGGCGCGGGAGATGACGGCCGCGCGGATGTCCGGGCGCCAGGTCGGCCGGGCGAGTGCGGGCCAAGGCTGTCCCGGTCGCCAGCCGCCGCCGCGTGCCTTCTCGCGCAGTTTGCCGATGCCGCCCTTGGTGGTCATCTTGACGGCGTCCAGGACGATCGCCGTCTCCGGGTCGCGCTGTTTGTAGCCCTCCATCGCCTGGAGGAAGTCCTGTGGCGAGAGCTTCTCGGCGACGCCGAGGTCGGCCATGGTGTGGACATAAGCGTCGCGGAGCCGCTTGTACCAGCCGTCGAGGTACTTGCCCTTCTCCGGGCGTACCCAGGCCTCCAGCGGGGCGACCTCGTAGCCGAGTTCCACCGCGTACGCCACGGTCGGGGTGGCGTACCAGGCCGGGCCGGTCGGATGTTCGCCGGTCGGGGTGAACGGGCTGGGCAGCAGGTGGCGGTGGAGCCGGTGTCGCTGTCGGCCGATCTGGACGTCGGAGAGGTCGATGTGGGAGAGGTCGACCAGCCATGCTCCGGGCAGTGTCGGGTCGAAGGCGGGGTTGGTGAGGTGCTCGGGGGGTGTCGCGAGGCCGACGACGGCGCCGTTGGCGGCCGCACCGAAGGCGAGGTTGACGTCGATGCCGACCAGGTGACGCTTCATGCATTCGTCGTCGGTGAGTTCGCGGGCCCAGTCGTACGCCTCCTCGAAGAGCTTCTCGCCGGGGCCGCGTACGTGGAAGCGGGGCAGGTCCTTGAGGACGGGGTGGCCGTCGGGTGCCTCGCAGGGGGCCGGGTCCATCGGTGCGGTGCCGAGTGAGCCGGGCCGGTGCTGGGAGCGGCGTCGGCCGTCGGCGTCCGGCTCGCCGGCGCGGGTCGGCGGGTTGAGGGCCGTCATGAGCTCCAGGCCCGTCACGGCGGTGGAGCCGACCGGAGTCATCACCCGCCGCGCGAACGTGCCCAGGACCCGGGCGAGTTCAGCCGGTGGCAGCTGTGCGGCGTGGCCCCAGGCGCGGTCGTCGAGGGCGTGCCAGGACGGGATGCACAGTTGCACGCACTGTCGTCGGCCGCCCTGCGCCGGGCGGTAGATCCTGGCCCAGGGCCCGAATCCGCGCTTGGTGAGCCGCCACTCGGCGCGGTCGAGCTGCTTGAGGACCTTGTGGGTGTCCGGGAGGCGGCCGGCGAGCCGGTCCTCTTCGGAGAGCTGGACCGGCAACCCGTACCGCTCGCACGCGGCCGGAGTGAGCACGAGCAGCGGGTCGGCGTCCTTTCCGGACCCGTTCAGCCTCTCCGCGCCGAGCTGGGCCTCTTTCAGCGTCCACTCCACGAGTGCCGAGAGGGACTTGGCCGGTACGTCCAGGAGCAGGCCGCCGGTGCCGTAGCCGGTGACGTCACGGTCCGGGCCGGCGTCGAGGACGAGGAGCGGGCCGTGCGGGTAGGCGCCGCCGACCGTCGGGGCGGGGTGCCCGGGGAGGGCGGCGTGCGGTTTCGGGCGTCGGGCCGGCGACGTCCTGGGGGGTGTGGCTGGGTCAGGTGCGGGTGCGGGTGCGGGTGCGGGTGTCGGCGTCCGGGGGGCCGCGGCCGGGGGCTCGGTCACCGGCCGCGGCGCGGTGGGGGCGGAGGGCGCTTCCGGGGCCGGGAAGCGGTCGGCCAGCTTTTCCAGCAGGCGGGCGTAGGCGGCGCGCTGCGGGGGGCGGGGTTCGTTCCTGCCCGACTCCCAGCTCGCGACGGTCTCGCGGCGTGTGCCGAGGGCGGCCGCGACCTGAGTCTGGGTGAGGGCGGCCGCCTCGCGTAGGCGCTTGCGCTCCGCGACCGGGGGCAGGTCCTCCTGGGTTACCTGCTCCAGCAGTGCGTCGACCGCGCTGAACAGCTCGTTCTCGGTGGGCATGCAACAACCTCCTCGGCCACCCTATCCCGTATCACACGCTGAATGGCACCTCGAATCGCGTGCCAGATCGCTCAGAAAGCGCTCATGAGGCTGGCGGGTGCTGCGACGCCGATCGAGTGCCTGACGGTCGCCACCCAGGGGCTGGCACGGAGTAGGAGGAGCCCTTCGAGCCAGCACGGGAGGGCCGCCACCAACGGGCCCCTCCCCCAGCCCATGCGAACACGCCGTCGACCGTGATCGCTGCACCCTGTCGCGCCTGTCAGCGGCCTTGAGATCGCCGAGGCCGCCAGATCCGCCTGGCGATTGCCGGCTGTCGCTCGGAGTCCCGTTCGAGAGCTCGGCGGTGTCCGGCTATTACGGCGCAATAGCTTGCCGCCTCCGGGCGGCGGGCAGCCGGTCCGTCGCGTCGGTGCTCCGGCGGCGCCGTGTCGGTAGCCGACCGCGGCGGGCTATTACGGCGTAATAGGTGCCGCGTCGCCTCGAGCCAAGGGGCGGCTATTACGGCGTAATAGGTCCAAGCAGCCTCTGATGGACCCTCAGGAACCCGCTAACTAACGTGTTGATGCTTGCAACGATCTTGAACGTTAGTAAGGTGTCACCATGAGTTCGCCAGCCACCTCCAGCGACCGCGAGAAGGTCGTCTCCAAGCTGCCGGGATGGCTCCGGCAGAACCTCAAGGTTCGAGCCGCCCAGCACGGCATCGAGATCCAGGCAGCCGTCGAGCAGGGCATCCGAGACTGGTGCGCCCTCGCCTCCACTCCCCCGTCCGTCGACACCTCGGGCGCCGACTCCTTCGCCACCTTCCTGCCGCCAGGCCAGTGGGAGGAGTTCCGGCTGCTCGCCACGGACCGCCGGGTCTCCCTCATCCAGGGGCTGGCCCAGTCCGTCCAGTTGTGGCTCGACTCCAACCCCGCGCCGGATGTCGAGCGTCCCGAGGTCACCCGCCGCATCATCGTCTGCAACCAGAAGGGCGGCGTCGGAAAGACCGCGATCACCGCCGGTCTCGGCGAGGCGCTCTCCGAGGACGCCAACAGCCTGCACTCGGTGCGGGTGGCCAAGGCTCTCGCGCAGGCCCTGCGGGCGAGCGACGCCGACGCCGGTGACGAACCTGCCGCCGCCGACCCGCTGGACATCGAGAACCTGCCGGGCCTCGGGCTGCGCGTGCTGCTCGTCGACTTCGATCCGCAGTGCCACCTCACCAACCAGCTCGGCGGGGCTCCCCTGCCCATGAACGGGGACAGCCTCACCAACCACATGGCCGGTGACCCCAAGGGCGACCTCCGCGACCTGATCGTCTCCATCGACGAGGAGACCTTCGGAGGCCGGCTCCACCTCCTTCCGGCCTGCAACGACGCCTTCCTGCTCGACGTCCGGCTGTCCGCCGTACGCGCCAGGGAAGCGGCACTGGAGCGCGCCCTCTCGCCGCTGGAAGCCGACTACGACGTGATCCTCGTCGACTGCCCGCCGAGCCTCGGCCTGAGCATGGACGCCGCCGCGTACTACGGCCGACGCCGCGACGGAGAGAAGCCGGGACAGTCCGGGGCACTCATCGTCGTCCAGGCCGAGGACAGTTCCGCCGACGCCTACGAGCTGCTCACCACACAGATCGACGACCTGCGCGGTGACCTCCAGATCGACATCGACTACCTCGGCATCGTCGTCAACCTCTACGACTCCCGCCGCGGCTTCATCGCCACCTCCTCCCTCCAAGGGTGGATCGACATAAAGGATCCCCGGGTCGTCGGGCTGATCGGCGACCTCAAGGAACAGAAGGAAGCCGTCCGGATGAAGCGGCCCCTGCTGTCCTACGCCCCCAAGTCCCAGCAGGCGATCGGCATGCGCGCACTGGCCCGGGAGATCGCATGAGCAAGGCCGACCAGCTCGGCGCCGGCCGTTTCGGCGGGGGAGTGCGGCCGGTCAGCGCGCGCCGTCAGGCCGTCGCGGCCGTCACCGGCGTGCCCACCGACGGCGTCGCCCCGCCCGGCGAACTCCCGCCGCACCGCATCAGCCTGAACCCGGACAATCCCCGGTCGAGCCTCGGTGACCTCACCGACCTGGCGGGCAGCCTGAAGACCCACGGCCAGAAGCAGGCCATCACGGTGATGAACCGTGACGCCTACATCAAGGTCAACCCCGAGCGCGAAGCCGACCTCGAAGCCGACACCACCTATGTCGTCATCGACGGCAGCAGCCGGCTCGCCGCCGCCCGTGAGGCGCAGCTCCCCGCCATCAAGGTGATGGTCAGCGACGATCAGGGCAGCAACTCCGAGGAGCTGCTCGAATCCGCGCTGGTCGCCAACATCCACCGGCAGGACCTGAACGAGCTGGACGAGGCCCGTGCTCTGGAGCGGCTGCTGACCATCCACGGCAGTCAGACGGCTCTGGCCAAGCGGCTCCACCGGTCCCAGGGTTGGGTGTCGCAGCGGCTCGCCCTGCTCAAGCTCACGCCGGAACTCCAGAGCCGGATCGGGGTGGAGCCCATCGACCTGCTGCGTGCGGTCGCCGGCAAGCCGGTCACCGAGCAGGAGGCGGCACTCCAACACCTGAAGGACGAGCGGGCCCGCAAGGAGGAGGACCGGCGTGAGCCTCCGCGGGCGCAGCCGACGCCGAGCGAGGAGGCCGTCGATTATTACGGCGTAATAGGGGAGGGAGCGTCGAGCGGCTCGGCTTCGGGCGGCCACGGCGCCGCCACCAAGGGGACAGACCCGGGGGTTCCGGAGCGCGAGGGCTATTACGGCGTAATAGAGGAGAGCTCCTCGGCCAGGTCGCCCGCAGGCGACCAGTCGGCCGTCCCGGCGGTGGCGCCAGGGGAGGACGCGGAGGGCGAGGGCTATTACGGCGTAATAGGAGACGGTGCGGCCGACGAGACCGAGCCCTCCGTGCCGACCACGGCAGAGCAGACGCCGAAGCAGGCCGTGCCGGAGCCGCGGACGGACTCGTCCACGGGGAGCTCCGCCGACGAGGCCGCGGCTTCCGGTGACCGCGCGCGTAAGGTGCCGTACGGCGAACCCGGATCGCTCGCCATGCTCCTGGACACGAAGATCGAGTCCGACGAGGTCTTCTTCAGCCTCCTGGAGTTCCTGAACACCAAGGCGCTCGACCGGGATCCCGCACGGCTCGAAGAGCTCGCGCGCTCCGCCGTCGAGCAGGCCGCTGCTCGGGTCGGCTGAACCGAGGACACCGTTCAGAAGGGGCCGGCACTGCTGCCGGCCCCTTCCGGGTTCCCGGGAACTATTACGGCGTAATAGCTGCCCGCCCCGGTGCGGGGACGGTGCGGGTGTGCGGGCGGATCGAGTCGGGGCCCGAGGGCTATTACGGCGTAATAGGGGGTGAGGACTGCGGCAAGCAGGAGCCCCGGTGGACTGGTCGGCGGAGAGGGGGGCGCGGGCGGTGGGGGTCGGGGCTATTACGGCGTAATAGCCGACGGCGCTTCGCTTGGGGGCGGGGGCATCCCCTCGCCATGCTGCGCCGGAGCGCCGACCCGACGCACCGCCGTTTTCGTTGCCCCAGGACAGATGAGCACCCCCGCGTGGGGACGGTGCGGGCATGCGGGCCGCTTGAGTCGGGGGCCCGCGGGCTATTACGGCGTAATAGAGGGGGGGCGACGAGGGCCCGACGAGCGGGAGGCACTCGGTGGGTCCGTCGGTGGGTGCGGAGGGTGGCCGTGCGGAGGGCGGTGGGGGCGGGGGCTATTACGGCGTAATAGCCGGCTGCGCTTCGCGTGGGGGTGGGACAGGTGCCTGGGGGACTGCGCTGGAGTCCGAGGGGGCTTCTCAGCGGGAGCGGGCGGGGGACGGCTGCGCGGGCGCTATTACGGCGTAATAGCCGACGGAGCTGGTCGGACGTCCGGCTTCGGGGCGAGGCCGTGGGTAACGAGTGCCGCTGACGTACCGCCAGAAGGATGCGTGTACGAAGCACTTGAAATTGCGCACCGGTGAAGTAGCCGCACACTTGCCCGAGTTCCTAAGATCACGCAGAGCGTCCTGCAGGTCGCTGCTCGGAGTCGGAGCCAGAGGGGGCATTTTCATGGACCACGCGCACGGAGGACACGGCATGAGCGGGATGGGAGGCATGGGAAGTACCGTTTCTTCCATGGACACCCTGGGTGCCGTCCTCTTCATCGGGTGGGCCGTCGCGATGTGGGCCGCGGTTGTCGTGCTCGCCCTCGGGAACCGGGGCCAGGTCCGGCCGTGGCTGTACAAGACAGCGGTAGGCCTCATCGGGCTCGGTGTGATCGGGCAGATAGGTCACTTCCAGGAGCACGTGGCTCAGGTCGGCTACTGGGTGGCGCACCCGTACTCCCCGGCCTGGATGACTCCCTGGGCGAACGGTCTGTCGCGCGGCATGGGGCAGGTCGACTCGAGCAAGCCCATGCTCGGCATGGAGATCCTCCACCTGACGGGCAACTTCATCTTCCTGGCGGGCCTCGTCGGCATCGCGCAGATCACCCGCCGGGCCGCCGGAGAGCTCAAGTCCCGCAAGTGGGCCAAGATGGGCGTGTGGATGCAGACCATCCACGGCATTGAGCACGTGGTGCTGACCCTCTCCGTCGCGCTCGGCGCCAGCCGTGCCATCGGGCTGTCCACCTGGTTCGGGCTGATCGAACCGGGCCCGGCCCTCGTGACGTACCGGGTGTGGTGGCACTTCGTCGCCAACCTGATCGGCACGGCCATCCTCGCCATCGCGGTCTACCACCTGTGGAAGGAACGGCGCGCGGTCAAGGCCGGATACGGGGCCCCCGTGGCCGAGGTGTCCGAAGCGGGCGTGACGGCGGTCGTCGTCGACTCGGCGGACGCCGACCAGGCGGACGCCGGATCCGAGGAGAGCCCCGTGGCCGAGCCCACCCTGGCCGGGCGTTCCTGAGAGTCCTCGGTCGAGCCGGCCGCCGACGGTACGGCACCGGGTCTTCCATCCGATGGGACACGGCAACGCCAGCACAGACCGTGCGGGGAGGGGCGCCCGCAGGTGCCGTTCCTTCCCGGACAGCGGCCGCCGTCCACCGGTGTGCGGGGGACGCGGCCGGTGTCGGGGACGGCGTCGGGGCGGCAGCCACGGCAGAGCCCGGAGTGCCCCGGGCGGTGCGGGCGTTCGCAGCTCGGGCAGCAGGTCTTCGTGCGATGCGCGGGGGGTGGTGCGGGGGCGGCCACGGTGCGAGGGGTGCTCGGTGTGCCGTTCCCCTCGGCCGTTTCCCGGTGGGGGAGCGGTACGCCGTCCCGGCGGGCGGCCGCCCGCTGCGCGACGACCTCCTGGCAGACGCGGCAGCGTGCGCCGGTGGACCAGAGCACGCCCGTTTCGCAGTCCGGATGCGCACAGCCCCAGCGGGGCAGCGCGACGCCCAGCAGCCAGCGGCCCCCGTCGCGGATGTCGGCGACCACGGTCTGTGCTAGTCGTTGCGTGAGTCTGTCCCGCAGCCGCTCCACGGGTGTGCCGTCGCTGAGTTGGCGCGCGATCTCCTGGCCGATCCGGCGCTGCACGTAGGTGTTCTCCTTGGTGAGCAGGAAGCGGACCGGCTCCAGTACGGCGTGGAGCCTGTCGCTGAACGTCAGTCGGGGTCCGGAGTAGGGCTTTCCGGGGGTGGGGGAGAGGGCGGGTTCGTCATCCGCGCGCAGCGCGAACCCACCCCCTGCCCGGCCGGGGCCAGGTTTTTCGCGCGCGGTGTCGACGGCCTTGTCCACCGGTACCTCGCCTACGGCGGGTGAGACAGGCACAGCGTCGTTCTCGGGTCGGTCAGTCTTCAGGTCTTCCTTGTACGCGAGCGAACGGTCATCAACTTCGGGACCCGATCGGTCATCAAGTACGGGACACGCACAGGCGGGTTGGGCGTTGACGACGAACTCGTGGCGCCCCTGGAGACCGGCTCGCCGCAGTACGTCGATCCAGCCCGAGGCGGCCAGTTCGTCGATGATGCGGCCTGTCGCGTCGATGCTGATGGCCTCGCCGGCGCGGGGGCCGGAATGGTGGCGCAGGAAGCCGGCGAGGACGCCCTCGGTCAGGGGGATCCTCTGCACGACGGCATGGGCGATGAGCGCGTAGGCGCGCAGCAGCCGGGGGCGCAGGTGTTCGCTCGCGGTCACGGGCAGCCAGACGAACCGCTCGGTGGGCTCCAGGGGGCGGACCCGGCGGCGTGCGGTGGTGCCGCGGCCGCCCGGCAGGGAACGGCGTGTGTTCAACGGGAGTTCGACGACGCCGTCGAGCGCGGGGGTACGCAGTTGTGCCAGGCCGCGTTGAACGGTCGACGCCGAAAGACCCAGATACGCGGCGAGGGTGGCGACCCCTGCGGTGCAGCCCTCTTGCCGTAGGCCGAGCGCCTTGACCTTGATGTAGACACTGAGTGCCGCGTCGGAGTAGTGGGGCGATTCGACGAGCCGCATGGGCACCTTCACCCGTCCGCGAGGCAGGGCAGGTGTCCCGCAGCGGTGGGATTCAGCCGGAGATTGGCTGGATGTCGGCAGGTAGTAGCTGGCATCACAGCGGCCTCCCGCCACATAAACGTGGTGAGGGGGCTGGTGCATTACGAAACTCTGGTTCATCATGGAGAGGTCTCTGGCTAGATGGAGAGTTCTCTGGCTAGATGGAGAGTTCTCTAAGGAGAGGTCTCTGGCTTGGAGATGTCTCTGTGTAGGAGGCATGCGGAAGCCGTCGTTCGGCGGCTGACTGGTTTTGGCAGAACCAGTCATCCGTTTCTCGGGCTGGCACCCGGAAACGGGCCTTCGCCCGTCGAGTTGGCTCTCGACGGGCGGGGTGAAGAGACCGCGGACCCCAGTGCTGGCGCACTGGGGATCGGTCGGCGAAGTCCCCCTGGCAGGGCACTACTCGTGCGCGTTCTACATCATCCCCCCCGGCACACCGTCGTGTTTTGCTGCGGTGTGGTGTGGTGTGGTGTCCCTCGTTTCTCAGAGCGTAGCGGCGTCCGCGAGTTCCGCCGTCGCGTTGAAGGCGAAGGAACCTTTCTGCCTGGCATTGACACGCAGAGTGCGTCGTTCACCGGATGAAGAGGACGTCGTGGCTATCTGCTCCGCCTCGATCCAGCAGGGTTCGTCGAACTCGACGTAGCGGTTGAACGAGACGTCGAGCGACACGGGCAGGGCCGCCCCCGCCTGCGCGGGATCCATGGCGTGGCCTGCCTGCCGGACGGCCTCCAGCAGGAGCATGCCCGGCACGTGGTCGACCGGGTGGTCGAACAGCACGGGATGGCTGGTGTCGACGCGCAGTTGCCAGCGAGCGTTCTCCTCGGTCGGCGACAGGACGATGTCCTGCCGGCGCAGGCGGCCCACGGAAGCCCGCGAGACCGGCTCGATCGGCTCCGGGACGGCCGCGAAGATCTCCTCGAGGTTCCGGCCCGCCCGCAGGCGCTGATAGACCGCGGGGGAGTGACTGTTGAACCGGATGCTGGCCATGGCCAGCAGGGAGCCGGCGCGGACGGCCTCCAGGTGCATGACCATGGTGCGCGGCATCTTGCCCTGGTACTTGATGTCCGTGCAGGTCACGTGGAGTTCGATCTCCGCGGGCCGGGGTTCGATGCGCAACGCCTGCGGATTGATGGCGTACTGCAGGCGCGACCAGCTGATCTGGTGCCCGAAGGGCATGTGGTAGCCGACGTGCATGAGCAGCAGACCCGTCTGCCGCACCGTCTCGCTCAGCAGCAGCGGGTCGTACAGGCCGTGCTCGGAGCTGTAGAAGCTGTGGCTGCGCGGCCACTGCGCGGTAACCGTGAAGCTGTCGGGCCCCCCCTTGCTCCAGCCGGTCAGGAACACCTCTGACAGGGCTGCGCGGTGCACGTACTCCCTCGCGACGGTCGTCGTCAGCGCGGGCTCTCTTACCGCCTTGGGCCGTTCCGTGGTGATGAGCATGCCTCTCCCCCTGGCGCTCGGACGCGGTGGCCCCTCCTCTACCGATCGAGGGGGCCGACCTGTAAAATAAGGGTGTTCGTTTTTTTTGTCGAGAGAGTCGAGACCAGCAATGGCCGAGCCGAAGCAGGAGAGGGCAGTTCGGACGCGCGATGCGATCCTGACTGCGGCCGCCGAGATCTTCGACGAGTACGGGTACAGCGGCGCGAGTATCAGCAAGATCATGAATCGCGCCAACGTCACCCAGGGTGGGATGTACTTCCACTTCAAGTCCAAGCGGGAGCTGGCGCAAGCCGTTCTGACGCACCAGCAGGACTTCGTCGCACGTCCGGCCGCGGGGTTCGGCCTTCAGGGACTCGTCGACCTCACGTTCTTCACCGCGCACCAGCTGATGGGCAACGTGCTGTTCCGGGCGAGCGTCCGACTCGCCGTCGAGCAGGGCGAGTTCGGGCCGCGCGACGACACGGCCTACCAGGAGTGGGTCGAGCAGCTGTACGTCCACCTGTGCGCCGCGCGTGAGCATGGCGAGCTGCTTCCCGAGGTCGACGAACGGGAGTTCGCCAACGTGCTGGTGGGCGCGTACACCGGAACGCAGGTCTTCTCCAACATCGCCAGCGCCTACGCGGACCTTCCCGAACGCCTGGTGTCGATGTGGCGGTACTTCCTTCCGGCCATCGCCACCGCGCAGGGCCGGGCCCGGGTGAAGCTGCCCGCGGGCGTCGCGAGACACGCGGCGTGAGACGCACGCGTGTGGTGCTGACCGGCGCCACCGGCTTCATCGGGTCGGCGACCTTACGACGACTGGCCCGGTTGCGGGACGAGACCGGCGCGGCGGCGCCCGTGTTCGTCAGCGTGGTGGGCAGACGACTGCCCGCCAGGGCCGCGGCGTTGGCCGACGACTGGACGCCGGCCGATCTCGAAGAGCCCGGCAGTCTGCGGGGCGTCTGTGAGGGTGCGGACGTGCTGCTGCACCTCGCGGCCTCGCAGAGCTCCGACGAAGCGCACGGCACGGCGGTGAACGTCCACGGGACCGCCGCGCTGATGCGCGAGGCCCACCGGTCCGGGGTGCGGCGGATCGTCCATCTGTCGACGGCGGCCGTCTACGGGCCGGGCCCGCACCGCGGCATAGGCGTGGACGAAGTCGCCCCCGCGCCCCTGTCCGTTCCCAGCCGTACGCGGCTGGCCGGTGAGAAGCACGCCCTGGCGGCCGGGGCCTGCGTCCTGCGACCCGGCCTCGTGCTGGGGCACGGGGACCTGTGGGTCGTTCCCGCCCTCGCCCGACTCGTCACCGCCGTGCCGGCCCTGTGGGACGGTGGGCGCGCCCGCGTCTCCATGGTCGCCGTGGAGGACCTCTCGCGCCTCATCACGCACATCGCGACGGCGTCCCCCCTGCCCGGCCCCGGTGTCTGGCACGCCAGCCATCCCGACCCGGTGACCACCGGCGACCTCCTGGCGGTGCTGTCACGGCATATCGGCCTGCCGGCGGTCTCGGCCGAACTGGCCTGGGACGAGTGCCGCGCTCGCCTGCGGGCATCGGCATGCGGGCTGAGCGAGCGTCAGTTCGCCCTGGTGGCACGCGACCACTGGTACGACAGCCGGGAGATCTGGCGCCGTACGGACTGCGACCCCGGGCCCGGCCCGCTGGCCCGGGTGCCGGAGTCCGCATCCTGGTACCGAGCCCTACTGGCGCTCGCCCCCGGGCACGGCCGCTGACGGCTCGAGGACGACCGGGTTCGTGGCAGCGGCAGGGAAGGGGCCGCCGGGTGCGTTCGGCCCCGCGTCGACCGCCACTCCCGCGATGGCCACGTGCCACAGCCGCTTGAGCTGCGCGACCGCGCTCTCGAACGCCACGTCCGAGCCCATACGGCTGCGCAGATAGGCCTCCGCACCGCTGGTCAGGTACTCGACCAGTGTCGTGACGTCCGCGGGCAGGGCAGCCGCACGAAGCTGACCGGTTTCATGTGCCTCGTCCAGCAGTTTGCGCACCGTCGGCAGCCAGACCTCCGACCACGGGACGGCGTCCGGACGCTCCCGGCTCAGGCGGATGGCGGCACGGACGGACGGCTCCCGCTCCATCAGCTGGGCCAGTATCAGCGTCAGATCGACCACCACGCGCAGCGCCGACCGGGGTTCGGCGAGGACACCCTCCAGCGCCGCACGGGTCACCGAGCGCCCCGACTGCTGGACCGCGTCGGCCAGATCGTTCTTGGACGAGAAGTGGAAGGTGACGGCGCCTATGGACACGCCGACCGCCTTACTGATGCGCGACAGTGACGTGCCTTCGTAGCCGGCGCGGTCGAACTCCGACGCCGCCGCTCTGACCAGGGCCTCGCGCGTACGCATGGCCCTTTCCTGCTTCACCATGCCGTCTCCTGAAGAGGGCTGCCGGCCGCCGGTGTACGCAGGGGTGCCGCCCCCGGGCAGCGCACCGCCGTGCTGTCTGTGGCCGAGTCGAGGAGTGCCTCAGAGGACCACTTTTGCGCCAGCTTTACGTAGGCGGCAACCCGGAGTTGCCCAAGATGCGTGAGTCGGCCACCGTCCTCGCAGCAAGGGCAAGTGTGCAGGTCAGAGCCTCCATACCGGGCAAGTGCGGGGCGCTGTCCTGGTGCTGGCGCGACCACCGTGTCGCAAGGCCCGGCGAGGGCCGACTTGGCGAAGTGCATCCGGCAACTCTCCTTAGTCGCGAAAAAAAGAGGGCGTTCGCTATTATTTTAGCGTGGCCAGCAGTCGCCGGCCGATGTCAGGAAGGGAACTTGCCATGGTCACGCACGCTTTGATGAACTCACAGGCCTCGCTCCCGGCCTTCGCCGAGAGCGTCTTCGAGTGCCTGCCGCGCAGCGACCAGCGGCGCTGGGCGCAGGCCTACGTGCAGGGCCTGCTCGTCACCCCGGGCAAGAAGACGGTCCGACGTCTGGCCGAGGCCGTCGCCGCCTCGCCCGCCGCCTCGCAGTCACTGCACCAGTTCGTCAGCGCCAGCCCCTGGGACCCGATGCCGGTCCGGGCGGAACTCACCCGGTGGGTCGAGCAGCGCGTCACTCCGCGCGCCTGCGTGATCAGCGCGGCGATGCTGCGCAAGCGCGGCGAGCACTCCTGCGGTGTCCACCGCCGCTTCCTCGCCTCCACCGGCCGCTCGGTGACCTGCCAGGTGGGCGTCGGCATGTTCCTTTCCTCCTACGAGCAGGCCGTGCCGGTCGACTGGCGCCTGCTGCTTCCCGGTTCGTGGGTGAAGGACCACGAGCGCCGCGTGCGGACCAAGATCCCCGCCGAGGTGGGCCCCCGCTCCGTCGAGCAGCACGCCCTCGACCTCGTCGACACCCTCGCCGGCAACAGCCGTACCGCGCCCCTGCCGGTCGTCGCCGACCTGGAGGCCGCCGGCGGGACCCACGCGACCTCCCTGATCCACGGACTCACGCTGCGCGGACGGGACTTCGTCGTCGCCGTCCCGGACCGCCTCCAGGTCGCCCTGGGCCGGCGCCTGCGCATGCAGAGCCCGAACGGCGAGGACGGGCAGGGCCTGGTGCTCGCGGCCCGCAGTCTGTTCGAGTTCGATTCCGGCACCCTCACCCGGATGGAGAGCGTGGCCCCGTGGGACGGGCGCGGCCGGCACACCACCGTCATGTCCGGCTTCGTACGGCTGCCCGGAACGGGACAGGGCGGCGAGCGCGCCGAGCGCACGTACCGGCTCTTCGCCATCCGCCCGGAGGGAGGGCGGCGCCCCCTGCAGCTGTGGCTGACCAGCCTGACCCACGCCCGTATGGAGTCGGTCCTGGCGCTGACGCGGACGCTCGCACAGGCCGAGGGGTCCGTGCGCGCGATGTCCGACAACTTCGGCCTGCTCGACTTCGAGGGGCGTTCCTACCCGGGCTGGCACCACCACATGACGCTGGTGTCCGCCGCGTACGCCTACAGCAGCTTCGACCGGCGCCCGACCGGCGGCGGGGAGCGGCTGCTCGTCGCGGCCTGACGGCTCCGGCGAATCCGTGACAGCTTCGCCAAGTCGAGTACCTTCACACAACTCGCCCCGCTCTAGAGTGAACTCATGCTGAGACACACGTACGAGGGACAGGACTGCAACCTCGCGCGGTCCCTGGAGGTGATCGGCGAGCGCTGGACGTTGCTGATCATCCGATCGGCGCTGCTCGGCACCACGCGCTTCGACGGCTTCCTGTCGCACCTGGACATCGCGCGCAACGTACTGACCACCCGGCTGAGCCGGCTGGTCGACCACGGCATCATGGAGCGGGTGCCCTACCAGGACAAGCCGGTGCGGCACGAGTACCGGCTCACCCCGGTGGGCCGCGACCTGACCCGGGCGGTCGTCGCCCTGATGCAGTGGGGGGACCGCAACCTGCCCCACGAACTCGGACCGCCGCGACGCGCCGACCACCTCGGCTGCGACGGCACCGTCGAGGTCGAACTGCGCTGCACACAGTGCGGCCGCGCCGTCCACGACGAAGAGGTCGACGTCCGCCGGATCCGCTGAACAACGCTGACCAGCGCACGGACGAAGATGCTTGTCCGGCACCGGCTCCTCCACGATGACAGCCCCGCCGCCGGAGAGGGAGCGGCGCGTACGAGGAGGCGTCCGTGCCCGCACTGGGAGCACTGCGCAGGCTGATCATGGCTCCGTCCCTGGAGGACGTCGGCTTCGCACGGCGAGGCTTCGACGTGACACCGACCGCGTCGACCCGCCAGCTGGAAGCCGTTCCGCAGGCAGTGGTCACCGGCTTCGAATGGGGCATCGAAGACCGCGACACCGCCACCACCGAGCGCCGGCTGGCGCTCGTCGACCCGCTCAACCGGGGCTTCGCCTACGAGGGCGCCACCATGGCCTGCGCGATCCGCGACACGATGGGCCCCAAGGGCCACCGCACCGCCGATCTGATGCGCGGCGGCGGCAGGCCGCACATCTTCCTCAACTACATCGGCATCGGCTTCGCCATGGCCAAACTGCCCAGGCCGCTGTGGAAGAAGCTCGTCCCGGACCTGGACGAGCCCGACCTGTACCCGGCGATGAGCTGGCTGTGCGTCGACGGCTACGGGTTCGACCGCGCCTACTTCGACACCCCCACCTGGGTGGACGGACAGCGCCTCGACGCCCCCTACGCCTGGGACGGCGCCCCCTCCTACTGGCAGCGCGCCTTCGACCAGGGTGTCGGCCGCGCGCTGTGGTTCATCCACGGCGGCCACGTGGGCAACGTGTCCGCGGCCGTAGGGGCGTTCGCCGGCGACCGCAGGGCCGACCTGTGGAGCGGCGTCGGCCTCGCCTCGACCTTCGCGGGCGGCACGACGGCGGCCGGCCTGAGCGCACTGCACACGGAGGCGGGCGACCTCGCCGGCCACCTCGCGCAGGGCGCGGTGTTCGCCGCCAAGGCCCGCCACCACGCGGGGTACGTTCCCGAGCACAGCAGCGCCGCGGTGCACGCGTTCACCGGGCGCACCGTCGAGGCCGTCGCGCGGCTCGCCGACGACTGCGCGGCCACCGCCCCCGAGGACGGCACCGGACCGGCCTACGAGGTCTGGCGCCGCAATGTGCGCCGGCAACTGAGCGCCGCCGTTGTTTGAGCACATCTGAAGTAGACGCCCCTCCGAGGCCCCTGACTACATTCGATTCGCTGGGGATTCAAGGGATTCGAGAGGGGCGGTTCACTGCTGTGTCCAGTTTCTTTGGCGCTTTCAGGCGCCGATTGCTCACACCTCCGGTTTCCGAGACGACCATGGAGGTGCGCGGTTTTCATGTGAAGAACGCGGAAGCAAAGCAACGCCTCGAGTGCATCGGCGAGGTGTTCCTCAAGGGGTACGCCTACGCGGTGGAGGCGGGCTCGCCCGCCGAGGCCGAGGAACTGCTGGAGACCGTCCCGCGGGACATGCGCGGCTTCGCCTACGAGGGCGCCGGCATGGGCGCGGCGGTGTACGACTCGCTGCCCGGACACGGCGGCCGGCTCCAGGGGCTGCTGGCCGGCCGGGGCCGCGACCACGACTACATGATCTACGTCGGCATCGGCTGGGCGATGGCCCGCCTGCCCAAGCCGCTGTGGCCCGACATCCGCTCCACCGACCCGCTGCTGCGCTGGCTGGCACTGGACGGCTACGGGTTCCACCAGGCGTACTTCAAGACCGGCGCGTACGTGCGCACCCCGCAGGTGCAGCACCCCTTCCGCTGGCGCGGCGGTCACAACCACTACACGGCCAACGCCATCGACCAGGGCATCGGCCGCGCCCTGTGGTTCGTCGGCGGCACCGACCCCGACGTCGTCACCGGCCTGATCCGCGCCTACCCCGAGCACCGGCACTCCGACCTCTACGCGGGCGCCGGCCTCGCCTGCGCCTACGCCGGCAGCGTCGGCGAGGACGAACTCGCCCGCTTCGTCGAGGGCGCGGGCGAGCACCGCTGGGCGCTCGCCCAGGGGTCCGCGTTCGCCACCGAGGCGCGGATCAAGGCCGGCACGGTCATCGACCACACCCACCTCGCGGCCCGCGTGGTGTGCGGCACGACGGCCGAGGGTGCCGCGCAGGTGTGCCGTGACACCCGGCCCCGTACGCCCGAGGCCGCCGGCCCGTTCCCGGCCTACGAGGCATGGCGCCACGACATCGCCGCGCAACTCGCTTCCTCGTCGCTCGTTTCGAAAGGTGCTGACCAGTGACGGTCGCAAAGAACTGGATTCGCAGAAATTCACCGGGAATAGTCGCCCTGGCCCTGATGGTGGGCACTTTCTACGGTGTCCGGCTGCCTGAGTCCTCGGCCGCCGAGGTCGACAGCCTGGCAAAGAATTACTCGTTCGAGCCGATGTCCATCGCCGAGCCCGCCGGATTCAAGAAGCAGGAGATCCGGCAGGTCAACAAGGCGTACAAGCACATCGCCGCGTGGATCTCCTCGGTCGGTGCGGGTATCGCCGTCAACGACATGGACGGGGACGGGCTGTCCAACGACCTGTGCGTCGTCGACCCGCGCATCGACCAGGCCTTCGTCACCCCGGCACCGACGCGCAAGGACGCCTACGCGCCGTTCGCGCTGAACCCGGCGCCGCTCGGCACCAGCAGGACGATGGCGCCCATGGGCTGTGTGCCCGGCGACTACAACGAGGACGGCAGGATCGACCTCCTCGTCTACTACTGGGGCCGCACCCCGGTCATCTTCGAGAACCAGGCCCGCAAGGGGCAGCCGCTGACGGCGCGCTCCTTCCGGCCGACCGAGCTGCTGCCCGGCAAGTCCGGCGCGAAGTACACCGGCCCGATGTGGAACTCCAACGCCGCCGCCGTCGCCGACTACGACGGTGACGGCCACGCCGACATCTTCATCGGCAACTACTTCCCCGACAGCCCCGTCCTGGACCCGACCAAGGACGGCGACGTCACCATGAACGCCTCGCTGTCGCACGCCACCAACGGCGGCGGGGGCCACTTCTTCCGCTGGACGAAGAACGGCTACGAGAAGGTCGACGACGCCATCCCGCAGGGCATCAACCACGGCTGGACGCTCGGCGCCTCCGCGGCCGACCTGGACGGCGACCACCTGCCGGAGATGTTCCTCGCCCACGACTTCGGAACCTCCGCGCTGCTGTACAACGAATCCAAGCCGGGCACGATCAAGTTCGCCCAGGTCAAGGCCGTGCACAGCGGCAGCGTGCCCAAGTCCAAGGAACTGGGCCGCAGCTCGTTCAAGGGCATGGGCGTCGACTTCGGCGACCTGGACCACGACGGCCTGTACGACATGTTCGTCAGCAACATCACGACGTCGTTCGGTATCCAGGAGTCGAACTTCGCCTTCTTCGACCAGGCCAAGAGCAAGGCCGACCTGCGCAAGAGCTTCCAGAAGGGCGAAGCGCCGTTCAAGGACAAGTCCTCCGGTCTCAACCTCGCCTGGTCCGGCTGGGGCTGGGACGTGAAGATGGGCGACTTCGACAACAACGGCGACCTGGAGATCACCCAGGCCAACGGCTTCGTCAAGGGCAAGACCAACCGCTGGCCGCAGCTCCAGGAACTCGCCACCGCCAACGACGCCCTCGTGGCCAACCCGCAGTGGTGGCCCAACGTCCGCCACGGCGACGACCTGGCCGGCAACCAGCGCATGCGCTTCTACGCCAAGAACCCCGCGACCGGCAAGTACGTCAACCTGTCCGAGGCCCTCGGCATCGGCGAGCCGATGCCCACCCGCGGCCTCGCCACCGCCGACGTCGACGGAGACGGCCGTCTGGACCTGGCGGTGGCCCGCCAGTGGGGCGAGCCGGTCTTCTTCCACAACGTCAGCCGGCACACCGGCGCCTACCTGGGCCTGACGCTCACCCACCCCGACGGCGCCCCCGTCGTGGGCGCGGAGGTCTGCGTCCAGCTGCCCGACGGCACCAAGCGCGTCGACCGCATCGACGGCGGCGGCGGCCACTCCGGCAAGCGCAGCACCGACATCCACATCGGCCTCGGCAAGGGGGTCAAGGGCCCGCTGCCCACCCAGATCACCTGGCGGGACCGCAACGGTGACGTCCACGAGCAGGAAATGACGCTGAAGCCGGGCCGGCACAGCATCGAACTCGGCGACCTGGCCAAGGAGAAGTGACCATGTCCCCCCAGACCAACGCACCACGCCACAACCCGAAGGTCGTCACGGCCCTGCGCCGGTTCGCGATCTCCATCTCCGTACTGAACATCTTCGGATACACGGTGCTGGGCTTCGAGCAGCCCTGGACCTGGCCGCTGATCGCCCTGGCCACCGCCTACTCGCTCGAGATCGTCCTGGAGATCATCGGCGCCCGCGCCGAAGGCCGCACGGCACGCTTCCGCGGCAACGGCCCCCGCGGCGTCATGGAGTTCCTCTACCCGGCCCACATCACCGGTCTCGCGGTGAACATGCTGTCGTACGTCAACGACATCGTGTGGGTCATGATGTTCGGCGTCGTCGTCGCCGTCGGCACCAAGTGGGTGCTGCGCGCCCCGGTCAAGGGCCGCATGCGGCACTTCATGAACCCGTCGAACTTCGGCATCGCCGTCATCCTGGTGCTGTTCCCGTGGGCGTCCATCGCGCCGCCGTACCAGTTCACCGAGTACCTGGACGGCGGCTTCGACTGGCTCGTGCCGGCCATCATCCTCTCGCTCGGCACGATGCTGAACGCCAAGCTCACCGAGCGGATGTGGCTGATCCTCGCCTGGGTCGGCGGCTTCGCCCTGCAGGCGATCGTCCGCGGCCTGCTGTTCGACACCTCCATCCCCGCGGGCCTCGCGATGATGACCGGCGTGGCGTTCGTTCTCTTCACGAACTACATGATCACGGACCCGGGCACGACGCCGTCCTCCAAGTGGGGACAGATGGCCTTCGGCGGCGGTGTCGCCGCCCTGTACGGCGTGGTGACCGCGCTGGGCATCGCCTACGGCCTGTTCTTCGCCACCGCGCTCGCCTGCGCCGTCCGGGGCACCTTCCTGTGGACCGCCGACATCGTGGCGCGCAAGCGGGCCGAGGAGGCCCTCGCCCTCGCCGCCGTCACCCGTTCCGTCGAACAGGCCGACGCCGCCCGCAAGGACGCCGCCGAGGCGGCCGCCGACACCGCCGCCGCGTGCGCCTGCCCGGAAGGCGCCTGCTCCTGCCCCGCCCCGGCGAACGCCGAGGCCGAGACCTGCGCGTGCCCGGAAGGCGCCTGCTCCTGCCCCGCCCCGGCGAACGCCGAGGCCGAGACCCTGAGGACACCGGTGGTCGCATGACCAGAATCGCCATCGTCGGCATGGCCTGCCGCTATCCCGACGCAACCGACCCGAAGGAACTGTGGGACAACGCCGTCGCCGGACGGCGTGCGTTCCGCCGCCTGCCCGACGTCCGGATGAACCTGGACGACTACTGGGACGCGGACCCGACCACCCCCGACGCCTTCTACGCCCGCAACGCCGCGGTCATCGAAGGCTACGAGTTCGACCGGATCGCCCACCGCATCGCCGGTAGCACCTTCCGGTCGACCGACCTGACCCACTGGCTCGCCCTGGACACCGCCGGACGCGCCCTCGCCGACGCCGGGTTCCCGGCCGGTGAGGGCCTGCCCCGCGAACGCACCGGCGTCGTCGTCGGCAACACCCTCACCGGCGAGTTCGCCCGCGCCAACGTCATGCGGCTGCGCTGGCCGTACGTACGGCGGGTGATGGCCGCCGCCCTCCAGGGCGAACAGGACTGGGACGAGGACCGCATCGCGCACTTCCTCGACGACGTCGAGGCGGCCTACAAGGAGCCGTTCCCCGCCATCGACGAGGACACCCTCGCCGGGGGACTCGCCAACACCATCGCCGGCCGGATCTGCAACCACTTCGACCTCAACGGCGGCGGATACACCGTCGACGGCGCCTGCTCCTCCTCGCTGCTCTCGGTCACCACCGCGGGCACCGCGCTGGTCAACGGCGACATCGACGTCGCCGTCGCCGGCGGCGTGGACCTGTCGATCGACCCCTTCGAGATCATCGGCTTCGCCAAGACCGGCGCGCTGGCCAAGGGCGAGATGCGCCTGTACGACCGCGGCTCCAACGGCTTCTGGCCGGGCGAGGGCTGCGGCATGATCGTCCTGATGCGGGAGGAGGACGCCCTCGCCGCCGGCCACCGCATCTACGCGACCATCGCGGGCTGGGGCGTGTCCTCCGACGGCCAGGGCGGCATCACCCGCCCCGAAGTCAGCGGATACCAGCTGGCCCTCTCACGGGCCTACGAGCGCGCGGGCTTCGGCATCGAGACGGTCGGGCTCTTCGAGGGCCACGGCACCGGCACCGCCGTCGGCGACGCCACCGAGCTGACCGCCCTGATGGGCGCGCGCCGCCAGGCCGACCCGGACGCACCGCCCGCCGCCATCACCTCCATCAAGGGCATGATCGGCCACACCAAGGCCGCCGCCGGCGTCGCCGGTCTGATCAAGGCGGCCATGGCCGTCAACCACCAGACCCTGCCGCCGGCCATCGGCACCGTCGACCCGCACGAACTGCTCGCCGACGACAAGGCCAACCTCAAGGCCCTGCGCAAGGCCGAGGCATGGTCCGAGGAGGCACCGCACCGGGCCGGCGTCACCGCCATGGGCTTCGGCGGCATCAACACCCACATCGTCCTCGACGAGCCCACCGGCCGGCGCCGTACGGCCCGCAGCCGGCGCTCCGGCACCCTCGCGCACGCCCCGCAGGACTGCGAACTCCTCGTCCTGGACGGCGACTCCCCGAAGGCGCTGCGCGCCCGGCTCGCCGAGGTCGCCGCATTCGTGAGCCGGGTCTCCTACGGCCAGGTCGCCGACCTCGCCGCCACGCTCCAGCGCGAGCTGCGCGGTCTGCCGCACCGCGCGGCCGTCGTCGTCTCCTCACCCGAGGACGCCGAACGCCGCCTGACCCACCTGGCCGACCTGCTGGAGGCCGGGGAGACGGCGTACACCGCGGCCGACGGCCGCGGCTTCCTCGGCCGGGCCACCGGGCGCGCCCGGATCGGCTTCCTCTTCCCGGGCCAGGGGTCCGGCCACGGCGCCGACGGAGGGGCGCTGTGCCGCCGGTTCCCCGAGGCCGCCGAGGTCTACGCCCGGGCCGCGCTGCCCACCACCGGCGACATGGTCGCCACCGACGTGGCGCAGCCGCGCATCGCCACCGGCTCCGCGGCGGGCCTGCGCGTCCTCGACGCGCTGCGTCTGGAGGCGTCGGTCGCCGTCGGGCACAGCCTGGGCGAACTGTCCGCCCTGCACTGGGCGCAGGCCCTCGACGAGGACACCCTCCTGGAGGCGGCACGGGTACGGGGCCGGGCCATGGCCCGGCACGGCGCCCCCGGCACGATGGCCTCGCTCGGCGCGAGTCCCGAGCGGGCCGGGGAGCTCCTCGCGGGCCTCGACGCCGTCGTCTCCGGGTACAACGGCCCGAAGCAGACGGTGATCGCCGGCTCTCCGGCGGACATCGAGGAGGTGCAGCGCCGCGCCGAACTGGCCGAGGTCACCTGCACCCGCCTCAACGTCTCGCACGCCTTCCACTCGCCGCTCGTCGCCGACTCCGCCGAGACCTTCGGCACCTGGCTGGCCACCACCCACCTGGACGCCCCGGCCGGCCGGATCGTCTCCACCGTCACCGGTGAGGCACTGGCACCCGGCACGGACCTGGCCGCCCTGCTCACCGAGCAGATCACCGGCCCCGTCCGCTTCACCCAGGCGGTGAGCGAGGCCGCCCGCACCGTCGACCTGTTCATCGAGGTCGGGCCCGGACGGGTGCTCACCGGCCTCGCCCAGACCACCACCGGTGTGCCCGCCGTCGCCCTCAACACCGACGACGAGTCGTTGCGCAGCCTGCTGGGCGCCATCGGCGCCGCTTTCGTCGCCGGCGCACCCGTGGCCCTGGAGCGGCTCTTCGAGGACCGGCTCATCCGGCCGCTCCAGGTCGGCCAGGAGTTCTCCTTCTTCGCGAGCCCCTGCGAGCAGGCCCCCCGCGCGGAGGCCGCGGCAACGCGCCGCCCGCGGACGGCCGCCCCGCAGGCGCCGACTCCGCGCCAGGAGCAGACGGCTCAGGCACAGGCTCCCGCGTCCGCCGCGACCGCCGAACCGGCGGCGCCCGCCGCCGAGGAGACGGCAGCGGAGGCCGCCGACGCGCTCGAGGTGCTGCGCGCCCTCGTCGCGGAACGCGCCGAACTCCCCGCCGACCTGGTCGACCCCGACAGCCGGCTGCTGGACGACCTGCACATGAGCTCCATCACCGTGGGCCAGATCGTCAACCAGGCGGCGTCCCGCCTCGGGATCGCCGCCGCGCAGGTGCCGACCAACTTCGCCACCGCCACCCTGGCCGAACTGGCCGAGGCGCTGGACACCCTGGTCAGCACCGGCGGCGCCGTGGAGTCCGGCACCCCCGTCGTCGCGGGCGCGGCTCCCTGGGCCCGGCCCTTCGCCGTCGACCTCGACGAGGTCGCCCGGCCGTACGCCGTGGCCGTCGCCGACGGCGGCAACGGCCGCGGCGACTGGGAACTGTTCGCCACCGACGGCCACCCCTACGCCGAACAGCTGCGCGGGAAGCTGGCGGAGTCCGGCGTCGGCGCCGGCGTCCTCGCCGTGCTGGCCAAGGGCTGCGGGCGGCAGGAGGTGGAGCGGGTGCTGGCCGCCGCGCACAGCGCGCTTGCCGGCGACCGCGCACGGCGCTTCGTCCTCGTCCAGGACGGCCGCGGCGCCGCGGGCCTGGCCAAGACCCTGTACCTGGAGGCACCGCACCTGCGCACCACCATCGTCCACACCCCGGCCTCGCCGGACGTGCTGGAACGGGTCGTGGGCGAGGTCGCGGCGACCACCCGGTTCACCGAGGTCCACTACGACGACGCCGGGGCGCGCCGGGTGCCGACCCTGCGGGCGCTGCCCGTGGCGGCGCAGCGCACCGAGTCCCCGCTGGGCGCCTCCGACGTCCTGCTGGTGACCGGCGGCGGCAAGGGCATCTCCGCCGAGTGCGCGCTGGCCGTGGCCCAGCGCACCGGCGCCAAGCTGGCCGTCCTCGGCCGGTCCGACCCGGCCCAGGACCCCGAACTCGCCGAGAACCTGGAGCGGATGCGTGCCGACGGGGTCCGCGTGCACTACGCGCGCGCCGACGTCACCGCCCCCGAGCAGGTCGCCGCCGCCGTGGCCGAACTGACGGAGGAACTGGGCGCGATCACCGGCCTGCTGCACGGCGCCGGACGCAACGAGCCGAACGCGCTGGGGCGGCTCGCCCCGCAGGACTTCGAGCGGACCTTCGCCCCGAAGGTCGACGGACTGCGCACCGTCCTGGACGCCGTGGGCGCCGCCGGCCTGAAGCTGCTGGTCACCTTCGGCAGCATCATCGGCCGGGCCGGTCTGCGCGGTGAGGGCCACTACGCCACCGCCAACGAGTGGCTGGCCGACCTCACCGAGGAGGTCGCCCGCACCCACCCGGGTCTGCGTGCCCGCTGCGTGGAATGGTCGGTGTGGTCGGGCGTCGGCATGGGCGAGAAGCTCTCCGTCGTCGAGTCCCTGTCCCGCGAGGGCATCACCCCGGTCTCCCCGGACCAGGGCGTGGACATCCTGCTGCGCCTGATCGAGGACCCGGACGCGCCCGTCGTCACGGTCGTCAGCGGCCGTACCGAGGGCATCGACACCGTCCGCCGGGACCTGCCCGCCCTGCCGATGCTGCGCTTCACCGGCAACCCGCTGGTGCGCTACCACGGCGTCGAGCTGGTCACCGAGGTCGAGCTGAACGCCGGCACCGACCCCTACCTGTCCGACCACCTGCTCGACGGCAACCTGCTGCTGCCCGCCGTCATCGGCATGGAGGCCATGACCCAGGTCGCCTCCGCGGTGACCGGCAACGCCGGCGCCCCGGTCATCGAGGGCGCGAAGTTCCTGCGGCCCATCGTCGTGCCGCCGAACGGCAGCACCCGGATCCGGATCGCGGCGACCGTCACCGGCCCCGACGCCGTCGACGTCGCCATCCACGCCGAGGACACCGGCTTCGTGGCCGAGCACTTCCGGGCCCGGCTGCTGTTCGACGCGGCGGCGGCGCCCGACGGGCCGCCGCTGCAGGTGCCCGAGGACACTCCGGTCGTCCCCCTGGACCCGGCCGCCGACCTGTACGGCAGCGTCCTGTTCCAGGGCGCCCGCTTCCAGCGGCTGCACCGTTTCCACCGGGCCGCCGCCCGCCACGTGGACGCCGAAGTCACCGTGCAGCAGCGGCCCGAGGGCTGGTTCGCCGGATTCCTGCCCGGTGAGCTGCTGCTCGCCGACCCGGGCATGCGCGACGCGCTCATGCACGGCAACCAGGTGTGCGTCCCGGACGCCACCCTGCTGCCGTCCGGCGTGGAACGGATCCACGCGCTCGGCTCCGGCGACCACGTGCCCGACCGGCTGCGGTACACGGCCGTCGAACGCAGCCGCGACGGCGACACCTACGTGTACGACATCGCGGTGCGCGACGAGCACGGCACCGTCGTCGAACGCTGGGACGGCCTGACCCTGCACGCCGTGCGCAAGACCGACGGCTCCGGGCCGTGGGTCGCCCCGCTGCTCGGCCCGTACCTGGAGCGCTCCCTGGAGGACGTCGTCGGCAGCCGGATCGCCGTCGCCGTCGAGCCGCACGGGGAGACCCCGGCCGGCTCCGTCGCCCAGCGCCGCAGCTTCACCGCGGACGCGGCGGCCCGCGCCCTGGGCAGCCCCGTCGCGGTCCGGCACCGCCCGGACGGGCGGCCGGAACTGGAACCGGAACGGCACATGTCGATGTCGGCGGCCCACGGCCTGGGGGTCACCCTCAGCGCCGTCTGCGACACCGAGGTGGCTTGCGACATCGAGGCGGTCAGCATGCGCTCGGCCGACGAGTGGCGCGGGCTGCTCGGCGAGCACGCCGCCGTCGCCGAACTGGTCGCCCGGGAGACGGGCGAGGCGCCGGACACCGCGGCCACCCGGGTGTGGGGCGCCGTGGAGTGCCTGCGCAAGGCCGGCATCATGGCCGGCGCCCCGCTGACGGTGCTGCCGCGCCGCAAGGACGCCTGGGTGGTCTTCGCCGCCGGCGACCTGCGGATCGCGACCTTCGTCACCGCGCTGCGCGACGCCCTGGAGCCGGCCGTCTTCGCGTTCCTCACGCACGAGACGCACCTCACCGAAGGGAGGTCCTGAGCCATGGCGGACGACTACTTCGAGTACCGGCACACGGTCGGATTCGAGGAGACCAACCTCGTCGGCAACGTGTACTACGTGAACTACCTGCGCTGGCAGGGCCGGTGCCGCGAGCTGTTCCTTCAGCAGAAGGCGCCGACGGTACTGGCCGAGGTGCAGGACGACCTGAAGCTGTTCACGCTGAAGGTGGACTGCGAGTTCTTCGCGGAGATCACCGCCTTCGACGAGCTGTCCATCCGGATGCGGCTGTCCGAACTGGGCCAGACACAGCTGGAGTTCACCTTCGACTACGTCAAGGTGACCGGCGGCGCCGAGGTGCTGATCGCGCGCGGCCGGCAGCGGATCGCGTGCATGCGCGGCCCGAACACCAACACGGTGCCCTCGCTCATCCCCGAGGACCTCGCCCACGCCCTGGAGCCGTACGCCACCCAGGGCCGGGCGCTGACGGGGCGGGCGGCATGAGCACCCTGGCCGCCGCGCCGCCGCGGGACGCCGTCACCGGCGATCCCGCGCGGCTGCGGCGGGCCCTCGGGTCCTTCGCCACCGGGGTGACCGTGGTGACCGTCGGCGGGGCCACCCCGCGCGGCATGACGGCCAACTCCTTCACCTCGGTCTCGCTGGACCCGGCCCTGGTGCTGTTGTGCGTCGGCAACGACGCCGTCATGAACCGGGTCCTCGCCGAGGCCGGCACCTTCGCGGTGTCGGTCCTCGGCGCGGGCCAGGAGGACGTGGCCCGGCACTTCGCCGACCGCTCCCGGCCGCTCGGCGCCGCACAGTTCGACGCCGTGGACTGGCTGCCCGGCCGGGTCGGCGGCGCCCCGCTGATCGCGGGGGCCGCCGCCCACTTCGAGTGCGCCCGGTGGCGGGCGTACGACGGCGGCGACCACACCATCCACCTGGGCCGGGTGCTCGACCTGGACGAGCTGCCCGGCCGGGAGCCGCTGGTCTTCCACAAGGGCCGCTTCCGGCGGCTCGCCGGGCCGGCGGACGGAGACCGCGCATGAGCGTCCACCCGCCCGGCCCGCCCGTGTGGGCGCTGCCCGGACTGCTGCGCAAACTCGCGGTCGACCGGCTCGGCATGATGCGGGACGCGGCCGGCCTCTCCGACGCCGTCCGCGTCTCCATGGGCCCGAAGAAGCTCTACATCTTCAACCGGCCGGACTACGCCAAGCACGTGCTGGCCGACAACGCCGCCAACTACCACAAGGGCATCGGCCTGGTGGAGTCCCGCAAGGTGCTCGGCGACGGCCTGCTCACCAGCGAGGGCGAGCTGTGGCGCGCCCAGCGCCGCAACGTGCAGCCGGCGTTCAAGCCCGGGCGGATCGCCGCCCAGGCCGGGGCCGTCGCCGAGGAGGCCGCCGGCCTGGTGGAACTGCTGCGCCGGCGCGCCGGGGAGGCCCCCGTCGACATCCTGGGCGAGGTCACCGGGCTCACCCTCGGCGTGCTCGGCCGCACCCTCATGGACACCTCCCTGGACGCGCACGGCGGCATCGAGCACGCCTTCGAGGCCGTCCAGGACCAGGCCATGTTCGACATGGTCACCCAAGGCCTGGTGCCGACCTGGGTGCCGTTCGCCACGCAGCGGCGGTTCCGCCGCGCACGCCGTGAACTCACCCGGATCGTCGACGACCTGGTCGCCGACCGCGACTCCCGCCTCGCCGACGGGGAGGCTGCCGACGACGCGTTCGCCCGGATGATCCTCGCCGCCCGCGAGCGCAAGGACGCGGCACAGGGCCGCCGGCTGCTCCAGGAGGAGCTGGTCACGCTACTGCTGGCCGGCCACGAGACGACGGCGAGCACCCTCGGCTGGACCCTGCTGCTCCTCGCCCGCCACCCGCACGTGCGCGACCTGGTGCGTGAGGAGGCGCGTGCCGTGCTGGCCGGCGGCCGTCTGCCGGACGCCGAGGACCTGCACAAGCTGACGTACACCACGCAGGTCGTGCAGGAGGCCATGCGGCTCTACCCGCCGGTGTGGATCCTGCCTCGCATCGCCCAGGGACCCGACCGGGTCGGCGGGTTCGACGTGCCGGCCAAGGCCGACGTGCTGGTGTGCCCGTACACCCTGCACCGCCATCCGGACCTGTGGGAGGACCCCGAGCGGTTCGACCCGGGCCGCTTCGACCCGGCACGCGTCGCGCACCGGCACCGCTACGCGTACATCCCGTTCGGCGCGGGTCCGCGGTTCTGCGTGGGCAGCAACCTCGGAATGATGGAGGCGGTGTTCGTCACCGCGCTCGTCAGCCGGGACCTGGACCTGGCCGTGGTGCCCGGGCACCAGGGCGTCCCGGAGCCCATGATGTCGCTGCGGATGCGGGGCGGTCTGCCGATGACGGTCCGCTCGGCGGACTGAGGACGCCGGACGCGCGTACGCGAGAGGCCGGCTGCGGTGGCGACACCGCAGCCGGCCTCTCGCGTTTCCGGTCCCCGGGGAGGCGGGGATCAGCCGGCGATGCGCTCCAGCGCGTTGGTGCGCAGGTCGAGCAGAGCCATGAGAACCGGCGGGTCCAGGGCCTCCACCGGACGCAGGGTGATCTCCGCGGGCAGCAGCAGGGTGTCCGCGTGCGCGGTGACCGGGCCGTAGCGGCCGACGGAGACGACGTCGCTGCCGGTGCCCGAGGCCAGGTGCTCGTAGCCGTACGGGACCGAATGGACCAGCACGTACCAGGTGCCGGCCGGGATGTCGCGCAGCTCGAAGGAGCCGGGGCCGTTCAGGACGGCGCACCGCACCGGCTGACCCTGCGGCACCGGGGTGGGGAAGAGACCGAGGAAGCAGTTGCCCGGGGCGCGGTCCTCGGGGAAGGTGACGCGGCCGCGCAGGCTGCTGTGCGTCGTGACGTCCTTCTCGTGGGCGCCGGGAGCGATGTCGGAAGCGAATCCGCCGAGGTCGCGGAACATGCTCGGGGAAACGCCCACGCACGATTTGAAACGCGAACTGAACGTACCGACGCTGCTGTATCCGACCTGGCTGCTGATGTCGGCGACGCTGAATCCCGTGTCGATCAGAAGGCGCTTCGCCTCCTGAAGCCGCAGCGCGGACAGAAATCGGCCGGGAGAGGTTCCGGTCACGTCCCGGAAGGCGCGCGTGAAGTGAAACTTGCTGAACATGGCCGTGCGCGCCATGTCGTCGATCGTCAGGTCCTGGCCGAGATTGGCGTGCATATCCTGGATGACCCTGTGGACGGCACGCTCGATGGCGGTGGAGGTCACCGGTTCTCCCTGTCGTTGTCGACGATGCCCTGATCCGGTCAGTGCCGGGATTCCGAGATGGGCCGTGGTGGGGTGGGGGGCGCCATGTCCGTCAGGCGCCTGCTGCTCAGGTCCTCGGCGAACCTGCGCCAGGTCTGGGAGCAGTGCAGGGCGAGCTCCGCCACGGTGGCCGAGCAGTGCGGCGGGATGGCGTCGAGTTGCTGCCGCCACGAGTCGTCCACGAGGAAGTGGGTGTGCAGCCAGCGCAGGAAGTGCCGCCCCGACTCCGAATGGCGCAGCGAGGGGTCGCCGGCGAGTTTGCGCAGGGTCTCCAGCGAGGTCCGGGTCCGTCCCGTTCCCGTGCCCTGCGGGGCCTGCGACGGCGCGAGGTGCGCCGCTTCGGCCGCTGGGGAGACGGGAGCCGCCGCGGCCGGGCCGGGGCGACGGACGGGTACCGGGTCCTCGCCACGCAGCAGCCGCTGCCGTACGTCGTGGGCGGTGCCCAGGGACAGTCCGGTCTCCTGGACTATCGTCCGCAGCGGCAGGTCGGGCCGGCTGGCCATGAGCTGCGCGGCGTGCAGACGTTCGGCGGTGCGGTCGAGCGGGTGCGGCCGGCCGTCACTGCCTATACGTGTGTTCGACCGTGGTGCGTCCGCGGCTGAACGGCGGCGCACCGCGGCGACCGTCTTCGCGTCCAGGCCGGTGTAGCCGGCCACGGCGCGGTCGGACAGGTCGCCGTGCGAGTGGAGGATGCGCGCTGCCGCCGCCTTGCGGTCATCCACCGACAGCGGCAGTCCGTGCGCGGTGTTGGCGGACACCGAGCGCAGGAAGAGGTCCTGCTCGGGGCCGTCGAAGTAGTGCACCTCGATCGTGTCCTCCCCCCTCAGCGCGGCGGCCGCCACACGGTGCGCGCCGTCGATGACGCGCATCGTCGGGCGATGAACGAGGATCGGCGGCAAGGACGCGTGTGTTTCGGCGAGACGCCGCACATGAGACTCGTCGATACCGCTCGTGCGCGGGGAATCCGCCGGAAGAAGCGCGGCGATGCGTATCCGGTGGGTGAAAGTGCTGGGCAGTTTCAGGCGCTTGCTGTCCGTGCTTTCCAACTCCCCCCCCCAGGGTCGGATACGGGCCAACCATGACGTTCCGCTTCCTGCCGCCGGAAGTGCCTGGGACCGCGGAAGGAGGCACGCACCGAAAAATATAACCGGGCGTTCCTTTTTTTCTTAGGGCGAGCGACGGTGATGCTTCGACTTCGCCTGGTTTCTTCGTGCAACTCAGTGTTCGGTGAACGCCACTTCGGTTGGTTGTTTGAAAAAACCATGCAGATCTAAGTTCTTCTCACGCCACCAGGAAGCCCCACCAACCCACCGGAGGAGGACGAGATGCCCGTAGAGCGAAGGGTCAGAAGGATCCCCGAACGCCGGGTCGACATCGGCGCCGACGCCACCATCACGCTGGAGGCCTACGCGGACACCATCGTCCCGGGCGAGAAGCGCTGGCCGGGTGACCGAGCGGTCGCGGGGGTCAGCACCGGCGGCGGCGCGGTCTCCGCCGGAGCCCTCGACCTGCTCCGCTGGGACGCCACCGGCATCCACGACGGACTGGAGGACCTGGCCGCCCGGGTCAACGCGCACGCCGGCGCCCACGCCGAGAAGGCCGGCCTCACCCTCGACCCGACGGTGCCGCCCTTCGTCTCCCTCGACTACGACGACCGGGTCCGCCTCATCCAGGAACTCACCACGCCGGGCCACCCCGAGAAGGACTTCTGGGTACTGCTCTCCCTCTTCTGCAACATGGCCTTCGACTCCGCCGCCCACCTGCACACGGACGAGGCGCTCGCGGACGGTCACCCCGGCCTGACGGCCATGGGCATCACCCAGCCGGACACCGACGGACTGTGGCGCTTCCAGGACTTCGGCTACGGCCGGCAACTCGCGGACATCCACCCCGACACGACCCCCACCGGGAGCCCAGCATGAACACGGCCATCGAGAAGACCGACGTCCTGGTCATCGGCAGCGGGTTCGGCGGAGCGATCGCCGCCTACCATCTGGCCGCCGGCGGCGCCAAGGTCACCGTGCTGGAGCGCGGGCCCTGGCTGAAGAGCAACGAGTTCGAGCACGACTACAAGCTCGGTTCCTCCTACACGCGCATCTTCGACTTCGTCGTCGGCGACGGCATGAGCGTGCTGGGCGGCAACTGTGTCGGCGGCGGCAGCGTCGTCTACTTCGCGGCCATGCCGAGGGCGCCCCGGTTCGTCTTCGAGCGGCACGGCAGCATCGGCCGCCGGATGTGGCCCGGGAAGATCAACCGCGACACCCTCGACCCCTGGTACGACCGCATCGAGGAGTCCCTGTCGGTCACCAAGCCCGAGTGGTCCGAAGCCTCCTACGCCGGCGGCCTGTGGGCGGCGGCCTGCGACCACGCCGGACGCACCGCCAATCCGCTCGCCGCGGCCATCGACAACTCCAAGTGCGTCAACTGCAACTTCATGATGGCCGGCTGCCGCTTCGAGGCGAAGCAGTCGCTCACCGTCAACTACCTCCCGGCCGCCCTCGCCCACGGCGCGGAGATCCGCCCGCTGCACGAGGTGCAGCACCTGTCACGGACCGCGGAGGGCGACTACCGGGTCCACTACAACATCGTCGACGACGAGGACTACCGCCTGCAGACCGGCTCCGGTGTCATCGAGGCCAAGATCGTCGTGATGGCGGCGGGCGCCGGCGCCACACCGGTCATCCTCCAGCGCAGCGAGGCCCACCTCGGCACGATGCCCCACGCGGTCGGCCGCTACTTCTCCGGCAACGGCGAGCGCCTCAACACGGCCATCCTCGACGAGGACAAGGTCGCGGAGATCCTCGGCCTGTCCCGCGGCGACGGCAACCTGCCCTACGGCGCCAACGCGGTCGGCAAGGGCCCGACGGTGGCCAGCTGGGACAAGCTCGACGGCTCCCTGCCCGAGTACTCCCGCTACTCGCTGGAGCAGCTCTACTTCCCGCCGGGGCTCGGCACGATCCTCGCGCAGGCGCCCGACGCCACGGGACCCACCTGGTTCGGCAAGGAGAAGAAGGAGATCCTCAAGAACTGGAAGTCCTGGCTGACCATCTTCTGCATGACCGAGGACGACAACGAAGGGGTCTTCGGGCCGCCGCCGGCCACCGGCAACTCCCACCGCATCTCCCAGCAGCTCCTCGGCCGCGGCAACCTGTCCTACAAGCCGACCAAGAACACGTGGCACGGCTGGAACCAGGCCGACGCGGACGTCAAGGAGATCCTGGAGAAGGACGGCCTCGCCAAGGTGATGCCCTGGACCAACGACCTGGTCGGCGCCTACACCGTCCACCCGCTGGCCTCCTGCCGCATGGGCGACGACCCGGCCACCTCGGCCCTCGACGACACCAACGAACTGCGCGGGCACTCCGGCATCTTCGTCACCGACGGCTCCGCCGTCCCCGGAGCCCTGACCGTCAACCCGGCCATGACCATCGCCGCCGTCGCCGAGCGAGCCGTGCCGCACATCGTGGCCGCCGCCCGGGCCAGGGGAGTGGCCGTCACCTACGGCGCCCCCGCCCCCACCGGTTACAAGAGCGGCCGCAACGCCGTCCTGCCGCTGCTGCGCAAGAAGCAGCTCGCCGGAGTCTGAGCCACTGCGCACGCCCAGTCAGTTGCTTCAAAGGACTCACCAGGTCAGGTGAGTTGCTTCACACAACCTACTTCCTCAGGAGTGAGTGGACATGAACAACCTCAACGACGTGCTGAAGACCCTCGCCGCCGACATCGAGGAGACCGAGAACCTTCTGCGCGGCCTCGACGAGAGCGACTGGAGCAGGCACACCCCCGCCCCGGGCTGGACCGTCACCGATCAGGTCGCCCACCTGACCTTCATCTTCCGCCTCGCCAAGACGGCGGCGGCCGACCCCGACACCTTCCGCGGCATCGCCGCCAAGGCCGCCGAGAACTTCGACGGAGCCGTCAACGCCGCCCTGCAGCAGTTCAACGGACTTCCGCCCGCCGAGCTGCTCGCCCGGTTCCGCAGCGAGGGCGACGCCTCGGTGGAGGCCCTGGCCGCCGTACCGGCGCAGTCGGTGGTGCCGTGGCTGGTCAACCCGCTGCCGCCGGCCGTCCTCGCCTCCGCCGGGATCATGGAGCTCTTCGGGCACGGCCAGGACATCGCCGACGCGCTCGGGGTGCGCCGCGAGCCCGGCGAAAGCCTCCGCCACCTGGCCCAGTTCGCGGTCCTGACCCGTGACTTCGGCTACCTCGCCCGCGGCCTGACCCCGCCCCAGGAGCCGTTCCGGTTCGAACTGACCACGCCCGCCGGAGAGGTGCTCGAGTTCGGTCCCGAGGACGCCGCCCAGAAGATCACCGGTCCCGTGCACGACTTCTGCCTCCTGGTGACCCGCCGCCGTCACCGCGACGACCTCGCGCTGACCGCCACCGGCGAGGAGGCCGACCGCTGGCTCGACATCGCGCAGGCCTACCGCGGCCCGGCCGGCGAGGGCCGGACCCCCGGCCAGTTCGCCGACCCGTGCTGCGACTGACCCGGCGCCGGTGCCCCCCGCGGCCGGCCCGCACCGCCCCGCCGCACCGGCCCGCCCACCACGGCCGCCCGTCCGCCCGAAGCCCACCAGGAGTGCCCGCCATGACCCGCCCCCACCTCCTCCGCCAGGTCACCGTGATCGGCTGCGGGCTGATCGGCACCTCGATCGCCCTGGACCTCACCCGCGCCGGGATCGCCGTACGGCTCACCGAC
Source organism: Streptomyces sp. NPDC015139 (assembly GCF_043079785.1). NCBI lineage: Bacteria > Bacillati > Actinomycetota > Actinomycetes > Kitasatosporales > Streptomycetaceae > Streptomyces > Streptomyces sp. NPDC015139. Next base: position 84,877 of record NZ_JBIBUW010000020.1, on the reverse strand, counting down.
CGTGATCCCGCGGCGGTGGCGCAGGCCGCCGCCAGGGGGGCGGGCACGCCGCTCACCCTCCTCGACCGGGCCGCCGACCTGGTGGTCGTCGCCGTCCCGCCGTCCGCCGTCGCCGACACGGTCTACGAAGCACAGGCCCGCGGACTGGGCCGGGCCTTCACCGATGTGGCCGGCACCAAGGGCCTCATCGCGGAGGAGGCCGAACTGCGCGGCTGCGACCTGCGCGGCTACGTGCCCGGCCACCCGATGGCCGGACGGGAGACATCCGGCCCGGCCGCCGCCGAGCCGGGGATGTTCGCCGGCCGGCCGTGGATCCTGTGCCCCGGCCCCTGCGTCCCCCCGGAGGCCGAGGCCGCCGTACGCGAACTGGTCCGGCTGTGCGGCGCGGAGCCCCGCACCATGAGCCCCGAGGCCCACGACGAGGCCGTCGCCACCGTCTCCCACACTCCGCAGCTGGTGGCCGCCGCGCTCGCCGCACAGCTCGCGGACACCGCCCCGGAAGTCCTCGCCCTCGCGGGCGGCGGACTGCGCGACACCACCCGGATCGCCGCCTCCGACGCCGGCCTGTGGACCGACATCCTCGGCCACAACGCCGAGGCCGTGGCCGCCCGGGTGGACCGCGTCGCCGCCGATCTCGCCCTGCTCGCGGAGGAGTTGAGGAACGGCGGCAGCACCGGCTCCGTCACCGTCGGCGCGCTGCTGCTGCGGGGGAACCTGGGCCGGGCCGCCCTGACCGGGGCAACCGGCTCCCGCAATCCAGGAGATGCCCCCTCACGCGCCCGGGTGTGATGCTGCGACCGCATCGCCCGGTGGGCGACCCGAGCGAGAGGGAGAGCAGCACATGCGCACGGAAGCGACGACGGCCGCGGAGACGGTCACCGCGATCTGGCACGAGATCCTCGGGAACGTCCCCCAGGACCAGCCCGGGATCACCTTCTTCGAGGCCGGTGGCGAGTCCATCTCCGCCACCCGTCTCGTCGTCCGTGTCGAGGAAGAGCTCGGCGTCGAGATCGAGGTCGGCGACATCTTCGAGGAGGACCCGTCCCTCCCGGCCCTCATCCGTATCGTGACGGACAGGTCCGACGCCCGGACGACGTCATGACCGCTGGTCTTCGACGGGTCGCGCCCGACAGCGGCCTCGACGAGGCCGTGGAGATCCTGGAGCGCGACGGAGCGCTCGTCGTCGAGGACCTCGCCGACGCCGGCACCCTCGGGGAACTGTGGGAGGACCTGGGCCCCGCCCTCGACTCCCGGGCCTACAGCGGCGACTGGTACAACGGCACCCGCACCCGGCGGGTCTCCTCCATCTTCGCCCGCACCCGGCGGCTCACCCCGGTGGTCACCCACCCGCTGTTCCTCGGCGCGGCCCGCCGGATCATGCAGCAGCCGGTGCACGTCTGGATCGGCCGGTCCCGCACCGCGCTGGTGCCCACCGTGCAGATCAGCGGAACCCAGGCCATCCAGATCCACCAGGGCCAGGGCAGGCAGCCCCTGCACCGGGACGACGCACTCCATCTGCGGCGCCACCCGGGTCCCACCAGCCGGGTCCAGCTCATGCTGGCCATGAGCGACTTCACCGCGGACAACGGCGGCACCCTCGTCATACCCGGCAGCCACCACTGGGACGACGAGCGCCCGCCGCTCGCCGAGGACGCCGTCCCCACCGAGATGCGGGCCGGCTCCGGGCTGATCTGGCTCGGCGGGGTCTACCACGGCGGCGGGGCCAACACCACCGGCACCCCGCGCACGGGCCTGACCATCGCGCTCGACCTCGGCAACCTGCGCCAGGAGGAGAACCAGTACCTCGCCGTGCCGAGGGAGGCCGTCCTGGCCTACCCCGAGGAGGTGCGCCGGCTGCTCGGCTACGACCGCTGCCCGCCCGGCCTCGGCTGGCACGAGATGGACGACCCCTACGGCCTGCTGGAGAACGACACCCCGGCACCCGCCGCGTAAACCCACCCGGCAACCGCCGGCCGGTCCGAACCGGCCGGCTTTCCCTTTACGCGGCCGGCACCGGAGCACCGTGCGGCCGCCTCACCACCGAACCTCACCGCGGGAGAACCCATGTCGCAGCGCTGCCCCGTCGCACACACCCTCGACACCACGGGCCGGGACATCCATGCAGAGGCCGCGGGCCTGCGTGCCCAGGGACCGGCCGTACCGGTGGAACTCCCGGGCGGGGTGCGCGCGTGGTCCGTCAACGACCACGCGACCGTGCGCCGCATCCTCAGTGACCCGCGGGTCACCAAGAGCGCCCGCAACCACTGGCCCGACTTCATCGAGGGCCGCATCCGCCCGGACTGGGAGATGATCAGCTGGGTCGCGATGGACAACATGGTCACCGCCTACGGCAAGGACCACATCCGGCTGCGCCGCCTGGTCGGCAAGGCCTTCTCGCCCCGCCGCACGCAGGCCGTCAAGCCGCTCATCGAGCAGCTCACCAACGGGCTGCTCGACGCGCTGGAGGCCGCCGGGCCGGGCGAGGTCGTCGACCTGCGCGAGCGGTTCGCCTATCCGCTGCCGGCCATGCTGGTGGCCGAGCTGATCGGCATGGACGAGGAGGCCCGCACCGCGACGGCCAAGGTCATCGACATGATGGTGGACACCACCGTCACTCCCGAACAGGCCCAGGCGGTGCTGCTCAACTGGCGCGGCGCCATGGAGGAACTGGTCGCCCACAAGCGCGCCCACCCCGGAGAGGACATCACCAGCGACCTGATCGCGGCCCGCGACGAGGACGGCTCCCGGCTCTCCGAGGCCGAGCTGTGCGACACCATCTTCGCCATCCTCGGCGCCGGTTCGGAGACCACGATCAACTTCTTCGACAACGCCATCACCGCCCTCCTCACCCACCCCGAACAGCTCGAGCTCGTCCGCACGGGCCGGGCCTCGTGGGACGACGTGATCGACGAGACGCTGCGCGTGGAGTCGCCGCTGGCCCACCTGCCGCTGCGGTACGCCGTCGAGGACATCGAACTGGACGGGGTGACCATTCCCCAGGGCGATCCCATCCTCGTCAACTACAGCGCCGTCGGCCGCGACCCGGAACTGCACGGCGAGACCGCGGACGACTTCGACATCACCCGCTCCGACAAGGAGCACCTGTCGTTCGGCCACGGCCCGCACTACTGCCTGGGCGCCGGTGTCGCCCGGCTCGTCGCCACCGTCGGTCTGTCCACCCTGTTCGCGCGTTTCCCCGACCTCTCCCTGGCGGTGCCGGCCGGGGAGCTGCGGCCGCTGCCGACGTTCATCATGAACGGCCACCAGGGACTGCCGGTGCGCCTGACCGCTCAGGTCCCCGCCGCCGCCTGACCGCGCCGCCCCGCATCAGAAAGGCGCCCCCCGGCTCGAGGAGCCGGGGGGCGCCGCGGCGCCACGGCAGCGCCGGGGGTGTACGCCGCCGTGACGGATCAGGCGCTGTCGCGCGGGCTGTTCTGGTACGCGGCGAGCAGCCACTCGCCGTCCTGCTTGGCGGCCACCCAGGTGGCGCGCACCGCACGCTCGTCGGCGACCGTGCTCTCGCCCGCGGCCAGGACCCCGCCCTGGGTGACGACGATGGCGACGTCCTCGCAGAGGAAGCGCAGGGCCAGGGGCGTACCGGTGACCTGGGTGCCCTTGTAGGGGCCCTGGAACGCGGCGGACATGAAGGCCTCGATGGCCTCGCGTCCGCTGTGGTAGACACCGGGCAGGATCATCGTGCCGTCGGTCGTGAAGACCTGGGCGAAACCGGCGGCGTCGTGCCGGGCCCAGGCCTCGACGACACGTCCGGGCAGCGCGGCGACGGCGGCCCGGTCCGCGTCCGAGACGGCGGCGGTCACGGCCGATGGTGCTGCGGTCATGCTCATTCCCCTTGGTTCCGGTGTCCGGCGCGAACCGGACACGGCGGCTGTCGGTCGGACGGTCAGACGTAGAGGCTGTTGGGCTCCAGGCCGCACAGGACCCGCCCGTACAGCTCGGCATTGGTGTCGGGGTGCATCAGGGCGTGCAGGCTGACCGCCTGGATGTCCCGCGTGATGCGCTGGATCGTGCCCTCGCTGTAGATCGAGGAGCCGCCGCTGGCCGTGGCGAGGATGTCGACGGCCTCCTTGGCGAGCCGGACCACCGCACCCATGTCGGCGCGGGCACGCACCCGCTCCTCCAGGCTCCACTCGGACCCTTCGGCGTTCTTGGAGTCGACGAGGTCCGCCAGACGGTAGGCGTGGAACTCGGCCTGGTCGATCTTGAGGGTGGCGTCGGCCACCTGGAGGTGGGTCAGCGGGGCCTCGGCCTGGCTCGCGTAGTTCGTGTACGTGATCTTGCGTTCGGGCAGACGCGCCAGGAACGCCTCCCGGGCCGCGCGTGCCATGCCGAGCACCGCGCCGACGGAGGACGCGGAGGCGACCGGCAGCAGCGGGGAACGGTACATGGCGGCACCGGCGTTGGCCTGCGAGGCGCCGCCCCCGCCCTGGACGACGGCGCCCAGCGGAAGCACCCGGTCGGCCGGCACGAAGACGTTGTCGGCGACGGTGGAGACACTGCCGGTGCCCTTGAGGCCCGAGGTGTGCCAGTCGTCGACGATCTGCAGGTCGGAGATGGGCACGAGCGCCATGACCGGCATCGGCTCGCTGCCCTCGGCGATCTGGACGGCGACGATCACCTGCCAGTGGGCGTGCAGCGCGCCGCTGATGAAGCCCCACTTGCCGTTGACGACGATGCCGCCCTCGGCCGGCATGGCCATCGCGCTGGGGCTGAGGGTGCCGCAGACGCGGACGTCGGGGGTGGAGAACACCTCGTCCTGGACGTGGTCCGGGAACAGGCCGGCCATCCAGGTGGGGATCCAGTACACCGACGCCGTCCAGCCGGTGGAGCCGTCGGCGCGGCCGATCTCGGCAGCCACCTCGACGAGCGTGCGCGTGTCGGACTCGAAGCCGCCGAAACGGGCGGGCGTGCGCAGCCGGAACACACCCGCGTCGGCGAGGGCCTGGATGGAATCGTCGTGGACACGACGGTTCTCCTCCGCCCAGGCGGCATTACCGCGAAGCTGCGGTACGAGTTCGGACACCCGACGAACAATTTGTTCCCGCGTAGGAACATCGGTCGCCGCAAGCACCATATCCTCCCAAGACGTCCATCCCCGGAGGCCGGAAATTGGCCGTCCGTGATATGTGACGACGACTTTTCCAGCCGGCCGTGACGGCAGGCATCTTCTGGATTGCGGGACCGCCGCCGGGCGCCCGTCCGGGGCCGGTCCCGCACGCCGAGAGAAGCCCGGACCGCCCGGGAGCTGCAAGCATGAAGCCGCAGCATGTCTCCGAAAGCGCCTCGTGGAAGAGGGAAGAAATCCGATGACCGATCGTCAGGATATCCCCGCCGGTCCGGCCGAGAGCCGGCGTAAAACCCGCCCGCTGACGGGTGACGAATACATCGAGAGCCTGCGGGACGGCCGGGAGATATACCTCTACGGCGAGCGCGTCAAGGACGTCACCACACATCCGGCGTTCAGAAATCCGATTCGGATGACGGCGCGGATGTACGAGGCGCTGCACGACCCGGCCCAGCGCGGAATCCTCACCCGCCCCACGGACACCGGAAGCGACGGCTACACCCACAGCTTCTTCACCACCCCCCGCAGTGTCGACGACCTGGTCGCCGACCAGCGGGCGATCGCCGCGTGGGCGCGCCTGGGCTACGGCTGGATGGGGCGCAGCCCGGACTACAAGGCCTCCTTCCTCGGCACGCTCGGCGCCAACGCCGACTACTACGCCCCGTACGAGGACAACGCCCGCCGCTGGTACGCGGAGTCGCAGGAAAAGGTCCTGTTCTGGAACCACGCGATCGTGCACCCGCCGGTCGACCGCGACCGGGCGCCGGACGAGGTCGAGGACGTCTTCATCCACGTGGAGAAGGAGACCGACGCGGGCCTCGTGGTCAGCGGCGCGAAAGTGGTGGCCACCGGTTCGGCGCTGTCCCACTACAACTTCATCGCCCACTTCGGACTTCCGGTCAAGAAGCGCGAGTTCGCACTGGTCGCCACCATTCCCATGGACGCGCCCGGCATGAAGCTGATCTGCCGCCCGTCCTACACCGCCACTGCGGCCGCCATGGGAAGCCCGTTCGACTATCCGCTCTCCTCCCGCCTGGACGAGAACGACACCATCCTGGTCCTGGACAAGGTCCTGATCCCCTGGGAGAACGTCTTCATCTACGGGCATCTGGGCAAGGTGCAGATGTTCCCCGGCCGGTCCGGCTTCGTCGAGCGTTTCACCTTCCACGGCTGCACCCGCCTGGCCGTGAAGCTGGAGTTCATCGCCGGGCTGCTGATCAAGGCGCTGGAGATCACCGGCACGAAGGACTTCCGGGGCGTGCAGACCCGCGTCGGCGAAGTGCTGGCCTGGCGCAACCTGTTCTGGGGCCTGTCCGACGCCGCGGCGCGCAACCCCGTGGAATGGAAGAACGGCGCGCTGCTGCCCAACGCGCAGTACGGCATGGCGTACCGCTGGTTCATGCAGATCGGCTATCCGCGGATCAAGGAGATCATCCAGCAGGACGTCGCCAGCGGCCTGATCTACGTGAACTCCGGCGCGGAGGACTTCAAGAACCCGGAGGTGCGGCCCTACCTCGACAAGTTCCTGCGGGGCTCGGGCGGCAAGGAAGCCGTGGACCGGGTGAAGGTGATGAAGCTGCTGTGGGACGCGGTCGGCACCGAGTTCGGCGGCCGGCACGAGCTGTACGAGCGCAACTACGCGGGCAACCACGAGAACTCCCGGGTGGAGCTGCTGTTCTCGCAGACGGCCTCCGGACAGGTCGACGGCTACAAGGCCTTCGTGGACGAGTGCCTCGACGAGTACGACCTCGACGGCTGGACCGTGCCCGACCTCGCCTCCTTCGACGACCTGCGCTCCCGGGTCCGGGGGGCCCTGCTCGACGGCTGAGCCCGGCCCGACAGCGCTTCGCCCGCGTCCGCGATCGGCGGACGCGGGCGAAGCGCACTGCCCGCGGGGTCAGGACGAGCCGGCGAGCGGGGCGTCGGGGGCCGTGACCGTCCGGCGCAGGACCTCGACGAACCCGGCGGCGAACTCCCGCATCGTGGCCTCGTGGAACAGGTTGGTGTTGTACCCGAGGTGGCCGAGCATCTCTCCGGACAGCGGGTCGATGTCCAGCTGGAACATCACACCGTCCGGGATGTCGGTGGACAGCTCCTGGGACAGCTGGCGACGGCGGATCTCGGAGATCGTCAGGTCGCCGGCCTCCACTCCCTCCAGGGCCGGGAACTGGAAGACCTGGAAGGCGACGACCGCGAGGTCGTCCGCGGCGAACGCGGCCGCCGAGGCCGGCGCCTCGGCCACCACCTGGCCGAACGGCAGGTAGTTCGCGTAGGCCTTCAGGCAGGTGGCGCGGGTGCGTGCCACCACCTCGCCGAAGGTCGCCGCCCCGGTCAGGTCGGTGCGCAGCGGGACGAAGTTGAAGAACGCGCCGACGGTGTTCTCGAACCGGGCGGGGCCGCGCCCCGCGGCCATCGTCGGCACGGCGACATCATCGGTGCCGACCCGCTCGCGCAGGAACACCTTGTAGGCCGCGAGCAGCACCATGAAGGCGGAGCTGCGGGTCTTCCTGGCCAGTGCCAGCGCCGCCGAGGTCAGCTCCTCGCCGACCACGAAGCGGTGCACGGCGGTCGTCTTCGGCACACCCTCCGACTTGCGGTGATCGCTCGGCACACCGGTGATGGCGCCGCCGGCCAGCTGCTCGCGCCAGTAGGAGCGCGCCTTCACCTCGGCGGTCGGCGCGTAGCGCTCCCGCTCCCAGACGGCGAACTCGCTGAACGGTGTGGGCTCGGGCAGGTCCCCGGCCTCCAGCCCGCGGCGACGGGCGTACAGCACGCCGAGATCGCGGATGATGAGCTGCATGGAGACCTCGTCGGCCGCCGTGTGGTGGACGACCAGGACGAGGACGGCGTCGTCCTCGGAGAACCGGCCAAGCACGGCGCGCAGCAGGGGCAGCTCGGTGCCGTACCGGCCGCCCTCCAGCTCGATGAGGAGTTCCTCGGCGCGGCGGTCGCGCAGCGCCGCGTCCGGTTCGGCCATCTCGCGGACGGTCAGGGAGACGGGCGAAGCCGGGGCGATCTCCTGGCGCTGCTCGCCGGGGGTGCGCACGATGGTGGTGCGCAGCGCCTCGTGGCGGGCGACGACGTCGTTCAGCGCCTCCCGCAGCGCGTCGGTGTCGACCTTCCCGCTCAGCCGCCAGCCGGCGACGATGTTGTAGACGGGCCCGAAGGGGCCTTCCTCGTCCCCTTGGTCGAACATGCACAGGAATTCTTGGTTGAAGGAGAGCGGAATACTCATCGGTTCGTCCCAGTCTCGTGGGGTGGTGGCGGTGCTCCCGGCGGGGTCCTGGGGACGGCACCGCCGGGAGCACCGGGTGGGGAGGGAAGGGCTCAGACCAGCGCGGTGCCGGTCTGCTCGGCGGCCTCCAGGAACTCCCCGCGGGAGAGCGCGGCCGCCACCAGCTCGATGTCGTCGGACATGTACCGGTCGCGGTCGAGGGTGGGCACCAGCGAACGGATCCGGTCGTAGGTGGCGCGGCCGGTGGGGCTGAGCTGTTCGTGGCGGCCGGAGAGGTCGACCGCCTGGGCGGCGGCGAGGAACTCGACGGCGAGGATACGGGTGTTGTTCGACAGCACCCGGCGGGCGTTGCGGGCGGCGATCAGGCCCATGCTGACGACGTCCTGGTTGTCGCCGTTGGAAGGCACGGACTGCGTGGAGGCCGGGCCGATGGTGCGGTTCTCGGCGACCAGCGCGGTGGCCGGGTACTGGGCACCGGCGAAGCCGCTGTTGAGGCCGGGCTCGCCCGCGACGAGGAACTCCGGCAGGCCGTCGCTGAGGTGGCGGTTCAGCAGGCGGTTGGTGCGGCGCTCCGAGAAGACGCCGAGCTGGGTCAGGGCGAGGACCACGAAGTCCATGGCGAAGGCGATCGGCTGACCGTGGAAGTTCGCTCCGTGGAAGACCTCCTTGCCGTCGAAGAACAGCGGGTTGTCGTTGGAGGAGTTCAGCTCGGTCTCCAGCTTGTGCACCGCGTGGTACAGGGTGTCGCGGACGGCGCCGACCACCTGCGGGATGGCCCGCAGGGTGTACGCCTTCTGCAGGTAGACCTCGGTGCGCGACACATCGCCGCCGCCGCGCTGTCCGGCGGCCTGCTCACGCAGTTCGGCGTGGTCGAGGACCAGGCCGCTGCCGCGCAGCAGGGCGCGCATGTTCGCGGCGGTGTCGATCTGGCCCTGGTGCGGGCGGGCGATGTCGTGGCCCTCGGCCTGGAACGGGCTGGTCGATCCGCGCAGTACCTCCAGCACCAGCGCCGTGCCGATCTCGGCCTGACGCACCTGGTCCAGGGCACGGCCCACGACCAGGGAACCGAGGCCGGTCATCGCCGAGGTGCCGTTGATGAGGGCGAGGCCCTCCTTGAAGCGCAGCTGCAGCGGCTCGATGCCCTTCTCGCGCAGCACCTGGCCGGTCGGGACCCGCTTGCCGTCCTCCAGGACGTACCCCTCACCGATCAGCGTGCTCGCGATGTGCGAGAGCGGGGCCAGGTCGCCGCTGGCGCCCAGCGAGCCGATCTCCGGGATGGCGGGGGTGATGCCCAGGTTGAGGTAGAGGGCGAGGCGCTCGAGGAGCTCCGGCCTGACCGCCGAATAGCCCTTGGACAGGGCGTTGAGGCGGGCGGCCACGACGGCACGGGCCTCGTCCTGCGCGAAGACGGGGCCGACGCCGGCACTGTGGCTGCGCACCAGGTTGGTCTGGAGCTCCACCTCCTTGGCCGGGTCGACCAGCATGTAGATCATCTCGCCGTAGCCGGTCGTGACACCGTAGACGGGGGCGCCGTCGTGGATGATCTTCTCGAACTGTGCACGGCTCCTCGCCGCCTTGCCCAGCGCCTCGGGAGCCACGGAGACCGGGGCCAGGTCCTCGGCGACCCGGCGGACCGCCGGGATGTCCAGGTTCTCGCCGTCGAAGCTGACGCTCGGCCTGTCGGAGCCGACCGAGAAATCGGTTTCGAGCATGGTCACGGCATTCACCCCATCAATGGATTGGATATGTGTGTCGGTGGTGGCGGATGCACGGCGGGGCCGTGCGAGGCGCTAGCGGGTGGCCGCCGCGAGATCCGCCAGTGCGCGCCGGTCGACCTTTCCGCCCGGGTTGTGGGGGAGTCGGGGAAGCGTCACGAAGGACACCGCGGGCAGTCCCGGCCCGAACCAGCGGCGCAGCGTCGCGCGCCACACGGCCGGTGTGCCGGCCGGTTCCTCGCGCGGCACCACGTACGCCACCAGCCCGTCGACCAGCCCGTCGGCGCGGGTGCGGGCGACCACGGCGCTGGAGAGCACCGACGGATCGGCGGCGAGCGCCGCCTCCACGTCGGTGAGTTCGAGCCGCGTACCGTGGATCTTGACCCGGGCGTCCGCGCGCCCCCGGAACTCCAGCAGGCCGTCGAAGCGTCGACGCCCCAGGTCCCCGCTGCGGTAGCAGCCGGAGCGGGCGATGTCCGGGCCGGCGGAACCGGCCACGGCGCGGAAGGCGTCGTCGGTGAGCCCGGGGCCGAGGTAGCCGGGGGTGACGAACGGGCCGCACACCACGATGCGGCCGGTGACACCCGCCGGACAGGGACGGTCGTGCGCGTCGAGGACGAGCACCTGGCGTCCTGGGATCGGACGCCCGATCGGGACGGCGCCGTCGCCCGTGCCGGGGCCGGCCTCGTGCCAGGTGGCGAGGACGGTCTCGGTGGCGCCGTAGAGATTCACCACCCGCGCCCCGGGGGCCGCGGCGCGCAGGGCGCCGGCCAGTTCGCCCCGCAGGAGCTCGCCGGCCAGCAGGAAACAGCGCAGTTCCGGCAGCCGGGCCCCGGACGACCGCAGGGCGGCCGCCAGTTCCCGGGCGAAGCCCGGCACGGTCTGGAAGTGAGTGATCCGCTCCGACTCCAGCCACGCGGCCAGCTTCTCCGGGTGCGCGCGGATCCGCTCGGGGACCGTGCAGAGCGTGGCACCGGTGCTCAGCGCCGCGAACGCCTCGACCAGACCGGCGTCGTAACCGGGCTGCGCCCACTGGGCGACCCGGGAGCCGGGGCCGATGCCGAACTCGCCGGTGAACCAGTCGACGAGCTGGGCGAAGGTCCGGTGGGTCTGCGGGATGCCCTTGGGCGTACCGGTCGAGCCGGAGGTGTACGTGACATAGGCCCAGCGGCCGGCCTCGTCCGCGGCACGGGACGTATCCGGCGAGGACGGCGAGGGACCGCCCGCGCCGCCGGGCGCACCCACGGCGGCCGGCCGGCCGGCGAGCAGGCCGGGAAGGGACAGGACGGTTCCGCCCCGCTCGGCGCGGAACCAGGTCGCGAGCGGTGCCGTCGCCTGCTCCTCGGTCACGACGAGACAGCGCGGCCGCAGCCCGGCGAGCACCGCCTTGACGCGCTCGCCGGAGTCGTGCGGGGCGAGACCCACCGCGTGGGCGCCCGCTCCGAGGATGCCGAGCAGGACGGCGGCCTGGCCGGGCCCGTTCGGCAGACGCAGCGCCACCGGGGAGCCCTCGCCGGCCCCGAGGGCGCGCAGCGCGTCCGTGACGCGTGCGGCCCGGTCGGCCAGCTCGCGGTACGTCACCGAGCCGCCGGGCCCGTGCAGGGCCGGCGTGTCCGGGAACGCCCGGGCCACCGCCCGCACCCGTTCGTGCACCGGCGGGCCGGCCGGCCCGCCGCTGTCGGTCAGGTCGGCCGCGCGCACCGCGGCGCGCACCTCCTCCTCGGTCTCCAGCGGGAGGGAGCCCGCCGGGGCCGAGGGGTCGTGCAGCGCGGCGTCGAGCAGGGTGCGCAGCTGAGCGCGCAGCCCGGCGGCGGCCGCGGCGTCGAAGGGGGCAGGCCGGTGTTCCAGCAGGCCGGTGAGCGCGGGGCCGCCGGTGCGCACCGTGAGGACCGGGTCGGCCTCCGCGGGCAGCGCACCGCCCGCACGCAGACGCCGTACCCGCGCCCCGGGCAGCCGGAGCACCGGCTCGTCCGCTCCCTCCACGGCGAACGCGGCGTCCGCACGGCCCTCCTGGTCCTTGGCCGGCTGCGCCGCGGCACGGCGCACCAGCTCGTGGAAGGTCGGGGTGCCGGACAGGTCGACGGTGCGGGTCGTACGGTCACCGTCCGGGGTACGGACGGCGAACACCGGCCGGGCCGTGCCGAGCTGCCGCCCGACCAGGCACGCGAACGCGGCCAGCAGGACGTCGGTGGGCGCGGAGCCCGTGCGGTCGGCGAGCTCCCGCAGGGCGGCGGCGGCCGACGTGCCGAAGTCGAAGGGGGCCGTGGCGGGGTCGTCGGCCGCGCCGGTGGCGGCGCGGTACGCCGCCCCCAGGGCGTCGACGAGCGTGGCCATGCGGTGCCCGCCGGCCGCGAACGCCCGGTTCACGGCCAGCAGCAGCAGGTGTCCGCCGGCCGCGGGCCGGGCGACGGCCAGCAGGGCTGCCGGGCCGCTGCCCGCCGGGAAGACCAGGAACTCCGGGTCCGCCCACAGCCGTTCGGCCGCCTCCCACGGGCCGGCGTCCGCGAGGTCTCCGAGATCCGTGAACCAGCGGGCGCTCCCCTCCGGCACCCGGTACCGGGCGGCGGCCTCGTGCCAGGCAGCGCGCAGCGCCGGCACGTCGAGCTCGCCCGTCACGGCGTACGCCCGGATCACCTGGGCCGTCTCGGTCACACCCACTCCCCTCCTCCTCGCGCGGTCCTACTTCAGGGACATGAGCGTGTCGTCGGGGGACGGGGCGGACGCCGCCGGCGCGGACGGGGCCACGGAGGACCGGCCGGCGGTGGTCTGCCGGCCGCCGAGCTTCTCCGCGACGGTGCCGCGCACCGCGTTCCACAGCACCCGGGCGACGAACGCGGGGCGCATCATGGCCTCGGGCTTGTCGACGAGACCGGCACCGCGCATGTAGGCGGCCGTCACCCCGCCGTCGTGGACGGCGGCGGTCTGCACCAGCTTGAGGAACGCCTGCGCGGCCCTGACCTGCGGCGTGCGCTCGCCCTGGACCCCGGGGAAGGTGAGGTCCACGGTGTTGGTCATCTCCCAGGGCGGGTCGATGACGTCGCGGGCCAGGTCCCGGAAGTACTGCGCCGGGATCGGCGTCGTGCCGGTGTGCAGGTGGTCGCGCAGGGTGAGGGCGCCGAGCGCGGCGGCCGTCATGCCCTGGGCGTAGACCGGGTTGAAGGTGGTGACCGCGTCGCCGGTGACCAGCAGACCCAGCGGGAAGCGGTCCATGTCCTCGTAGTGGCGGCGCAGCGTCGTCGGGAACCGGAAGGCGACCGGCTCGTCCAGCGGGACGGCGTGCTGCAGCGCGTCGTAGATGTCCGGGACCGCCAGCGACTTCACCCAGGCGTACAGGCCCTCCTGGTCGGTGGGCGGGTGGTCGCCGAGCAGGCCGTACGTGGTCAGCTCCACGCGGCCGCCGTCGGTCTTGGTGAAGATCGCGCCGCGGGGCAGCTGGGGAGAGGCGACCGGGTTGATGGACAGGTCGCCGTCGTACGGGTCCTCCAGCAGCTGGTAGTGCTGGGTCACGTAGCCGAGGCCGATCTTCTTGCGCTCCTCGACCACCCGCGGGTAGCCGAGCTCCTCCAGCCAGACGGGAGTGCGCGAGCCGCGGCCGGTCGCGTCGACCACGAGGTCGGCGTCGAGGACCTCCTCGCCGTGGTTCTCGGCCAGGTTCTGGACGCGGACGCCGGTGACACGGCTTCGGTCCGCGGTGGTGACGAGGCCCAGGATGTCGTGCTGCTCGCGGAAGGAGACGTTGGGCAGGTCGCCGGTACGGCGGCGGATGTGCTTCTCCAGCATGGGGCGGCTGGCGGCCACACAGGTCAGGCCGGCCACCTGCTGCTTGAGCCGCCTGCCGTTGAAGTACCAGCGCACATTCCCGGCGAGGTCCCCGGTGGGAACGCCGTCGGCGAAGATCTCCTCGGTGATCCCCGGGTACATCTCCTCCATGGCGAGCTGGCCGCGGGCCAGCAGGCCGTTGATGTGCCGGCTCTGGGGGCAGTGCTTGCGCGGGCCCTCCACCCCGACCAGGACGTCGCGGTCCACGATGAGCACGTCGTCGTAGGCGTCGGCGAGCACTCTGGCGGCGAACAGGCCGGCGATGCTTCCGCCGAGTACCACCGCGCGCGTTCCGGTCTTGTCGCCCGACACGGGTACCTCCTCGAATTTCCCGGTATAGGGGTGAAAATCTGGGTCTGCCAGAAAATCTGCTGATCGTTGGGCAGGGGCCGATCGTCGCGCCCCACCGCGGTGGAGCGCATCTCCTGGCGTGCTGCCCGGCGGGATCAGCAGCCGGTGACGCCGAAACGGGCCCGCGCGAGCTCGCGGTTGGCCACCGTGAACAGGAAGACGGAGATCCCCGCGTGACTCTGCTGCATGGACATGTCGCGCCAGACGCGCTCCATGCGCTCGCCGTCGCGCACCGCGCTGGATCCCGCGGTCGGGAAGAGGTACCGCTCGACCGCGCGCCAGCTCATCCGCACCGCCTCACGGCAGATCGTGGCCACGCGCAGTTCCTGCTCCGGAGTGACGTCACCGCGCCCGGCGATGTCGTCCCACTGCCGGACGGCACCCAGCAGGCACGTCTCGGCGGCGTGCACGAGCCCCGCCGCCTCGCCGTACCAGTACTGGAAGTCGGGGTCCTCGAAGCGGTTCACGACCGGTGGGAACAGCGTCTGCCGCGAGAGCATCAGTTCCTCGTAGGCGTCCAGGGCGCCCTTGGCCATGCCCACGGCCAGAGCGGCGTCCTCGAGGATCATGAAGCTGAGCGGCCCGCCGCCGTACATGGGGTTGCCGTGCAGTGCCCGTCCGGGCGTGCCGTCGGTGACGTCGACCTGGCTCAGGTGGGTGTCCAACGTGAAGTGGTCCGGGACCAGCCCGTCCTCGATCCTGAGGCTGTGCGAGCCGCTGCCGCGGAGCCCGAGCTGGGCGCCCCAGTCGTCGAGCCGGGTGAACGCCTCGCGGGGGGCGACGAACAGCAGCGGGCGCGGATCGCCCTCACCGTCGTCGACCAGCGTGTGCCCGAGGAGGTGCGTGGCGTACGGCGATCCCGAGCAGTAGCGCCAGGTGCCGTTGATCCGCCACCGCCCGTCGGCCGTGCGCTCGGCCGTGCCGGTCGGGGCGACGGTGGCCGGGCACAGGAAGTCGCCTCCGGCGAAGATCTCCGCCTGCGCGCGCTCCTCGAACAGGGTCGCCACCGCGTGCGCGTGGGCGGCTCCCAGGCAGTACATCCAGCCCGTCGACGGGCAGCCCCGGGACAGTGCGACCACCACGCGCATGAAGGTCTCGACGCCGAACTCGTAGCCGCCGTAGCGCCTCGGGACGAGGATCCGGTACAGACCCGCCCGGCGGAACTCCTCATGGGTGTCCTCGGCGTAGTAGCCGCGCCGCTCGGTCTCGGCCTGACGGGCGATCAGGCCCCGGGCGAGCTCTTCGGCCCGGGAGACGACCATGTCCGGCGTCAGCCCGGGCTCGGGCACCGGCACGGCGGCGGTCCGTTCGGGAGCACTCGCGGTGACTGTCATTGCTGCGCGGTTTCCTTCGCCTAGGTTGACGCCGCGCCGCGCGGCAGGACGTTGTGCCCTTCGGCCGCCGCTGCACGACCCTGGCCCACGGCCATTGAGCCCGCAGCGTCGCACCCGCCTGCAGACGCGGGCATCTCCTCGATTGCGGAGCGCCGCGCACCGGGCCCGGCCGAGGACAGCACGCGGGGAGATGCAGGTCGGCGCGGGCCGGTGAGATCGTCGGGCGGCGGCCCGGTCAGGCCCGATCCGCCCCACACGACGGATCCCGCTACCCGACGATCCAGGAGTTCCGTTGAGAACCGCGCACCGCTCCTGCCCCATCTGCGATGCCGTCTGCGGCCTGCGCATCGACCTCCACGACGACGGCCGGGTGGCCGGTGTCCGCGGCGACGCCGACGACCCGTTCTCGCGCGGTTACGTCTGCCCCAAGGGCGCCAGTCTCGGCCGGATCGACGAGGACCCCGACCGGCTGCGCGCACCGCTGATCCGCACCGGGGACCAGTGGCGCACGGCCACCTGGGACGAGGCCTTCCGGGCCGTCGAGGAGGGCCTCACCGGCGTCGTGGAACGCCACGGCCGCCAGGCCGTCGCCGCCTACTTCGGCAATCCCACCTTCCACACCATGGGCGGCATCTTCTACCGCGGCCCGCTCTCGCAGTCCCTGGGCACCACCAACCTCTACAGCGCCGGCACCATCGACCAGATGCCCAAGCACGTCTCGTGCGGGCTGATGTTCGGCAACGCCATGGCGATCTCCGTGCCCGACCTGGACCGTACCGACCACCTGCTGGTCATCGGTGCCAATCCGGCCGAGTCGCACGGCTCGCTGTGCGCGGCTCCCGACTTCCCCGGGCGCCTGAAGGCGATCCGGGCGCGCGGCGGCCGGATCGTCGTCGTCGACCCGCGGCGCACCCGGACCGCGGACCTGGCCGACGAGCACGTCTTCGTCCGGCCGGGCACCGACGCCCTGCTGCTGTTCGCGCTCGTCCACACCCTGCTCGCCGAGGACCTCGCCACCGTCCGGGTCGAGACGGAGGGTCTGGCGGAACTCCGCGCGCACGCCGCTCCGTTCACCCCCGAGGCCGTGGCGGGCCCGACCGGTGTCCCCGCCGCGACCATCGTGCGGCTCGCCCGCGACCTCGCCGCCGCCCCCACCGCCGCCGTGTACACCCGGATGGGCACCAGCACCGCCGACTTCGGCACCCTCACCCAGTACCTGGTGGACGTCCTCAACACCCTCACCGGCAACCTCGACCGGCCCGGCGGGGTCATGTTCACCCGGCCCGCCACCCTCGAAGTGCCCTGGGGGCCGAGGCCGTTCACCTCGGGACGCTGGCACAGCCGGGTGCGCGGGCTGCCCGAGACGCTCGGCGAACTCCCCGTCGCCACGCTCGCCGACGAGATCGAGACACCGGGCGAGGGCCAGGTCAGGGCCCTGGTCTGCGTGGCCGGCAACCTCGCCCTGTCCGCGCCCAACGGGCCCCGGCTGGCGCGCGCCCTCGACGAACTGGACTTCATGGTCTGCGTCGACCCCTACCTGAACGAGACCACCCGGCACGCGAACGTCATCCTGCCGCCGCCGCGCATGCTGCAGATGCCCCACTACGACCTGCTCCTGCTCACCGTCACCGTGCGCAACTACACCCGGTTCTCGCCGCCCGTCCTCCCCCTGGAGCCGGGGCAGCTCTCCGAGGCGGAGATCATGGCCCGGCTCTGCCTCATCGCCGCCGGGCAGGGGGCCGACGCCGACCCCTCCCTCGTGGACGAGATGGTCCTCGGCGAACTGCTCGGCGCCGGAGTGCAGATCCCCGGCTCCCCGTTCGAGGGCATGGAGGTCGCCGACGCGCGCGCACTGCTCGACGGCGACAGCGGCCCCGAACTGATGCTCGACGCGATGCTGCGCCTCGGCCCGTACGGGCTGTCGCTGGCCGACCTGCGCGACCACCCTCACGGGATCGACCTCGGCCCGCTCCAGCCGCGCCTGCCCGAGGTGCTCAGCACCGAATCCGGGCTCGTCCGGCTCGCCCCCGCCGAGCTGGACGGCGAGATCGCCCGGCTGCGGGAACGGCTGGCCGCGCCGGCCCCGGCGATGCTGCTCATCGGCCGGCGGCAACTGCGCTCCAACAACAGCTGGCTGCACAACGTCGCGCCGCTGATGGGCGGCAGCAACCGCTGCACCCTGCACATCCACCCCGACGACGTCACGCGCCTGGGACTCGGCACCCATGCCCGGGTCACCTCGGCCACCGGCGACCTGGTCGTCGCCGTGGAACCCAACGACCGCATCATGCCCGGCGTCGTCAGCCTGCCCCACGGCTGGGGACACGCCGGGTCGGCCCAGCGCACCGCCGCGCGGCACCCCGGCGTCAACGCCAACGCCCTCACCGACGACTCCGTGATCGACGCGCCGTCGGGCAACGCCGTCTTCAACGGCGCCTCCGTCGTGGTGGCGCCCGCCCCGGCCCCGCCCGAGGAGGCGGTCGCCCCGCAAAGGGCACTGCTCCCGGTGGTCACGGCCTGACGCGCCCCGCCGCTCTCCGCCCGGCGCCCACCGCCGTACCCCCTGTTCCGTCCCGCTCTTGCGACTGGAGGACCCATGCACCCCGGAACCCCGGACGACGAGGTCGTCATCGAGGCCTGGCTGTCCGAGTTCCCGTTCCCCGACTTCCTGGAGCCGATCCGGGAGCGCGCCCGGGAGTTCGAGAAGGCCCACCCGGGCCACCGGATCGAGATCCGTGGCTTCTCCTACCAGGAGCTGCCCGAGGCGGTCGCCCGTGCCGCCGCCGAGGGCAGGGCGCCCGCGATCGCCACCTACTACGCGGGAGCCTCCCAGCTGGCCCGTGACGCCCGGGACCGGGACGGCAGGCCACTGTTCGTCTCCGTGGAGAAGGCCGTCGCCGGGCGGACGGAGATCCTCGGCGAGCCGGTCGTCCTGGACGACTTCCTCCCCGGTGTCCGCGAGTACTACACCGTCGACGGCGACTTCGCGACCATGCCGCTGACCCTGTCGACGATGCTCCTCTACGCCAACACCTCGCTCCTCGGGCGGGCCGGCGTCACGGCCGCACCCCGCACGTGGCAGGAGACGACGGCCGCGTGCGAGGCCGTCGCCCGGCTCGACGACGGACCCGGCCACGCCATCGCCTGGCCCGTCGACGGCAAGTTCCTCCAGCACGCCGTCGCCCAGCAGGGGGCGCTGCTCACCGACGCCGGCAACGGACGGCACGGGCGGGCCACCACCCTCGACCTCACCTCGGACGCGGTCAAGGCGTACGTGCGGTGGTGGCGCGACCTGCACCGGGCCGGCCACTACCTGCACACCGGCGTCCTCGAGGACTGGGCCGGCACCTTCCGGTCCTTCGCCGCCGAGGAGGTCGCCCTGCGGTTCAGCTCCTCCTTCGACGCCAACTACATGGTGCGGGCGGCGGCCGAGGCCGGCTTCGACATCGAGGTCGGAGTCCTGCCGCGCAACGGGGCCGTGCCGTGCGCCGGAAACTGGATCGGCGGGGACTCGCTGTGGCTCGCCGACGGTCTGGACGACGCGGCCCGCGACGGCGCGCTGGCCTTCATGCAGTACCTCAACAGCCCCCGTGCCGCGGCCGCCTGGCACCGGGCCAGCGGCTCCGCACCGGCGACGTACGGCTGCATCGCCCTGCTGGAGGAGGAGGGCTGGTTCGACCTGCACCCGCACCACCGGGCCACCGGCGAGCAGCTCGAACTGCGCACCGGGCCGCCCGAGGCGCACGGAGCGGTGCTGGGCGCGTTCCACGCCGTCCAGATCCCGTTCATGGAGGCCATGGAGGACATCCTGGCCCGGGAAGCCGACGTGGACACCCGCCTCGCCGAGGCGGCCGCCGTGGCCCAGGGGCACCTCGACGACTACAACGCGTACGCCCTGGGCACCGGCCCGAAGACTCCGGACTGCCTCACCGTCCGCATCTGACGGCCGGTCAAGGGGGGCGTCCGGCCGGGCCCCCGTATGCCCGGGCGGACCGTCCCGCTACGCCGCCGCCAGCAGCTCCGGCCCGGACGCGGCACCCGGCGCCGGCGCAGCGTACAGGCCGTCCACGCAGGCGACGGCCAGGGCGTCCAGGCTGGAGACCATCGCCTCGGCCGGCAGCGCGGCGGCGGCGTAGGCGAGCGGGAGTTCCGTGCAGGCCGCCACCACCGGAAGCTGCTGCCGGCGCCACAGCGGGCGCAGGGCCGAGGCGAGCAGCTGCCCGGCCTGGCCCGTCCGGCCCGCTTTGACGAGCACGGCCGCACGGTGGATCGACGCCTGCGCCGCGGGCCCCGGCACCAGCAGGCGGTAACCGAGTTCGGCCGCCCGCCGCTGATAGAGGCCGCTGGCCACGGTTCCCGTCGTGGCGGCGAGCCACCCTCCCTCGGGGCTGAGGGCCATGGCCGCCCGCAGCGTCGCGTCGACGATGTGGACCAGGGGGACCGGCAGTTCGGCGCGGATCCGGTCGATGTACACGTGCGCGGTGTTGCACGGCACCGCCAGCAGGTCGGCACCCCAGCGGACCAGGGTCGCCAGCCCCTCGCGCAGCGCGGGCAGCGGTGCGTCGCTGCCCGCCGTCAGCGCCGTGGACCGGTCGGGTACCGACGGGTCCGACAGCATCACGATGCGGGGGTGGTGCTGGTCGTCGGCGGCCGGCACCCGGGCGGCGAGCAGGCGCAGGAACTCCGCCGTCGCCGCCGGGCCCATCCCGCCGAGGACACCGAGCGTCCCGCCGGGGGCCGGCGCCGACGCGGTCATGGTGCCGTGAGCCGGCGGGCCACCCGCTCCGGCACACCGGCGGCCAGCAGCCGGCGGTGCCCGGCCGGCGGACACCACCAGTCCAGATACAGCTCTCCGCGGCGCACCACGCCGTGCACGCTCACGACGTCTGCTCCGGTGCCGGGCAGGACGGTGAAGTCGGCCTCCTCGGCATCGACGACCGTGAAGGGGGCGCCGGCGGGCAGCAGGCCGCCGAGGTCGCCGAAGTGCTCGTAGCGGATCAGCACCGGCGCGTCGGACGCGGGCCCCTGAGCCGGGTTCCGGCGCCCCATGCCGGCGGCTTCGTCCCCGGCGGTGTGGTCGAGGACCTCGACGCCGGGCGCGTCGCCGAGGTCCGCGAGGACCGCTGTCAGCGCCTCGGCCACCCGGGATGTCGGCACGGGCGGACCGCAGGCCACGGAGCGGCGCACCGGCGTCCCCTCGGCCGTCCGGCTCGCGGCGGCCAGCCCGGCGGGGGGCACGGGTGCACCGGCCGCGGCCCCCGTGAGGAAGGCACCCGCCGGTGCCAGCGTCGCCTCGCCACCGCCAGCCCACAGGGCGGACAGATCGCGCAGCAGGACCCGCCAGGAGGCGGTGTCGGCCAGCAGTTCGTGGACGACGAGCAGCAGCCGGGCGGGCAGCGGACCGCGTTCGACCAGGGCGAGCTGCCACAGCGGGCCGTCGGTGAGGTCGAGGCGGGAGCGCAGCCGCTCCACGGCCGTGCGCATCAGCTCCGCCTGCGCCGGGGCGTCGCGGCCGGACAGATCCAGGCGCAGCACCGACGGGGCGCCGCCCACGCCGGCGTCGTACTGCTCCCACACGCCGTCGCGTTCGGCGAACCGCAGCCGCAGCGCCTCGTGGTGCAGCATCAGCCGCAGGGCCGACCGGCGGGCGAGGGCGCCGTTCCCGGGTTCCCGCGGCTCCAGCAGCAGGGCCCGGGCGGAGGCGGCGGGGGCGGTGCCGGCACGGTCGAGGGCCTGCCGCTGGGCCGGGGTCAGCGGCACGCGGCGGGCGGTCCGGGCGGCGGGCGCGGGCGTGGTCCGCTCCGCCGTCGGCGACTCGGCCGGCCGACGGGCGGCACCCTCCGCAGGCAGGGGATAGCCGATCTGGAGCAGCATCTTGCGCACGCGCGGTGTCGCGGCCGGAGTGCGCAGCTCGTCGTCGGCCTCTGTCCGCTCCAGGTGCCCCAGGCGTACCTCCCACCGGGTGGGCGCCTCGTAGTTGTGGAAGCCGCGCTCGCGGGTGTGCACCAGGACACCCGCGTCGTTGATCATGCAGTTGGAGCTGCAGAACCCGGTGTCGCCGGGCTGCGCCCACAGGTCGGAGCGGGCGTGCAGCAGTGCGCGGATGCCGTCCTTGGTGACGTCGGAGTACCGGTAGTAGTCGACGACCTCGACGGAGTCGACGACCTCGGCGCCGAGGGTCCCGCCGGACTCGTGGTAGACGCGCCGGCCCTCCTTCAGCCGCGGCTCGATCTCCGCCGGGTCGAAGATGCCGTGCCGGTGGAACCAGGACAGCCGCTCGTCCATGATCTGGCCGCGCGACAGACCCGTCACGATGGTCGGGATCCCGAGGTCGTGGGCGTGCTGGGTGCTCAGGTCCAGCAGTGAGCGGAAGCAGCCGTTGCAGACGCTCTTGTGCTGCTGCAGGCTGCGCAGGAACACCTCGTTCTGGTCGGCGTGCGTCGCGGTCACGTGCTCGATGCCGAGCTCGGCGGTGATCGTCTCCACGTTGCGCAGGGCGGTCCTGGAGATGAAGCCGTTGTCGAAGGTGAAGGTCCGCACCCGCAGGCCGAGTTCGATCAGCCGGTACAGGACGTAGGAGCTGTCCTTGCCACCGCTGTAGAGCAGCAGGCAGTCGTAGGCCGAACCGCGGGCCTCGGCCCGGGAGCGGACGAGTGCCACGAACTGGTCGACGTCGCCGAAGTAGGCGTCGATCTCCGCCCGGTGCCGTGCGTAGGAGGTGCACAGGTCGCAGACCCCGGTGGCGTCGAAGGTGATGCCCGGGTAGCGGCCGCTGATGCCGCAGCGGGCGCAGGCCCGTTCCGCGGCATCGGCGTCGGCGTCGGTGCCGGCAGCGGGGGCGGTGGCCGGCTGGGCGAGGTGCATGGTCATCGGCGGTCCCTAGATCGCGAAGAGGTCGTCGAGCGGGGCGTCGGTCGCCAGCAGTGCCGTCTCGACCGCCGCGGCGAGGGTCGCCACCGTCGGCGACAGCAGGAAGTCCCGCAGCGCCACGGTGACGCCGAACGTCCGGTTCACCCGGCTGAGGAGATCAACCACGAGCAACGAGGTGCCGCCCGTGGCGAAGAAGTCGTCGTCGCGGCCTGCCGCGGAGCCGGGCAGGACCTCCTGCCACAGGCCGGCCACGGTCAGCTCGGTCGCGGTGCGCGGCGGCTCGCCGCCGGTAGGCCGCGCGTTGGACGGGGACGGCGCGGGCAGGGCCCGTCGGTCGGTCTTGCCGCTGAGGGTGCGGGGCAGTTCGGCCAGCGGGACGAACGACGCCGGCACGGCGCTGTCGGGCAACCGCTCGCGCAGGAAGGCGCGCAGCCGCGGCTCCAGACCCTCGGGCAGGGTGCCCTCCCGGTCCGGCTCGCGCAGCTCCAGGAAGGCGTGCAGGCGGGTGGCGCCGTCGCCCTCGCCGACGGCCACGGCCGCGTCGGCGACGTCCGGGTGGGCGCGCAGCACGCTCTCGACGCCCTCCAGTTCGACCCGCACACCACCGATCTTGACCTGGTGGTCCTTGCGGCCGAGGAACTCCAGGCTGCCGTCGTCGAGCAGACGGCCGTAGTCACCGGTGCGGTAGACGGGGTCGGCCGGGTCGCCGGTGACGGGGTGGGGCACGAAGACCCGGGCGGTCTCCTCGGGGCGCCGGTGGTAGCCCAGCGTGCGGTGCGGGGTGCGCAGGTGGATCTCGCCGACCGCGCCGGGCTCCGCGAGGCCGCCCCGCTCGTCGACGAGCAGTACCTCCGCGTCCGGTACCGGCCGGCCGACGGGGATCGACGGGCGGGCCAGGTCGGCGCGCGTGACCACGTGGAACGTCTTGGTCATCGTCGTCTCCGACGGCCCGTACAGGTTGAGCAGCCCGATCCGGTCGCCGTAGTGCCCGAAGAGGGCCTCGGCGTCCGCCGGTGCGAGCCGCTCGCCGGACAGGGCCACCCAGCGCAGCGCCCCGAGGCCGTGGCCGCCGGCGGCCGCGGCGCGGATCAGTCCGCGGAAGAGCGAGGGGACGGTGTGCACCAGGTCGATCCGCTCCTCGTCGGTCCAGCGCGCCAGGGCCGCCGGGTCGAGCAGGGTCCCGGGCGGCGGGACGACGAGCGTGCCGCCCGTGGTCAGCGGGACGAACAGGTCGCGCAGTACGGCGTCGAAGGAGGGCGAGACCAGCTGGCTGACCCGCCAGCCCGGCTCGACGCCCAGCAGCCCGGTCTCCCACCGGATGTACGGGGCGATCGAGCCGAGCCGGCCGACGATGCCCTTGGGGCGGCCCGTGGTGCCGGAGGTGAAGAACACGTAGGCCGGATCGTCAGGGCCGCCGCGGTGCTCCTCCCGCCGTGCGACGGCGGCCGACGGGCCGGCGGTCACGGTCCGGGCGGCGGGCGCCGCTTCGGCCAGCGCCCGGAGCGCGGCCGGATTTGCGGGCGAGCCGACGACGGCCCATTCGGGCGCGATGTCGAGGAGCGCCGCCCGCAGCCGGGACTGCGGCGCGGTGAGGTCCATCGGCACGACCACGCCGCCGGCCCGCAGCACGCCGAGGACGGCCGCGGCCAGGTCGCGGCGGTCCTCGGCCAGGACGGGCACGAAGGCGCCCGGGGCGGCGCCCTCGGCGGTGAGGGCACGGGCCACGTGGGCGGCACGGGCGTCCAGTTCGGCGTAGGTGAGACGGCCTTCGGGGGTCTCGACGGCGACGTGGTCCGGGAACCGCTCGATCGTCCTCCCCACCAGGTCGTGAATGGCTTCGAACGTCATCGTGTTTCCTTTCTCGGTCCCGGCGCTCCCGTCGGGCGGGCCGGACGGCCGGTCATCCGTGGTCCGGCAGGGAGAAGGTGTCCAGGAGGATGCCGAAGGTCAGGACGGTGAGCAGCAGGTCGTCGCCGTAGTGGGGGTGGAGCTCGAAGCCCTCGCCCGTGTAGCGGGTCCGGAGCCGTTCCACGGCCGCCGGGTCGAAGTAGCCCTGCCGCCTGATCCGGGCGGGGGAGAGCATGTCGTCGATCCACTCGATGCCCGCGCGCAGCAGCGCCGGGCTGCCGGGCGCGCGGAACCCGAACTTCTCGCGGTCGATGATCTCCGGCGGCACCAGGCCCTGGGCGGCCTGCCGCACCACGTACTTCTCGCCGAGGGGGTGGACCTTGAGGTGGGCCGGCACACGCGTGGCGAACTCCATCACCGCGCGGTCGAGGAACGGGTAGCGGGCCTCGACGGAATGGGCCATCGCCATCCGGTCGCCGTGGTCGGCGAGCAGGTGGTCGGACAACCGCAGCCGGAAGTCGAGGTAGGAACGCTGGTCGAGGGGGTCGCGGCCGGCCAGCCGGCCGTGGTCCACCGGCGCCCGGCGCAGGCAGTCGACCTCCCGGAAGGTCTCGCGGACCGCCTCCGAGTACAGCCCGAGCTTGGCCTCGTGCCAGGCGTGGTAGGGGCGTTCGTAGAAGATGCCGGGGTCGCCCCACAGCCGCCGCCGCACGTCGTCCTCCAGCGCGTCGGCCAGGGCGTCGCCGGAGCCGCCGCCCCGCCCGAGGCGGTCGAAGCGGTATCCGACGTAGCCGCCGAACAGTTCGTCGGCGCCCTCTCCGGTGAGGACCACGGTGGTTCCGCTCTCGCGGACCCGCCGGGCCAGCGCCAGGGAGCAGGTGTTGTAGGTCTCCTTCACCGGTGTCTCGGCGTGCAGCACCATCCGGCCGAGTCCGTCGACGATGTCGTCGGTGGTGAACCCGATCTCGTGGTGGCGCGAGCCGGCCTTCTGCGCCATCAGGCGCTGGTAGCCGGACTCGTCGATGCGGGCGTCGGGGAAGGTGACGGAGAACGAGTCGGCGGGTGGGGCGAGTTCGCCGACGAGCCCGGCGATCAGCGAGGAGTCGAGCCCGCCGCTGAGATAGAAGCCGACCGGTACGTCGGCGCTCAGCCTGAGCCGTACGGCCTCGGTCAGCAGCTCGCGCAGCTGCTCGGCGTAGGAGTCGTCGGGGCGCGTCTCGCGCTCGCCCGCGGGCGGGTAGTCGAGGTCCCAGTACCTCGTCTCCCGTACGGCGCCGTCCTGGACGATCAGGTAGTGGCCGGGGCGCACGGCGCTGATGCCCCGGAACATGGTGCGCGGACTGACCAGGCCGGGGAAGGTGAGCACCTGGTCGAGGCCGGTCAGGTCCACCGCGCGCCCGACGCCGGGGTGTTCCAGCACCGCCTTGGCCTCGGAGCCGAAGACGAAGTGGTCCCGGGTGGTGGCGTAGTGCAGGGGCAGGATGCCGGCGTGGTCGCGGGCGAGGAACAGGCGGCGCCGCGGCCGGTCGTAGATCGCGAAGGCGAACTGGCCGTTGAGCCGGTCGAGCAGCCCGGTGCCCTCCTCCTCGTAGAGGTGGACGAGCACCTCGACGTCGCAGTCGGTACGGAAACGGTGTCCCTTCGCGACGAGTTCGGCCCGCAGCCGGCGGTGGTTGAAGATCTCGCCGTTGCAGACCATGACGACGGAGCCGTCCTCGCTGGACATCGGCTGGTTCCCGCCGGCGAGATCGTTGATGCCGAGCCGGCGGAAGCCGAGCCCGACCCCGTCGCGCAGGAACGAGCCGGCCGCGTCGGGCCCCCGGTGCAGCAGCGTCGTCGTCATGCGGTCGAGGACGTGGGCGTCGACCTCCGCACCGTCGCGCAGGGCCATGGCCCCGGCTATGCCGCACATGGACGGAACCTCCTTCGTCGGACGGGCCGGGCACGGGACAAAGTGGCGGGAACGGGAAGGAGGGACCGGCCGGCGACCCGCGCCTGCTCACGGACTCTCCGCACCAGGTAACACGCGCCCGAGCGGGAGCCACAAGCCAATCCGGCCCATGCCGGGGCCTTCAGCAATCTGGAAGAACGACGGCCGCCCGGTGAAGCGCACGGCGGGAGAAGACATCCGGATCACGGCTCGTTCAGGCTGGTGCCGGCCCCTGTGCCGACCCGGCCGAGGCGTCGGGTGGCCGCCCGCCCCCCTGGAGGAACGACGTGACCGAGACGGACAACCCCCCCTTCGCCGCTGCCACGATCACCGCGGACGATCCGCGCTACGCGAGCATGGTGCTCGGCACGAACCACCGGTTCCCCGGGCGGCCGGAGTACGTGCGCGTGGTGACCACGACCGAGCAGGTGGTGGCCGCGGTGACCGAGGCCGTGGCAGCGGGCCGACGGATCTCCGTCCGCAGCGGCGGGCACGGCTTCGAGGACCTCAACACCAACGGCGTCGAGGTCCTCCTCGACATGTCCGAGATGACCGACGTCCGGTACGACGCCGGACGGCGCGCCTTCGCCGTCGAGGCGGGCGCCACGCTCGGCCACGTCTACCGGGTGCTGTTCAAGGGCTGGGGCGTGACGATACCCGCCGGCGAGTGCCCGGAGGTCGGAGTCGGGGGGCACATCGTCGGCGGCGGCTACGGGCCGCTCTCGCGCAGCCTCGGTGCCGTCGTCGACTACCTCTACGCCGTGGAGGTCGTCGTCGTGGACGAGGACGGCACGGCCCGCGCGGTCGTCGCCACCCGCGAGGAGGACGACCCGCACCGCGAGCTGTGGTGGGCGCACACCGGCGGCGGAGGCGGCACCTTCGGCGTGGTGACGCGCTACTGGATGCGCTCCCCGGGCGCGGACGGCGACGAGCCGGCCGCACTGCTGCCGAAGGCCCCGACCGGCTGGCGCAGCGGGATGGCGGTGTGGTCCTGGGAGACGATGACACCCGAGGCGTTCGCCGTCCTGCAGCGGAACTTCGGGTCCTGGTTCGAGCGCAACAGCGACCCCGACTCGCCGTACGCGGCGCTGGCCGGCTTCTTCCACGGCACGCACCGCTCCGGCTTCGGGCTGACCGTCGGCGCCCACATGGACGACGCCACCCCGGACGCCGAGAAGCTGATGACCGCCTTCTTCGACGAGATCACGGCGGGCGTGGACGCCGCGCCCCTGTTCGTCTCCCAGCAGGTCCGGCCCTGGCTGTACGTCTCCGCGTACCCGGGCTGGGGAGATCCGGGCGACGCGTTCACCCGCCGGATCAAGATCAAGGCCGCGTACCTGCGCAAGGGCTACTCCGAGGAGCAGACGGCCACGCTGTACCGCCACCTGACGACCGGTGAGCAGAGCCCGGTCCAGCTCATCCTCATCGGCTACGGGGGCCGGGTGAACGCCGTCGCCCCGGACGCCACCGCGGCCGCCCAGCGCGACTCGGTCCTCAAGGCCGCCTACATGGCGGTGTGGGGCTCCGAGACCGAGGACGAGACGAACATCCGGCGGGTGCGCGAGATGTACCGCGACGTGTACGCGGCCACCGGAGGGGTGCCGGTGCCGGACGAGGCCAACGACGGCTCGTACGTCAACTACGCCGACACCGACCTGGCCGACCCCGAGTGGAACACCTCCGGAGTGCCCTGGCACACCCTCTACTTCAAGGACAACTATCCGCGTCTGCAGCAGGTGAAGCGGGCCTACGACCCGCGGGACGTCTTCCGGCACACGCTGTCCGTCCGGCTGCCCGACTGACGGCGGCCGCGTGCGCCGGTGCCCGGTCCGCCGAGGAGCGGGGGACCGGGCACCGGCGTGCGGGTGCGGCCGGGTCAGGCGTCCGCCACGGCGGGCAGCACCCGCTCCCCGATCAGCTCGATCAGGGCCGCCTGGTTCCTGCCCTCCAGGATGCCGATCACCCGCGTGACGCCGGCCCCGGCGATCTGGCGCAGGGTGCCGGCCAGCTCGTCGGCGGAGGCGGCGTCGTGCGGCGTGAACGGCATGATGCAGGTCTTCTCGATCTCCTCGAAGTCCCGGCCCTCCGCCTCGCAGTGGCGGCGCAGGACGTCGAGCTTGTCGCCGAGGTCCGGCCCCGGGTAGAGGTTGCAGGCGTCCGCGTAGCGGGCGACCAGCCGCAATGTCTTCTTCTCACCGCCGCCGCCGACCACGATCCGCGGCCGGGTGAGGTTCTGCGGCACGTTCAGCGGCCGGTCGAGCCGGTAGTGGCGGCCCGTGACGGGCTTCTCGTCGCCGCGCTCGCCGGCCCACATGCCCAGACAGATCCGCAGGGCCTCCTCCAGCCGCTCGAACCGCTCGGACGTCGGCGGGAAGTCGATGCCGAGGCCGCGCGCCTCCTCCTCGTACCAGCCGGCGCCGATACCGAGATCGGTGCGGCCGCCGGAGAGCACGTTGAGCGTGGTCACCGTCTTGGCGAGCAGACCGGGGGCGCGGAAGTGGACACCGGCGACCATCGGCATGAGCCGGATGCGGCGCGTGTGCGCGGCGATCGTCGCCAGCGTGGTGAAGCACTCCAGCATGGGCTGCTCGGGACCGCCCATGTGCGGGCCCTGCCAGACGTGATCGGCTACCCCCAGGACGTCGAACCCGGCGTCGTCGGCGGTACGGGCCATCGTCGCGAGCGTGTCCGCCATGCGCTCCGCTCCGCCCTCCCATGCGTAGTCCGCGAATGCCAGGCCGAGTTTCATGGCAGATCTCCCAACAGAGTCTCGATGACGGGGTGGTGGGGGCGTACGCCCGCGGTGAGGCCGCCGGGCGGGGCAACCGAAGGATAGGGCGGCCGGGCCGCCCGCCCCTTCTTCGAGCGTGCGGGCTTGCCCGGCGGGCCCACCTCGTTGAAGAGGGCAATCACCGAGATGCCCGGAATCCCGGGGCGCGGTCAGCCTGGGCGCATGGACCCTCACGCGCCGGAAGAAGCGACGACCACGACGGACCGGCCGGCGTCCGTCCTGCCGAGCCACACGAAGGGCACTCACCCCCTGCCGCTGCTCGACGAGACCATCGGTGACCACTTCCGGCGGACCGTCGCCTCCTTCGCCCACCGCGACGCCCTGGTCGACTGCGACGGCGACGGACGCCGCTGGAGCTATGCCGAGCTCGACGCGTGCACCGACGCGCTCGCGGCCGGCTTCCTCGGCCTGGGCGTCGAGCCGGGCGACCGGATCGGCCTGTGGTCCCCGAACAACGCGGAATGGGTGGTCACGCAGTACGCGGCGGCGAAGATCGGCGCGGTCCTCGTGAACATCAACCCCGCGTACCGCACCCATGAGCTGGAGTACGTGCTCGGCCACGCGGGCGTGCGGGTCCTGGTGGCCGCGCGGACGCTGCGCACCGCCGACGCCGCGACGATGATCGCCGAGGTGGCGCCGCGCTGCCCGGCCCTGCGGCACACCGTCCTGATCGGCAGCGGGGAGTGGAACGCCCTCCTCGCCGCACCCGACGCGCGGGGCCTGCGGCGCCTCGCCGAGGCGGGGGCCTCGCTCCGTCCCGACGATCCGATCAACATCCAGTACACCTCGGGGACCACCGGCGCGCCCAAGGGCGCCACCCTGACCCACCGCAACATCCTCAACAACGGTTTCTTCACCGGAGAGCTGCTGGAGTACACGCACACCGACCGGGTCTGCCTGCCGGTGCCCTTCTACCACTGCTTCGGCATGGTGATGGGCACGATCGCGGCGCTCAGCCACGGGGCGTGCGTCGTGGTCCCCGGCGGCTTCTTCGACGCCCGCGCGACCCTGGAGGCGGTCGAGGCGGAGCGCTGCACCTCGCTCTACGGCGTCCCGACGATGTTCATCGCCGAGCTCAGCCACCCCGACTTCGCGTCCTTCGACCTCAGATCCCTGCGTACCGGCATCATGTCCGGCACGCCCTGCCCGGTCGAGGTGATGCGGCAGGTCGTCGACCGCATGCACATGACCCGGGTGACGATCTGCTACGGAATGACCGAGACCTCGCCCGTGGCCTGCCAGACGCGCCCCGGCGATTCCCTCGAACGGCGGGTGTCCACCGTCGGCAGGGCCGGACCGCACGTGGAGATCCGCATCGTGGACCCGCGGACCGGACGGACCGTACCGCGCGGCCGCCAGGGCGAGTTCTGCACCCGCGGCTACTCGGTGATGCCCGGCTACTGGAACCAGCCCGACCGGACCGCCGAAGCCATCGACGCGGACGGCTGGATGCACACCGGTGATCTCGCCGTCATGGACGAGGACGGATACGTCAGCATCACCGGCCGGATCAAGGACATGGTCATCAGGGGCGGGGAGAACGTCTACCCGCGCGAGATCGAGGAGTTCCTGCACACCCACCCGGACATCCTCGACGCACAGGTCGTCGGGGTGCCCGACCCGTACTACGGCGAGGAGCTCATCGCCTGGGTGCGGATGCGGGACGGCGCCGAGCCGCTCACCGAGCCCGTGCTGCGGGCGTACTGCACCGGGCGGCTGGCCCACTTCAAGATCCCCCGGTACGTGGCCGTCGTCGACTCGTTCCCGATGACGGCCAGTGGCAAGGTCCGCAAGGTCGAGCTGCGCGAGCAGGCCGTCGCGCTGGTGTCCGAGAGGTTCGGCCGGACGGCCTGAGCGATCCGCGGGGGCCCGGCCGGCGAGGGGCCCCCGGCCGGCCCCCGGGCACGTCCTACGGGGCGGCCGGCAGGCCGAGGCCGCGGGCGATCAGCATGCGCTGGACCTCGCTCGTGCCCTCGCCCACCTCCAGCACCTTGGCGTCGCGGTAGAAGCGCGCCACCGGGTAGTCGTT
Source organism: Streptomyces sp. NPDC015139 (assembly GCF_043079785.1). Taxonomy (NCBI): domain Bacteria; kingdom Bacillati; phylum Actinomycetota; class Actinomycetes; order Kitasatosporales; family Streptomycetaceae; genus Streptomyces; species Streptomyces sp. NPDC015139. The sequence continues at coordinate 53,872 of NZ_JBIBUW010000020.1, read as the reverse complement.
GATGCAGCCGTAGCCGCCGAAGATCTGCGTGGCGTCCCGGGCGTTGTCCATCGCCGCGCCCGAGGCGACGAGTTTGGCGATCGACGCCTCCTTGCCGAACGGCTCGCCGCGGAGCATCTTCGTCACCGCGTGGTAGTAGGCGAGGCGGGCACTGTGCGCCCGCACCTCCATGTCGGCGATCTTGAACTGGACGGCCTGCTGGGCGCCGATGCTCCGGCCGAAGGCCATCCGCTCCTTGGCATGACGCACACTCTCGTCGACGCAGCCCTGCGCGATGCCCGCGCCCACCGCCGATATGGCGATCCGGCTCTCGTCGAGCACCGACAGGAACTGGGACAGACCACGGCCCTCCTGCCCCAGCAGATTCCCGGCCGGCACCCGCACGTCGGTGAAGGTCAGACCATGGGTGTCCGACGAGTTCCAGCCCGCCTTGGAGTACAGCGGCGCCACCTCGAAGCCCGGCGTGCCCGAGGGCACCACGATGGTCGACGCCTCCTGGCGGCCGTCGGCACGCCTGCCCGTCACGGCCGTGACCGTCACCAGCCGGGTGATGTCCGTACCCGAGTTGGTGATGAACGACTTGGCACCGTTGATCACCCAGGTGTCGCCGTCGCGCACCGCGGTCGTGGCGAGCGAGGCGATGTCCGTGCCGCCGCCGGGCTCGGTCAGACCGAACGCGCTGAGCGCCTCGCCCGCGCAGAGCCCGGGCATCCAGCGCTCCTTCTGCTCGGGCGTGCCGAAGCGGTAGAGAGGCATGGCACCCAGGGAGACACCGGCGGACAGCGTGATCGCGACCGAGGTGTCGACGCGGGCGAGTTCCTCCAGTGCCACGCACAGCGCCAGGAAGTCACGGCCCCCACCGCCGTACCGGACGGAGAACGGCAGTCCGAACAGGCCCATCCGGCCCATCTCGGCCACCAGGTCGTACGGGAACGCGTCCCGCTTGTAGAGGTCGCCGATCACGGGGGCCACGGCGGTGCGCGCGAAGTCCTCCACCGTCTTGCGCAGGACCTCGTACTCGTCGTCGAGCCGGAAGCCGATCACTGATTCTCCTCGTGTGGTCGCACGCCACGCGGGCGCGGGGGAAGGACGCCGGGCCGGTCCGGCGTCAGGCCGGGACGGAGCCGACGAGGCCGCCGTCGACGACGAACTCCTGGCCGGTGATGTACGCCGAGCGCGGCGAGAGGAGGAACAGCACGGTCTCGGCGATGTCCTGCGGAGTGCCGAGGGTGCCCAGCGCGACCTGGCCGCGGAAGAACTCGCGGACCTCCTCCACCGGGGCGACGGCGTCGAACATCTCGGTACGGATGTGGCCCGGGGTGACGGCGTTGACGCGGATGCCGAGCCCGGCCAGGTCAGGAGCGAGAGTCCGCGGCAGGTTCAGGACGGCCGCCTTGCTCGCCGCGTAGACCGAGCCGGGGCCCATACCGCGGTGCACCAGCCAGGAGGCGTTGAGCACCACCGAGGAGCCCTCGGCGAGCAGGGGCAGCGCCTTCTGCACGGTGAAGAACGTGCCCTTGAAGTTGGTGCCCACGACCAGGTCGAAATCCTCCTCGGACACGTCCGGGGTACGGGCGTTGAGGCCGATGCCCGCGTTGGCGAAGACGCCGTCGAGGCCGCCGAAGCGGTCGCGCACCTGCTCGTAGGCGGCCTCCAGCTCCGCCGGGCGGGAAACGTCCACGCCCACCGCGAGGACCCGGTCGCCGCCGTCCAGCTCCTTGACGGCACGGTCGAGACGGGCGGTGTCACGGCCGGCGATCACCACGTTCGCGCCCTCGTCGAGCAGGCGTCGCGCCGTGGCCAGCCCGATCCCGCTGCCGCCGCCGGTGATGAAGTACGTCTTGTTCGTGAAGTCGGTCATGCGATTCAGCGTCGGGGCCCCGCGCCGCCGCGCGCATCTCCCGGATTGCGCACACCTCCCCCTCCTCCGCCGGGCCCGCCAGGGGCGCGAGCCGCCCGGACGCGGGAGCGCAACCTGGAAGATGCGTCCGGCTCCGCCCGCCGGGGAGGCTGGGCGGGTGGACACCACGCCTGCGCGGAACGTCGTCGTCGTGGGGTGCACCGACCACGCAGACAACACGCAGTGAGAAGGAGAGCCCCATGGCTCAGTTCGCGGTTTTCATCTACGAGGCCGAGATCCCCGGCGGCTGGGAGAACGCCCCGAAGGAACTGCTCGAGGCGCATGAGGCCTTCCCCGGCAAGGTCGAGGAGCTGGGTGGCAAGATCCTCAACGGTCTGGCCCTCCAGCCCGCCGGCACCGCCAAGACCGTGCGCGACGGCGCCGTGGGCGACGGCCCGTTCGCCGACACGCGCGAGTCCCTCGGCGGTGCCTTCGTGCTCGAGGCCGAGGACCTGGACCAGGCGCTGAAGATCGCCAAGGTCGTTCCGGTCCACGACGGCGGTGTCGAGGTGCGTCCGCTGTTCGACGCCCCGGAGGCGTGACGGTGGCGGACCCGGCCACCCTGAACGAGATCACGGTCACCCGCGTCTTCGACGCCCCGCGCGCCGCGGTGTACCGGGCGTGGACCGAGCCCGAGCTCTTCGCCCGATGGTGGGGGCCGCGTGGCTTCACCACCGATCCGGGCACGGTCGCCCTCGACGTGCGGGTCGGCGGCACGTGGAAGGCCACCATGGCGGCCGAGGGCGTGGGCGAGTTCCCGTTCACGGGCGTCTACCGCGAGGTCGTGGAGAACGAGCGGCTCGTGTTCACGCTCGTGGACCCCAACGACGAGAACGTCGCGGCGCGTGCCGCGCGCGGTGAGGCGGAGGAGCTGACCACGGTGGGCTTCGCCGACACCGAGGGCGGCACGAGGCTCTCCTTCCAGCAGGTCGGGCAGGTCGACGCGGAGAAGACCGCGGAGGTCGAGGCCGGCTGGAACAGCTTCCTCGACAGCCTGGGCGACCACCTGGCAGGCGCCTGAGCCGAGCCGGACACACCCATCCCGGCGGGGAGCGGCACGGGCCCACGGCCCGTGCCGCTCCCCGCCGCCGTGTTCCCCCGGCGCCGCGGCCCGGGCCAACACCGCAACCAGCAAGATGCGCCCCCGCCGCGGCCACCGCGAGGCTTGCCCCCGTCTCTTCGCTGATCAGGGGGTCGGGCCGGTGGCCATCACCACATCCAGATCTCCCGCGGCCGTCAGCGGCACCCGCACCACCGAGCGGCGGTTCCTGCCGGAGCTCGAAGGCATGCGGGGTCTCGCGGCCCTGGGAGTGCTTTGCACACACGTCGGATTCAGTTCCGGCATGGTCGGATTCATGGACAAGGAACCCGACGGGTTCTTCGGTGTCATGCTCCAGCAGCTCCATGTGAGCCTGCCCATCTTCTTCGTGCTCTCCGGCATGCTGCTCTACCGGCCGTTCGCGCTCGCGACGATCGCCGGGACCCGCAAGCCCGAGATCAAGCCCTACTTCTGGCGCCGTGCCCTGCGCACGCTGCCCGCCTACTGGGTGCTCGTCGCCGTCACGCTGATCACCCTCAACCGCGAGGCCGTGCACAGCGTCTGGCAGGTCCTCCGCCCGCTGCTGCTGCTGCAGGTCTACCAGCTCGACGCCCGCCTCACCGGCAACGGCACGGAGCAGACCTGGACGCTCGCCACGGAGATCGCCTTCTACGCCGCGCTTCCGCTGCTCGCCTGGGCACTGGACAAGTTCGCCGGCCGGGCCGGCGACCCGGGCACGCGGACCCGCCGCGTCCTGTGGGGGCTGACCCCGCTCGTCCTCATCGGATTCGTCTACGCCTGGTACACCTTCCTGCCCTCGATGGGCGACTACCCCGCGCAGAACGAGTGGCCGCCGAAGTGGCTCGGGTTCATCGCCGTCGGCATGGGTCTCGCCGCGCTCTCCGCGTGTGCGGACGTCGCCCCCGACCGCGTCCCGGCGTTCTACCGCTTCGTGCAGAAGAACCCGGTGTGGTGCTGGGCCATCGCCATCGGCATCTATCTCCTCGCCTGCCTCCGCCCGATCGGCCAGCCCGGCCACGCCGACTACCCGTCGATGGCCGGCGGCATGACCGAGCACTTCCTGTACACGCTCTTCGGCCTCTTCCTCGTCGCACCGGTCACGGTGCCGAAGCCCTCCCGCTTCGTCGTCGGCGCGATGAGCAACCCGGTCATGCGGTTCCTCGGCCGCATCTCCTACGGCCTGTACCTGTGGCACATCGCCGTCATCTACTTCTGGCGCGGCGACCTGATGCCGAGGGGCAGCTTCCTGGGGCTGTTCGCCGTCACCCTGACCGGTGCCGTCGTCCTCGCCACGGCCAGCTTCTACCTCATCGAGAGCCCCGCCATGCGGCTGCGCGAGCGACTCGGCAAGGCCTCGGCCCGGCCGAGCGTCGAGACGATCGCCCCGTGAGCTGGATCCGCACGCTGCGGACGGCTCCCGCCGGCGCCGTCCGCCTGGTGTGCCTCCCGCACGCGGGAGGCACCGCCCACGCCTACCGCCCGCTGGCCGAGGCACTCGGCCCGGGCACGCAGGTGCTGGCGGCGCAGTACCCGGGCCGCCACGACCGGCTCGGCGAACCCCCGCTGGGGAACCTGAACATGATGGCCGGTCATCTCGCAGCCGCCCTCTCCACGTCGCGGGACGCCCCGCTGGCCCTGTTCGGCCACAGCTTCGGCGCGCTGCTCGCGTACGAGGTCGCGGCCCGCCTCCAGGCGACCGGACCGGCTCCCGTCCACCTCTTCGTCTCGGCGGCGCCGCCGCCCTCGTCCCCCCGCGACGCCGGTGTCCATCTGCGCGACGACGACGGCGTCATCGCCGAACTCGACCGGATCGCCGGCACCACGGTCCGCTCGGCCGGTGAGGAAGCGGTGCTGCGGCTGCTGCTTCCCGCGATCCGCGCCGACTACCGGGCGTTCGAGACCTACCGCGATCCGGGACACACGCTGACCTGCCCGGTGACCGTCCTCCTCGGCGCCACCGATCCGCTGGTCACCCCGGGCCGGGCCGGCGCATGGGCGCGGCACACCGCAGGCCCCTGCGCGCTGCGCACACTGCCCGGCGGCCACTTCTACCTGACGGAACCGGGGAACACGGCGCGGCTCGCCCGCACGGTGTCCGCGCAGCTCACGGCCTCCGCCCGGACGGCCGGGCACCCGCAGCCCGCCCCACCCCGAGAAAGGACCCGCACATGAGCCACCCGACCACGTCCCCGACGGCGGCCGAACTCCTCGGCGCCTTCACCGCCGCCCCGGACGAGCGGCTGGAAGAGACGTTCCTGAGCCTGGCGGACTCCGTGTGGTCGGCCGACGGCCCGGTGGACGGCGCCGCCCAGCACGTTCCCGCCCTGGTGGCGGCACTCGACGGCGCCGACGCCCGGCACACCGGCCGTCTCGCCGTCCTGCTGGGCCTGCTCGCCGAGTCCGAGTACCGCGACCACCCGGCCGGGGACGGTCCGGTGCGCGCCGCGGTCCGCCAGGGGCTCGACCGCTACCTGGACCTGTTCGGCGGCAGCGGGGCCGGCACGCCCCTCACCACCGCCCTCGTCTACCTGCTGGGGCACTTCCCCGAGGACCGGGAACGCATCCTCGCCGCGGCCGCCGCCGAGGAACTCGCCCTCGGTGAACACGACCTGACCCGTCTCGAGCGCACCCTGCGCCCGCTGAACCCCCTCGACCCCGACCTCGGCCGCTGCTGGCCCTCGCCCGCCGCCTGGAGCCTCAACGACGACGAACGGGGCTTCGACAAGGGGTGGATCAGCACGCTCACGCCCGAGCAGATCCGCGTCAACTGGGACAACGACACCCGCACCGTGCTCGCCTACGCGGGCATGAAGGCCTACTGGGCCGTGCGCCACGGCGCCGCGAACGAGACCTCCTACCCGGCTCCCGCCGTCCCGGACGCCCCGGCCGCGGGCGAGCTGGGGCCCGACGCCTTCGCCCGCCACGCCGACGCCCTGCGCTGCCCCTCCTGCGACGGCCCGCTCGAGTACACCGACGCGGTGCGCTGCACCGCCTGCGCCGCCTCGTTCCCCCTCGCCCAGGGCCTGCTCGACCTCTCCCACGGTGCGACCGGCTCCCAGGCGTCCACGGAGGACGACACCGCCGACCTGCTGCAGAAGCTGGCCGCCATGCCGAGCATGGGCGTCTACTACGAGACCGTGCTGCGTCCGGCGTTCCTGCGGATCGCCGGTCTCAACTGGGACGACGCAGTCACCCCGGCCGACGAGGACGCCTACCTCCTCGCCCACACCCGTCCCGTCGACGGCCCCGTGCTCGACCTGTGCGCAGGCGCCGGCCGCTGGACGGCCGTCGTGGAGCGGGCCGTGGGCACCGACCGGCTGCTCGCCCAGGACCTCGGCCTGCCCATGCTCACGGCCCTGCGCCGTGCCCTGCCCGAGGTGCCCGCCGTCGTCGCCAGCGCCCTCACGCTGCCCTACGCCGACGCCAGCCTCGGCGCGGTCAACTGCTGGAACGCCCTGCAGGCCTTCCCCGAGCAGGCGGACATAGCCATCGCCGAGATGGGCCGCGTCCTGAAGCCGGGCGGCACCCTCACCCTGCTCACCTTCCGCTGGGCCGACGACCCGGTCGACCGGTACTTCCAGGGCGCCCACTTCTTCCCGAGCCGCCCCGCGGGCATGCTGCTGTTCGAGCTCGACGAGCTCCGCCGCTGGTACGCCGACGCCGGCCTGACGATCCGTGAGCAGTCGGGCACCGGCTCCTTCGTCTTCCTCACCGCCGAGCGCACGCTCTGAGGGACCGCCGCCTCCCGCAGCGCCTCCCCCGGCCGGCCCCGCCCGCGTGGCGTGGCCGGCCGTACCCCTTCTCGACGACTTCCCGTGACCGCCCTCGGCCCGCGCCGGAGGCCACCGACCCGGATGCCGGAGGAACCAGCCATGACCACGGTCGACGAACACCCCGCCGAGCTCGCACGGAGCGGGGAGGCGGCCTACGAGGCGGCCACCCGGGTGTTCAACCTCTTCGCCCCCGTGCGCCCCGCGGCCGCCGTGACCGCGCGGTCCGCCGGAGATGTCCGTGCCGCGATCGCCCGGGCCCGGGCCCGCGGGCTCGGCGTGCGGGTCCACGCGACCGGCCACGCCTCCGCGACGGCCCGCCCCATGGACGAAGCCCTGCTCATCCGTACGGAGCTCACCGGCGGCGTCCGGATCGATCCGCACCGGCGCATCGCCCGGATTCCCGCGGGCACCGGCTGGGGTGCCGTCGTCGCGGCCGCCGCGCCGTACGGGCTGGCGGCGCCGCACGGCTCCTCGCCGACCGTCGGCGCCGTCGGCTACCTGCTCGGCGGAGGACTGAGCATGTACGCCCGCCACACCGGCCTCGCCGCCAACAGTGTGCGGGCCGTCGAACTGGTCACCGCCGACGGCGAGGAGCGCCGGGTCGCCGCCGACCTGGACCCCGAGCTGTTCTGGGCGCTGCGCGGCGGCGGCGGTGGCTTCGGCGTCGTCACGGCCGTCGAGGTGGCCCTCTTCCCGGTGGCCGGCGTGGTCACCGGAGCGGCCTTCTGGCCGGCCGGGCAGGCCGGACGGCTGCTGCCGCTGTGGCGCGCCTGGACCGAGCGGGCCCCCCACGAGGCGACCACCTCGGTGCGCGTGATGAACCTGCCGAAGCTTCCCGAGGTGCCCGCCGTCCTCAGCGCCGGTCCCGTGCTGTGCCTGGACGGGACCGTCGTCGCGCCCGGCAGCGAGGACCTGGCGGTCGCCCGCCGGCAGGCCGGGGAACTCCTCGGCCCCCTGCGTGCGGCCGCCGAACCCCTGATGGACACCTGGCACGAGGCAGGCCCGACCGCCGTGCCCGAGACCCACATGGACCCGCCGGAGCCCGTGCCCGTCCTCGGCGACCACATGCTCCTCGACGAGCTCGGCGACGACGGCATCACCGCCTTCCTGCGGGCCACCGTCGACCGGCCCCGCTCCGCGCTCACCGTCGCCGAGCTGCGCCAGCTGGGCGGCGGCCTGGCCGAAGCGGGCCCCCACCACGGCGCGCTCGGACGGCTCGACGCGCGCTTCGCCTACTCCGGCGCGGGTGTGCCGGGCTTCGGCGGCACGGAGGAGGAGATCCGCGCCCACTGCGGCGAGGTCAGGTCCGCCCTGGCCCCCTGGGACACCGGCCGGACCACGCCCACGTTCGTCGCGAGCCTCGAACAGCCCCAGGGGCATCTGACGCCCGACGCGGTCCGCACCGCCGACCGGGTCCGCGCCCGGGTCGATCCCGACGGCCTGTTCCGCGGCGACGTCGCGCCGGGCTGCACCGCGGTGTGACAGGCGGCGGCACGCGGAAGGGGCCGGCGGGATCGACCCGCCGGCCCCTCGCCGTGGTTCCGGCTCAGGAACGCCGGCCCGAGTAGGCCGGGACCTGGCCGCGCCGCGCGGTCCGCTCCAGCCACCAGTGGACGAGCAGGAGGTTGCCGACCCAGCCGACCCAGCGGGCCGCCTCGGAGATGTACGTGACGTCGATGGCGACCGGCAGACTGAACAGCGTCATCCCGATGACGAAGCCCCACACCGTCTGGCCCCACACGATCGCGAAGCTGTACAGCATCCAGCGCCGGTGCTCGGCGTAGCGGCCCTGGCGGGCCCTGACCCAGCCGACGACCGAGGTGACCGCCCACAGGATCCCCGACATCAGCACGGCCACGCTGCCGGGCTTGAAGGCCACCGGGAACATCGCCAGCGCCAGCAGCGCCGAGGGCAGCGCCCCGCCGAACACGTAGAGGTGGCCGCTCCAGCGGTGGATCGCCGGGTGGTTGCGGCGCAGCCACGGCCATAGCTGGAGGACCAGGGTCACCAGCGTCACCGTGCCCGTCAGCACATGGCCGACCAGGATCGTGTAGTGCAGCGGGAACTGCATCTGGATGTCGGACTTGGCGGGATCGAAGGTGAGGTACGGCGGGAGCTGGTAGAGCAGGTAGGCGGCCGCGGCGACGGCCAGCGGAACGATGTAGTTGCGCCCGAACCAGCCGCGGCGGGCCGGGGCGGGGCGGGCGGACGTCCCGGCGGGGCGCGTCTCGCGGGCGGAGGACGGCGGTCTTTCGACGCTGGGGGTCTGAGTCACGGTGCGGCGCTCCCGGTTCGGGGACGAAAGGACGGCAGGGGCGGTTCAGCGGACGGTGAGCACGGTGCCCCTGTCGGCGGGGAGACCGCCGTCCATCAGGGACCGGTAGACACGGACGAGGGCCTGCGGGCCGGTGTGCCGGCTGACGGTGAGCCAGGTCGGCGCCTGGGCGACGAAAGCGTCCTCGGCCCGCAGGTAGCGGGCCCGGTAGTACACCTCGCCCTCCTTCTCGATGAGCCGCTGCTCCTCGGAAGGGGTGAAGAAGATCCACGGCTCGGGGTCGGTCAGCCCCTCGGGGGGCTCGATCTCGGCGCCGGGGTGGGTGTAGCCGACGAGAAGCGCGTCCTTCAGGGCGGGCCCGAAGCGCTCGTACACCGCGAACAGACGCTCGGCCTGCCCGGTGAAGTCGACGAGGACGACGGACCCGGGGACCTCGGCCGTGGCGAGGTCGTCGTAGCCGATCACCGTGTCGTAGAGGCCGAGTTCGCGGACGAAGTCGAGGTGGTCGCCGGCGGTCACCCCGATGGTGGTGACGCCGGCCCGGGGCGCCAGGAGCGCGGCCAGCCCGACGGCCGTCTTGCTGGAGGCGCTGGTGACCAGGACGGTGGCCGAGGGATGCTCGCGCCCGAGGAACTCGGCGAGGTTGAACGAGGCCGAGTACAGCGGCTTGAGCAGCAGACGGTGGTCGTCGAGCGCGTCCCGGTCCTCGACGCGCACGTAGGCCCGGTACCACGGGTGCAGGTAGTCCCGCTCGGGCGCGGTGTCGTCGAAGCCCTGCTCCGTCGGCTCGGCGGCGAGGGTGACGTGCGACGCCAGGGGGAGGAAGCCGAAGTAGCGGGTGCCGACCGCGACGCCGGGATGGCGTGACTCCTCGACCCGGGCGTAGCCCCAGGTCGGGACCCGGCCGTAGCCCTCGGGAGCCGGGAACGCGTCGAAGAAGGGCAGTTCGGACTCGCCGAGGCGCGCGTAGGTGGCGGTGATGGCGGTCAGGGCGAACTTCTCGGCGGCCAGCCGCACCTCGCCCGGCCGCAGCCCGGCCGAGGACGCCTGCCTCACCTCGGCCGCCGAGAGGTCGTCCCGTGCGACCAGCAGATCCCAGGTGTCCACAACAGGCACGTCCGTCTCCCCATCGTCGTCGCGGCGGCGGCCGTGGATCGGCCCGCCCGGGCCATGGTCCGGGCGAGCCCGGAACGGGTGCATCTTCTGGCGTGCTGTCCCGGGGCGCGTTTCAGCCTGCGAGCGGGGTGCGGCGGGGAAGGCGGCAACCTCGAAGTTGCCTGTGCGAAAGGCGAGTTGGCACATTCGCGAGGATTCGAATCCGGCCAGATGCACGGGAGAGCGAGCCTCCATGACCGACCGACCGACAAGATCCCGGGACGGCGCTGCCGGCGCACTCTCCCGGCTGCCCTCGCTGACCGGCATGCGGTTCATCGCCGCCGCCCTGGTCTTCTTCTTCCACGCCAACTACGAGGGCTTCTTCGCCGACCCGGACAGCGCCTCCGTCATGAAGTCGGTGTTCTACGAGGGAGGCTGGGCCGGAGTCGGCTTCTTCTTCGTGCTCAGCGGCTTCGTCCTCGCCTGGTCCGCGCGGCCCGACGACACGGCCCCGGCCTTCTTCCGCCGCCGGTTCTTCAAGATCTACCCCCTGCACCTGCTGACCTTCGCCGTCGCGGCGGTGCTCCTGGTCTGGGTCGACGGCATGCCCTTCGACGGTGAGAACGCCCTGCTCCAGGTCCTGCTGCTGCACTCCTGGTCGCCGGACCTCGCCGTGCGGGCCGGGTTCAACGGCGTCGCCTGGTCGCTCTCGTGCGAGCTGCTCTTCTACGCCCTGTTCCCGGTGCTGTGGCTGCTGATCAAGCGCATCCGTCCGCAGCGCCTGTGGGCTGCCGCCGGCGCGGTGGCCGCCGCCGTGTACGCCGTGCCGTTCCTCGCCCCGCTGCTGGCCGACCAGTCGATGATCCCGATGGTGAACATCAGGGCGTCGGAGATGTGGTTCGTCTACCAGTTCCCGGGGACGCGGCTGCTCGACTTCGTCTTCGGCATCCTCCTCGCGCGCGTGGTCGCGGAGGGCCGCCGGCTGCCGCTCGGCTTCGGCGGCGCGCTGCTCCTCACCGTCGCCGCGTACGTCGCCGCCCCGTACTTCCCGCCCTCGCACCACCTGGTGGCGATCATGCTGGTCCCGCTCGGGCTGCTCATCGCCGCGGCGGCCCGGGACGACGCCGCCGGCCGCCGCCACTGGCTGGGCAGCCGGGTGATGGTCCGGCTGGGCGAGGTGTCGTTCGCCCTGTACATCAGCCACCAACTCGTCCAGAGCTATGGGCACCGCCTCGTGGGCGGCTACACCCGGACCTGGGGAACCTGGCAGGCGACGGGCCTGATCGCACTGCTCTTCGTCGCGACGCTGCTGGTCGCGTGGCTGCTGTTCACGTTCGTCGAGCGCCCGCTGATGCGCCGCTTCGGCACCTCCCGGCGCCGCAGGGCCGCGATGCCGGCGGCCGCGGCGCCCTCACCGGACGGGGAACGGCAGCCGTCCCTGCTGTGATCCGGACACGGCGGCCGGCGCCCGTCCTCGCACGACGGCGAGGGCGGGCGCCGGCCGCAGCCGCCCCGCCTCAGCCCACCGGAGCCGACTCGGGGGCGGCTTCGCACAACTCCGGAGTGCCGTCAGCGGCACCGGCGTCCGCGCCGGCCGCCCCGGAGGCGTCGGGGGACGCGGCGCCGAGCGGGGGCACGTGGCGCAGCACGACCGCGACGAGAACGGCGACGCCCGTCAGCAGTACGGCGGTCAGCCCCACCACCGTGTGCAGGGCACCGGTGAACGCTTCGGCGGCGGCCCGGAGCAGCCGGGCCGCGAGCGGCCCGGACAGCGTGTCGCTCGCCGACACGGCCCCCGCGACGCTCTCCCGGGCGGCGGCGGCCTCCGGGGCGGGCAGCCGGGCGGGCAGGGAGCCGGCGATCTCGTGCCGGTAGACGGCCGTGCCGAGGGTGCCCACGAGGGCGATGCCGAGGCCGTAGCCGAACTCGTTGCCCGTCTGGGAGAGGGACGCGGCGGCCCCGGCCTTCTCCGGCGGCGCGGAGCCGACGACCAGGTTGGTGCCGAGGGAGACGAGGGGCCCGCCGCCGAGTCCGTTGAGGGTCCAGCCGGCCACCAGCCATCCGGTGCCGCCGTCCGCGCCGGCCCGGGACATCAGGGCGAACCCGACGACCACGAGGGCCAGTCCCGCCGCGATGAGGTAGGCGGGGCGGATCCGGCGGGCGAGGACGGGGGAGAGGGTGATGCCGGCGATCGACCCGGCCATGCCGGGCAGCAGTCCGAGGCCCGCCGCCAGCGGAGACATCCCCTGGACCGACTGGAAGTACTCCGTGACGAACAGCATCGCCGTGCCCGTCAGCATGCTGTAGAAGAGCAGGCTGACCAGAGCCGTGCCGAACGACGCGTCGCGGAACAGGCTGAGGTCGAGGAGGGGGTCCTTGAGGGTGCGTTGGCGGCGGATGAAGAGGGTGCCGAGGATGAGGCCGGTGATGAGGGCGGTGAGGGGGAGGGGGTGGAGGCCGTGGCGGGCGGTTTCCTTCAGTCCGTAGATGAAGGGGAGGACGGCGGCGAGGGAGAGGGCGACGCTGGGCAGGTCGAGGCGGCCGCTCTGGGGGGCTTTGTACTCGGGCAGGAGGAGGGGGCCGAGGAGGAGCAGGATCAGCATCACGGGGACGCCGATGAGGAAGACGGAGCCCCACCAGAAGTGGTTGAGGAGTGCGCCGCCGACGATGGGGCCGACGATGGCGCCGACGGAGAAGCTGCCGGCCCAGATGCCGATGGCGGTGCCCATCTGCTTGGGGTCGCGGAACATGTTGCTGATCAGTGCGAGGGTGCTGGGAGCGAGGGTGGCGCCGGAGATGCCGAGCAGGGCGCGGGCGGCGATGAGCATCTCGGGTGTGGTGGAGAAGGCGGCGAGCAGGGAGGCGAGTCCGAAGACGGTGGCGCCGATGAGCAGGAGTTTGCGGCGGCCGATGCGGTCGCCGAGGGTGCCCATGGTGACCAGGAAGCCGCCGACCATGAAGCCGTACATGTCCATGATCCACAGTTGCTGAGTGCTGCTCGCTCCCAGATCCGAGCTGAGCTGCGGCAGCGCCAGCAGCATCGCGAACACGTCGAAGGAGACCAGGAGCGTCGGCAGCGCGAGGATGGCGAGGCCCATCCACTCCCGGCGCCCCGCCCGGGGAGGTGCGTGTGTCGTCACGTTCTGTTCCTCACGATCGGTATTCCTCCAGAGGAACGGGGGAGGCCGGGGCGTGTGCCGCGGTCTCCCCCGATCCGTCGCGGGTACGGGTCAGCCGGCGGCGCTGGCGACCGGGGCCTCCTGGTCGGCGGACAGGGTGTCCGCCGGGCCGTCCTGAGCCGGCTCCCCGCCGCCCTGCGGGGCGCCGAAGGCGGGCACGTGCCGCAGCAGGACCAGGACGGTCACGGCGATGACGCTCATCAGCACGATCGCGGTCACGCCGACGGCGTTCACCCCGTCGGTGAAGGCCGTGCGCGCGGCGGTCAGCAGCGCTCCGCCCGTCTCGCCGGGCAGGTGGGCGGCCTCGGACACCGCGCCCGCCAGGCTCTCCTTGACCGCACCCGCGGAAGCGGCCGGCACACCGGACGGCAGCGCGTCGGAGATCCCGTCGCGGTACACGGCCATGCCCAGGGTCCCGACGACGGCGATGCCGAGACCGGCACCGAACTCGTTGCTGGTCTGCGAGAGCGACGCCGCCGAACCGGCCTTCTCCGGCGGGGCGGAGCCGACGACCAGGTTGGTCCCGAGCGCCACCAGCGGGCCGCCGCCGAGACTCGCCAGGGCGAAGCCGGTGATCAGCAGCGCCGGGCTGGAGCCCGCGTCCGCCACGGCGTAGAGCACATAGCCGGCGATCGACAGCACCAGGCCGCCCGCGATGAGAAGCGCCGGCCTGATGGTGCGTGCCAGAGCGGGTGCGAACGTCATGCCCGCGATCGACACGACCAGCCCCGGGACCAGCGCCAGACCCGCCTGCAGCGGGCTCAACTCCGCGACCAGCTGGAAGAACTGACCCAGGAACAGCAGGCTCGCCCCGCCGACCATGCTGAAGGCCAGCAGGCTGACCAGCGCACCGCTCAGCGCCTTGCTGGAGAACAGGCTGAGGTCGAGGAGGGGGTCCTTGAGGGTGCGTTGGCGGCGGATGAAGAGGGTGCCGAGGATGAGGCCGGTGATGAGGGCGGTGAGGGGGAGGGGGTGGAGGCCGTGGCGGGCGGTTTCCTTCAGTCCGTAGATGAAGGGGAGGACGGCGGCGAGGGAGAGGGCGACGCTGGGCAGGTCGAGGCGGCCGCTCTGGGGGGCTTTGTACTCGGGCAGGAGGAGGGGGCCGAGGAGGAGCAGGATCAGCATCACGGGGACGCCGATGAGGAAGACGGAGCCCCACCAGAAGTGGTTGAGGAGTGCGCCGCCGACGATGGGGCCGACGATGGCGCCGACGGAGAAGCTGCCGGCCCAGATGCCGATGGCGGTGCCCATCTGCTTGGGGTCGCGGAACATGTTGCTGATCAGTGCGAGGGTGCTGGGAGCGAGGGTGGCGCCGGAGATGCCGAGCAGGGCGCGGGCGGCGATGAGCATCTCGGGTGTGGTGGAGAAGGCGGCGAGCAGGGAGGCGAGTCCGAAGACGGTGGCGCCGATGAGCAGGAGTTTGCGGCGGCCGATGCGGTCGCCGAGGGTGCCCATGGTGACCAGGAAGCCGCCGACCATGAAGCCGTACATGTCCATGATCCACAGTTGCTGAGTGCTGCTCGCTCCCAGATCCGAGCTGAGCTGCGGCAGCGCCAGCAACAGCACGAACATGTCGAAGGAGACGAGCGTGGCCGGGAGGGCCAGGATGGCGAGGCCCATCCACTCCCGGCGCCCCGCCCGGGGTGCTGCGTCTGTCGTCACGATCCAGTCCTTTCGTCGTCGGGCTGCCGTCGCCCGGTCTGCGTGCACATGTCGCGCGGGGCCCCGGGGATCAGCGCGCTTCGTCGGCCGGGGGGATGTTGCTGTTCACGCGGAAGACGTTCGTCGGGTCGTAGGCGCGCTTGACCGCGCGCAGCCGCTCCCAGGTGCCCGCCGGGTACGCCTCACGGATGCGGTCCTCGCTGTCGTCCGCGAGGAAGTTGACGTACACCCCCGGTCCGCCCTTCTGGAGGTCGGCCGTCAGCCGGTCCGCCCAGCGGGTGTGCAGTTCCGCCTCGGCGGGCTCGGTGTACATGGCCGCGACGTTGATCATGATCCGGCGGTCGCGGTGCGCGAAGGCGGTCGCGTCCGAGGACACCCGGGCCATGGCGCCGCCGAGCACGCGGATCTGGACGGCCGGCATGGCGGCGGTGGACTCGGCCACCCGCTCCAGGACGAGCCGTGCCTCATCGAGGCCGAAACCGTCCGTGAAGAGGTTGCGGGCGGCGGCCACCGGGTGGAAGCCCTCGTCCTCCGGGGGGTACACACCCGGGTACGGCATCGCCTGCATCATGTCGGCGATCGGCGTGGCCAGGGTGCGGAACGGGGCCAGGGCCTTGTCGGCCTCCTCACCCTCGCCCGCGTAGACCAGGATCGCCATGACGATCGGCGTGCCGTGCAGTTCCTCGGGCACGAACGGCATCGGCGGCGACGGCATGACGTTGGCGATGGTGGACAGCTCCTCCGGGGCGGCGTCGGCCGCCTCGACGAAGCCGGCGACGATCTCGGGAGTGGCCGGCAGCACCAGCAGACCACCGGTGACCGTGGGCAGTTCGTGCAACCGGAACTTCAGCCGGGTGACCACACCGAAGTTGCCGCCGCCGCCGCGGATCGCCCAGAACAGGTCGGGCTCGTGGTCCGCGTCGACGTGGCGCAGCTCGCCGTCGGCGGTGACCACCTCCGCCGCCAGCAGGTCGTCGACGGTGAGGCCGAACTTGCGGACCAGGTAGCCGATCCCGCCGCCGACCGTGATGCCGCCGAGGCCGACGCTGCCGGTGTCACCGAAGCCGGTGACCAGGCCGTGCTCGGCGGCGGCCTGGGTGTACTCGCCGGCGTTCAGGCCGGTGCCCGCCCACGCCGTCCGGGCCTGCGGGTCGATCTCCAGGTCCCGCAACGAGGACGTGTCCAGGACGAGCCCGCCGTCGCTCAGGCAGAACATGCTGTGGCCGCCGCCCTTGACGGCAAGCGGCAGGCCGAGGTCCCGGGCGAGGCCCACGACCCGGGACACGTCCTCGGCGTCGGCGGGCTGCACGATCGCGGCCGGCTGCTGGTCCATGCCGCCCAGATAGACGGTGCGCGCCTTCTCGTAGTCGGCGTCGCCGGGTGCGAGGACCCGGCCACCGACCAGGCCGCGCAGCTGCTCCACCGGCACGGTGTCCCGCTCGATGACCGTGTTGGTGTCCACCATGAAAGGTCTCCTCGTGTCTGCTGTCGCCACGGCAGGGCGAACGGCCGGGCCAGGACGGGCCGGGGCGTTCCGTGCCGGGGGTCAGGGATGTCCACCGGCATCCTTGTGCGCCGCGAAGCGGTGACGCATCTTCCGTATTGCTGTCCCCGAGTTCGAACACCGCCTCAGCGGGGTTTGCGGGCGCAGAGAACGACGTAGCCGATCTGGTTCCTGCGGGGGGCGAAGAAGCCACGGTGCAACCGGGAGAACTCCGCCATGTCCGCCTCACCGAACTTCCCGGCGACCTCGTCGCGCCGCTCCATCGCGGCGCGCAGGTACTTGCCCTTCATCCCGAACACCCGCGGACCGCAGCTGGTGTACTCCTCCACCTCGAAGCCGGCGCCGCGCACCTGTGCCAGCCACTGCGGCAGCGTGGGCAGCACCGGCAGCTTCAGCGTCGTCATGAAGCGCTGTACACGCTCCGGTTCGCCGCCCGCGTCCTCCAGGCTGAAGTCGGAGAACGCGATCCGGCCACCCGGGCGCAGCACCCGGAACAGCTCCCCGAGGACCTGGCCGAGGTCGGGCGCGTTCTGCAGCGATTCCAGGGCGAGCACCGCGTCGAACGAGCCGTCCTCGAACGGAAGGCGCATGTAGTCGCCGTACCGGAAGCCGGCGACGTCGGCGAGGCCCGCGGCGGCGGCACGCTCCCGGGCGGTGTCCAGTTCGTAGTCGCTCACCGTCACCCCCGTCACGCGCACCCCGTGGTGCCGGGCGAGGTACAGCGAGGCCTCACCGGATCCGCAGCCCGCGTCCAGCACGTGCTCGCCGGGACGCAGGCCCAGCACGTCGGTGACCTTTCGGGTGATGCGGTGCACCGCCTCGGGCAACGGGGCGTCGTCGTCGTGGTCGTACCAGTACCACATGTGCAACTGGCCCCCGCGGAGCTCGTCGCCGATGGGCGCCCGCTCGTCGTAGTGCTTTCCGATGTCCGCCGGATCCGTCGTCACATCGCGCATGACCCGTCCACTCCCCTCAGGGCTGCCACACGGCCTTCGAGCGGCACGGCGGCCCATCCTTGGGGCTCTTCGCACGCGGCCGCATCTTTGCGCGTGCTGGTTTGCCCAAGTCGTCGCGAGGGCCGCACACCGCACGATCGAAGAAGTGACCCACGGCTGCCCGGTGCCACCATCGGAGCGGATTCCCGGCCACGGACAGGCAGACGCCCGCGCTGCCCGCGCGCCGGCAGACCGGACGAGGGGAACAGATGCTCAAGCGACGCGTGCTGCTGGGTGCCGGTGGAGCGGTGGCGACCGGCTCGGCCCTGGCCTGGCCCATATGGGTGGCCAACCACCCGCTGCCGACGGCGGCCGCCGACAGCCGGACCGCGGCGGCCTCCGCGCACATCCTGCGCATGGGCAAGGCCGCGATGGCCTCGCCGCGTCAGGCGGCCGAGCCGTTCACGGTGCGCATGCCGGTACCGCCGGTCGCCACCCCCGTACGCCGGACCGCGGACACCGACGTCTACGAGATCGCGCTGAAGGCCGCGCAGGTGGAGATCCTTCCCGGTACCACCACCCCGGCCCTCACCTACGACGGCGGCTTCACCGGTCCCACCATCCGTGCCCGGACGGGCCGCAAGGTCGAGGTCACCTACGTCAACCGGCTCGACTCCGCCGCCAACGTCCACCTGCACGGCGGTCATGTCCCGCCGCAGAGCGACGGCTACCCGATGGACCTCATCGAGCCCGGTGCCTCGCGCACCGTCGACTACCCCAACCGGCAGGCCGCCGCGACCCTCTGGTACCACGACCACACGCACCACCAGGAGGCCGAGCGCGTCTACCGCGGTATGCACGGCTTCTACCTGATCGAGGACCCCGAGGAGCGCCAACTCGGGCTGCCCAGTGGCCGCTACGACGTGCCGATCATGCTCCGCGACGCCCACTTCGACGCCTCCGGCGGCCTCATCCTGGACGTCGAGCACCCCGAGGCCCGGTCCACGCTGCTCGCCAACGGCCGCCCGCTTCCCTACTTCCCGGTCGACGCCGCCAAGTACCGTCTGCGGCTGCTCAACTCCTCCATCCACAAGATCTTCGAGCTCGACCTCGGCGGCGTGGAGATGGTCCAGATCGCCTCCGACGGCGGTCTGCTGCCCGAGCCCGTAGGGCGCACCTCGCTCACCCTGGCCCCGGCCGAACGCGCCGAGATCGTCGTCGACTTCGGGCGTCACCCGGTCGGCAGCAAGCTGGTCCTCTCCGACGGCATCGGCCCCGTCGTCCGCTTCGACGTCACCCGCAAGGTCACCGACACCGCGCGGGTCCCCGGCACACTGCGTCCGCTGCCCATGCTGCCCAGCCCCGCGGCGACCCGCCGTGTCAAGCTCGGTGTGGCCCCCTCCAAGACGGCCTACGCCATCAACGACCTCACCTGGGACGAGAACCGCGTGGACGCCCGGATACCCGAGGGCGCCACGGAGGTCTGGGAGATCTACAACGCCGACACCGTCGACTCCGAGTTCGGCGGCATCGACCACACCTTCCACGTGCACCTGGTGCAGTTCCAGGTCCTCGACCGCGACGGTCGCCCCCCACTGCCCGGCGAGTCCGGCCACAAGGACACCGTGCTCGTACGGCCGGGCGAACGGATCCGCCTCCAGGCCACCTTCAAGGGCTGGCCCGGCCGGTACGTGTACCACTGCCACATGCAGGAGCACAACGTCGCCGGAATGATGGCCCAGTTCGAGATCGTCCCGTAGTCCGCCGGCCGGCCGGCACACCCGAACCCGCGCGCCCGGCCCCACCCACGCCCGGCCGGGCGCGCGCCGTACTCATGGAAGGCGCGACGATGACGACGAGGACGCTTGTCCGGGCCGTGCTGCGCGGTTCGCTGCGGGACATCCGCCATGTCAGGGCCGTCTCCCCGCGCCGCGCACAGGACCTCACCGCGGCCGTGTACAAGCGGGCGGAACGGGAGTTCGGGGTGCTCGCGCCACCGCTGGCGCTGCACTCCGCCGCACCCCTGCCGCTCGCGGCGAGCTGGCTGCTGCTGCGCGAGTCCCTGCTGGTCGACGGGCTCGTCGACCGGGCGGTCAAGGAGGCCGTGGCCACGGAGATCTCCCGGCAGAACGCCTGCTCGTACTGCGTCGACGTCCACCGGGCCACCCTGCAGACACTCCCTCCCGTCGCGTCCGGAGCCCCCGGCGCAACGGCCGCCGACTGGCTCCGCTCCGATGCGGCCGACGGGCGCCGGGCCCCCTTCACGGCCGAGGAGGCGCCCGAGATCCTCGCGGTGGCGTTCACGTTCCACTACCTCAACCGCATGGTCGCCGTCTTCCTCGACGACTCCCCGGTGCCCGCCCAGGCTCCCGCGGCCGTGCGCGGACCCATCCTGCGTACCGTCGCCCGGACCATGCGTCCCGTCGACGGCCCCCTCGCCGCCGGCACCTCACTCGGCCTGCTGCCCGACGCCCCGCTCCCGCCGCCGTTCTCCTGGGCGGCGCCCAACCCTGCCGTGGCAGGCGCACTGGCCCGCGCCGCCGCGGCCGTCGACGACGCCGCGGGCTGGGTGCCGGACCCGGTACGCGACCTGCTGACCGCCCACCTCGGCGCCTGGGACGGCACCCCGCCCGGCATCGGCCGCGCCTGGCTGCGGCCGGCCCTCGCCCGGCTCGCCGTCACCCACCGGCCGACGGCCGCCCTGGCCCTGCTGACGGCCGTGGCACCCCACCAGGTGACCGCCGACGACATCGCCGCCTTCCGCGACCACCACCCGACGGACCGCGCGCTCGTGGAGCTCACCTCCTGGGCGTCGCTGACCACGGCGACCGCGCTGACGTCCCGGCTGGCCGGGCAGCCATGCCCGTGACCACCCTCGCCGCGGCGCCCGTCCGCCAGGCCCTTGGGCCCCCTCCGCGGTCCGGGGGCCGGGGGCGTGTCAGCCGATGTCCAGCCCTGCCGTGAACCAGGCCTCCGCCGCCCGGATCCGGCTTTCCGTCTCGGCCCGGTCCGCGCCGGTGACGACGAACGCGGCGAGGAAGTCCCCGGAGTGCGCCGCGTCCCGGACGGTCTGCCCCACCTCGGCGTACGTCGTGTACTTCACGACGCCCGGCGGCAGGGACGCCGGGTCCGGCAGCGACCGCAGCACACCGGGCCGCTTCGTGAACAGCAGCTGACCGGCGAGGCGTTCGGGGTCCCGGCGCTCGCCGGCCGGAGCGGGCAGGCCGAGCTGGCGGCGGACCGGGTACTCCATCGGGTCGAAGCCGAACAGCACCCGCTGCACGTCCCGCACGCCGGCACCGCCCGCCCGGGAGGCCGCCTCGCACAGCACCAGTTCGCCGTCGGCGGTGTGGAACACCTCGATGTGGAAGGCGAAGTGCTCCGGCCCGCCGAACGCCCGGAGCACCCGCTCGCCGAACGCGACGAGCCGGCGGGCCAGCGGGTCGGCGACGTCGAGGGCGATGTCCACCCGGCCCTTGCGGTCCCGGAAGTCGGCCAGGGCGTACTGGTACTGCGAGGGCCACAGCGTGGCGATCCGGCCGTCCAGGACCGTGCCGTCGATGTGGCACATGGAGCCCTCGACGAACGCCTCGGCCAGCCACTGCGGGCTGCCGTCCGCGTCGAACAGCTCCACCTCCCGCAGTCGCTCGCGCAGTTCCTCCGGGGTGCGCAGCACGGACACGCCGACGGACAGCGCGCCCTTGCGGGGCTTGAGCACGACGGGGAAGCCGTGCCGGTCGGCGAAGGCGTCGAGGTCCCCGGGCGAGCGCAGCAGCGTGTGGTCGGCGACGGGGACGCCCGCCCGCGTCGCCGCCCGCTTCATCTCCCACTTGTCGCGGTACACCCGCGCGGTGTCGGGCCGCTGGCCGGGCAGGCCGTATCGCTCCCGCAGGACGGCCGCCCGCTCGATGTCGAACTCCTGGCAGGCGACGACGTCGGTGACGCCGAACTCCTCGACGAGTTCGGCGGCCCGGGCGAGGACGTGCGGTCCGGTGTCGTAGTCCGCCAGCGCCTCGGCGTGCAGGTACGGCGCCCCGGTGGGCAGTTCCTCGCCGAACAGGGCCAGCTGCTCGGCCGAGCCCAGCAGGACGAGCTTCTCGCCGTGGCCGGCCAGCCACCGCTCGTAGGGGTTGGCGCGCAGCGATCCGCGGTGCAGGACGAGCGTGGTCATGCGGGGGTCCCTTCGTTCCAGATGCTGACGTACCGCTCCCCGGTGTCGGGCAGCACGGTGACGATGGTCCGGCCCGCGTAGGCGGGGTCCCGGGCCAGCAGAGATGCCGCGTGCACGGCGGCACCGGAGGAGAGCCCGGCGAACACGGCCTGCTCCCTTGTGAGCGCGCGGGCGGTGGTGAGGGCCGCCTCGTCGGAGCAGGTCAGCACCCGGTCGATGAGCGCGACGTCGGTGGTGGGGGAGACGAAGCCGCCGTTCAGACCGGGGATGCGGTGGCTGCCGGCATGGCCGCGGGACAGAACGGGCGAGCCCTCCGGCTCCACGGCGACGATCTCCAGCGCGGGATTGCGTTCCTTCAGGAAGCGGCCGGCACCGGTGAGGGTGCCGCCGGTGCCGACGCCCGCGACCAGGACGTCCACCCGGCCGCCGGTGTCCGCCCAGATCTCCGGCCCGGTGCTCTCGTAGTGCGCCCGGACGTTGTCGGGGTTCTCGTGCTGGCGGACGTACCAGGAGCCGGGGGTGACGGCCTGGATCTCCTCGGCCTTGGCGATGGCGCCGGCGAACCCCTCGGCGCTGGGCGTCTGCACGACCTGCGCGCCGAGCGCCGTCAGCAGCCCGATCCGCTCGGGTGTGGCGCTGTCGGGCAGGACGACGACGCAGCGGTAGCCGCGCCGGGCGCTCAGCGCGGCCAGGGCGATACCGGTGTTGCCGGAGGTGGCCTCCACCACGGTGCCGCCGGGGCCGAGGTCGCCGCGCAGTTCGGCGCTGTTGAGCATGGCGAGGGCGGCGCGGTCCTTGCTGCTGGCGAAGGGGTTGGCGGACTCCAGCTTGGCGAGGACCTCGGTGCCGGGGGCGGCGCCGGGGACGGTGAGGCGGACCAGGGGTGTGTGTCCGACGAGTTCTTCGAGGCTGTCGGCGACGCGCCGGGCGGCCGGCGCGAGAGGAAGGACGGCGCTCATGGCCAACTCCTGTTTCGTGAGAAGGGGGGCGGGGCTTGCGGTCACCAGGAGCCCGCCGAGGCGAGCAGGCGCACGGCGTCGGGCACAGGTTCCGCGCCGGTGTGCGGGTGCGCGGGCGCGGGACCGTGGGTCGGGTGTGCGTCCCGGGCGGGAGCGGCGGTGGTGCCGGGCCGCGTGCCGTTCGCCTCCGGGACGCCGGGCGCGGTGTCCGGGACCGGCCGCAGCCCGGGGCCGGGGCGGACGACGGAGCGCGGGGCGTACACCCGCGCCCCGGGCGGCAGATCCTCGGTGACGGTGGCCATCGCGCCGATCAGGGCCCGGTCGCCGATGGTCACGGGACCCAGCACGGTCGCGTTCGCGCCGAGCACCACCCCGTCGCCGACGACCGGGTGCCGGCGGGCGCCCGGCGGGCGGTGGTTGTCGGTCCACCACCCCACCGCGCCCAGCGTCACCTGCTGGTAGATGGTCACGTCGTCGCCGACGACGGCGGTCTGCCCGATCACCACGGACGCGCCGTGGTCGATGAAGACACGGCGGCCCAGGACCGCACCGGGGTGGATCTCGACACCGGTGCGGCGGCGGGCGATCCGCGCGAGCAGACGTGCCGCCGTCCGCAGCCGCCGCCGGTACAGGCGGTGCGCCACCCGGTGCGCCCACACGGCGGACAGCCCGGTGTGGCCGACGGCCTCCAGGCGGCCGGACAGGGACGGGTCGCGGGCGACGACGGCGGCGAGATCCTCGCCGAGGGTGCGCAGCAGGGGCAGTTCTTCGGACATGCGGCCGACTCCTTACGGCGGGGCCCGCCGCTCAGGCGGCCCGGGCCGGCACGGGTGCCGTCGCGGGCTCGACGTGGACACGGATCTCCTCGCGCACCAGGCGCTCGCACAGCTCCACCGCACCGTCGGTGTCGGCGGCGGTGACGACGACGCTGCCGAGCCGGTCCCAGTTGTCGCCCAGCGGCCGTACGGTGTCGCCCGGACGCACGGAGACCTGAGCGGCCAGCACGTCCGGCCGGGCCCGGACCCGCTCCACGCCGCTCACCGCGGTGACGGTGCCCGGCTCGCGGACCACGGCCCGCATGGCGGCGGCCGCCTTCGGCTCCGGTGGCGCGGCGAGCGGCTCGACGAGCCCGAGCGGCCACGCGGCGCCGTAGGCGATCATGTCGATCCCGTACGCCGCCTCGACCAGGTCGACGATGTGACCGCCGCCGAGCCGGTTGTGGGACTCGATGACCACCGGCCCGCGCGAGGACAGCCGGATCTCGGTGTGACTGGGACCGTCGGTGACGCCCATGGCGGTCAGGAACTCCTCCACCGCGCCGGTCAGCCGCTGCCGGTCGGTACCGGACAGCCGGGCGGGCACCGCGTGCCCGAGCTCCGCGAAGTGCTCCTCGGCGGTCAGCTTCTCGGTGACGGCGACGACGACGTGCCGGCCGGCGAAGCTGAGCGCCTCGACGCTGAACTCGGGGCCGTCGATGTAGGACTCCATCAGGAAGCCGTCGACGGTGAACATGGTCGACCCGCGGTCCGTGCGGCCGCCGTCCAGCTCCCGCACGCGTGCCCACACCCGGTCCAGGTCCTGCGGGCTCTCGGCCCGCAGCAGGCCGAACCCGGCCGTGGTGGAGACCGGTTTGACGATGAAGGGATACCCGGCCCGCTCGCCGAAGGCGTCGAGCGAGGCCCGGTCGGACACCTGGGCGGTGTGCGGCACCGGCAGGCCCCGGTCGGCGAGACGGCGGCGCATCAGCCACTTGTCGCGCATCCGGCGGCTCACCTCGTGCCGGTGGCCGTCGGTCAGCCCGAACAGGTCGCCGAGGCGGCTCGCCGGGTTCAGGCCGGGCTCGGTGAGCGAGACCACGGCGTCCACGCCGTGGACGGCGTGCGCCGCCTCGGCGTACGGCCGCACGGTGTCCCAGTCGGTGTAGTCGACGACGAGCAGGACGTCGACGGCGCGCATCTGGTGCTCGGTGACCTTGTCGGGGTGCTGGATCAGGACGATCTTGACGCCGAGCGCGGTGAAGCGGTCCACGTGGGCGTCGACGCCGCCGATCAGCAGCACGGTCTTGCGGGTGCTCATCGAAGGGCTCCCTTCGGGGTGGTGGTGAGGGCGGCTTCGCGGACGTCCGCGCGCAGCAGTCCGCGGACACGGGCGATGCGAGCCCGGGCCTCGGCGGGCGACTCGGCGTCGACGACGACGTAGCCGTGGCGGGTGGCGGAGGTGGTGGTGGGCGGCAGTTCGTCGCCCGGCCGGAAGGGGAAGTGCAGCGCCTGCACGAAGGGCAGCGCGCGGATGGCGTCGAGCCCCGTGACGGACTCCAGCCGGCCGGCGGGCAGGAGGAAGAAGCCGACGGAGGCGGTGTGCCGCGGCGCCGGCGGCTCCACGGGGGCCCCGGCCAGGGTCCGGAAGACCGCGGCCTCGATGTCGTAGTCGGACGCGGTCTCGATGAGCAGCGGGATGCGGTCGCCGCCCAGCCGGGTCTGCGACTCCACGATGCGCGGGCCGTGCGCGGTCAGGACGACCTCGGTGTGGGCGGGCCCGAAGCGGTAGCCGGCCAGGTCGAGCAGCCCGATGACGACCGCGTGCAGGGCGGCCCGCTCCTCAGGGCCGAGCGGGGCGGGGTGGAGGTGCGCGGTCTCGACGAAGAAGGGCGCGCCCGTCGTCTGCTTCGCGGTGATGCCGATGACGTGGTGCTCGCCGTCGGCGGACAGGGTCTCCACGCTGTACTCGGGCCCTTCGAGGTACTCCTCGACCAGGTAGGGGCCGGCGAGGCCGGCCTCGGTGACGCGGGCGGTCCACTCGCCAAGGTCGTCGGCGTCGCGGATCAGCGCGATGCCGCGGCTGCCGGAGGCGCGGGCCGGCTTGACCACGACGGGCAGCGGCAGCCCGGCCACCGCGGCGGCGGCCTCCTCGGCGGTCCCGGCCGTCCTCGAGCGCACCGGCGACAGGCCCTGCGCGGCGAGCAGCGCCCGCATCGCGGCCTTGTCGTTGAGGGCGCAGACCGCGGCGGCCGGGTTGGGGGACACCCCGAGCGCCTCGGCCTCCGCGAGGACCGGCGGCATCGACTCCTCCGCGCCGAGGTGCAGCACGGTGCCGATGCCGTGGGCGCGGACCGTCTCGGCGATCAGGGCGCGCAGGCCGGCCTCGTCACCGAAGTCGGTCAGCAACAACTCCTGTGCGTGTGCGGCGACTTCGTCGAGGTACGCCTGCTCGCGCAGGGAGGGGTCCCAGATGGCCCAGACCTCGAAGCCGGCCTCGGCGGCCTTGCGGACGAACTGGCTGTAGGGCATCACCATCAGCAGGCGCCGGGACGCGGCGGTGCGATTCATCAGGGGCTCCGTTCGGGTACGGGGTGCCGGTGGGACGGGCGGGGCGGGGCTTCACGGAGCCGGATGCGGCGGGGACTTCACGAAGAAGTGCCGAGCGTCCGGCGAGTGCTTCGGGGGCGGGGGCGGATGGGTATCGTTGCGGTCAGACGTCGGGACGGACTCGGTCGGGAGCACCGTCCCCGTCGTGTACGGCCGCGCGCGGTCGTGTGCGGCACGCGGCCCCGTTTCCTGGGCGCGGGCCGGGTCAGTCGCCGAAGCGGTGGAAACGGGTGACGGTACGTGCCGCCTGGACGGTGACGACGCGCCCGAGCGCCTCGGGGTCGTGCAGGTCGCCCGTGTCCAGCAGGACCCGGGCGCGGGCCGCACCGAGAGCGCGCAGTTCGGCGAGCCCCGCGGTCAGCAGGGCGTACCCGATGCCCAGTCCGCGGAAGGCGGGGGCGACCGCGAGCTCCAGGACGCGGCCCTCCTTGCCGTCGGCGGCCTGGGTGAGGACGTAGCCGGTCGGACGGCCGGCGACCTCCATCAGCAGTACCGCGCCGCCCGCCTCCCACAACCGCCGCACGCGGGCGTCGAAGAGGCCGGCGTCGCCGGTCTTGGGTCCCTTGCCCCGGCTGGTCAGGTGGATGGTGTACAGGGCCGCGAGATCGTCCGGGCCAGCCTGCCGGAGGCTTCCTCCGTCGGGGAGCACGGGCGGCAGCGGCGGCACCGTCAGGTCGATCGTGTACTGGCCCGCGGTGGCACCAGGGCTGAAGCCGGCCTCCTGAAGCACCGACGGAACCACCTCGTCGCCGCTCAGCACACCGCCGACGGTGAGGGCGTACCGCACGCCCTGCCGGGCGGTGAGTTCGTCCGCCCGGTCCAGGAGCCGGGCCAGCAGGGTGCGGGCCGCGCTCTCGGCGTGCCGGCCGGGCCGTACGGTCAGCGCGGCGTCCAGGATCTCGCCGCGCGGCGTCAGCGCCGCCCAGGCGAACACCTGGCCGCCGGGGCCGGTCAGGCACCAGCTGTTGTCCTCGTAACCGGGGTGGCCGGTCTCCAGGAGGATGTCCTCCCGGGTGCAGGTGGCCACTCCCGTGGTGTGCTCCTCGTAGGCGCGTACCAGGTCGACCAGGCGGTCAAGCGGTACCTCGCTCGGCCGTCTGACGGTGAAGCGTTCCTGCTGGGTCATGGGTCGTGTCCCCCTTCCTGGGGGAGTCGGGTCCGGCGGTCGGGCCGGAGCTTTCGGGTCGCCGGCGCCGGGTCGGAGGCGCCGGCACGGGCCGGGAGTGGACCAGGTCGGGAAGGGAAAGGGCGCCGGGCGCCGAGGAGTCGCGGAACCAGGCGACGGTGCGCGCGAGGCCGTCCGCGAGCGTGGTCCCGGGCGCCCAGCCCAGATCCCGGCGGGCGGCCGAGATGTCCGGCCGGCGCAGCATCGGGTCGTCCTGCGGCCGCGCGACGAAGGTCACGGGGCTCGACGACCCGCAGATCTCACGGATCGTCAGCGCGAGCCGGCGCATGGTCACCTCCTCGGGGTTGCCGAGGTTGACCGGACCGGGAACGCCCGCCTCCAGGGCCCGCACGAGCCCCGTCACCAGGTCGTCCACGTAGCACAGCGAACGGGTCTGGCTTCCGTCGCCGGTGACCGTCAGCGGCAGTCCGGCCAGCGACTGCGTGACGAAGGCGGGCACGGCCCGGCCGTCGTCGGCGCGCATCCGCGGACCGTAGGTGTTGAAGATCCGCACGATGGTGGTGCGCACCCCGCGGGTGCGCCGGTAGGCCATGGTCAGCGCCTCGCCGAAGCGTTTGGCCTCGTCGTAGACGGAGCGCGGGCCGACCGGGTTGACGTTGCCCCAGTAGCTCTCGGGCTGCGGGTGGACCTGAGGGTCGCCGTACACCTCGGAGGTGGACGTCAGCAGGAACGCGGCGCCGTGACGACGGGCCAGCTCCAGAGCGTTGCGGGTGCCGTACGAGCCCACCAGCAGGGTCTCCACCGGCAGCCGCAGGTAGTCGCGGGGCGAGGCAGGGGAGGCCAGGTGGTACACCGCGTCGACCGGGCCGGAGACCTCCAGACCCTCGGTCACGTCCTGGTGCACGAAGCGGAAACCGGGGTGGTCGAGCAGGTGCGCGACGTTCCCGGCGCGGCCCGTGGACAGGTCGTCCACGCAGACGACGTCGTCGCCCCGCGACAGAAGCCGCTCGCACAGGTGCGATCCGACGAAACCCGCACCCCCGGTGACCACTGCTCGCACGGTTCTCCCCCTCCTGATGGCTGTCTCGGTCCGCTGTCGCCCTGCTCCGCCGGCGCTGCTCACGGCCCGCCCGCCGCGGCCGCGGACAGCACGGCGACGGGCAGGGCGGACAGCTCGGGCAGCCGGCCGGGATCGGCCAGCACATGCAGGCCGTCGTCGCACTGCGCCTCGAACCCGGCGTCCAGGAACAGCTCCCGCGCAGGGGTGTTGCGGTCCGTGACGACGATCCGGCCGGCCAGCCCGGCCAGAGCCGCGCGCCGCCCGTCGGCACCGTCCTCGAGAGCGGCGACCAGGAACGGCACCGCGACGTCGAGGCCGATCACCCGGCAGCTCAGCGCGAACGCCGTCACCGTCCCGCCCCGCACCAGGCAGGCGCCGGTCAGGCCGTAGTCACCGAACCGGTCGCAGACGTGCGCGACATGCAGCCGCGTGCCTGGTTCGGCGAGGACACGCCGCAGTTCCTCCGGGCCGGTGCGCCAGGCCGTCGTCGTGAACTGGTTGGTCCGGTTGAACAGTTCGGCCGCCCGCGCCAGGTGCTCCGGGCCGGCCCGGGCCACCCGCACCCGGACGTCGAGGGAGCGCAGGAAAGCGTCCCGGTCCAGGCCGGAGCGCAGCTCCTCGCGGCGCAGCATCGCCCGTGTGGTGTCGGTGCGCCGCGCCGCCTCCTCGGTGCGCCGGCCCGCCTCCAGGGCGGCGCTGGTCAGCAGCAGCTCGCGGAAGCCGTGCACGGGCCCTTCGGCGATGTGCAGGCCGGGCAGCGCGGCGGCCGCCTCGGCCCGTTCGACGGGGTTGTCGTCCAGGAAGAGGACCTGGTCGGGGGTGAAGCCCAGCCGGGCGCAGAGATCGGCGATGTTCTCCGACTTGGGCCGCCAGTTGATGCGGTGCAGCACGAAGTCGCCGGGTGCGAGCGGCAGCCGGCCGCCCGCCTCCTCCCACACACCCAGGGTGGCGTGCGCGTCGCCCTTGCTGCACGTGGCGAGGAGCACGCCCCGGCTCTTGAGCACGGACAGGGCCTGGTGCAGGCCGAGGTGCAGCCAGCGGCTGGTGGCGTCGCCGTCGACCCAGTCGAAGCCGTCGTCGGCGGCGATGCCCGGCCACAGCGTGCCGTCCAGGTCGGTCACGACCAGCTTGATCCGGCCGGTGCCGCGGTGGGCCCGCAGACAGGCCAGGTACTCGCCGGCCAGGGCACGGCCGAGCGCGGGCAGCTGGTGCGGGCGCTCGTCGCCGGGGTCGACCGAGCCGCCGTGGTGGCCGAAGGGGAACACGAGGTCGTCGAAGAGCGCGGCGGCGCCGTACCGGGCGACGAGCCGTTCCTCGTCGACGACCATCAGGTGGGGGTGGCTGCGCACGCACCGGTCGATGTGCTGGTTCAGCTCGGCGACCAGGCGCCGCAGACCGTACTTCTCGGCGAAGTCGTACCGGCCGAACGGCGACAGCGCCGGCGGGGCGATGTTGTGGACCAGGCCCAGCGAGCCCTCCAGCGCGTCCGCCAGGGCGCGGACGGCCAGGGTCAGCGCGTTCTTCATCAGCGCCAGCCGGTGCGCCCGCTCCTCGTCGTCGCAGGTGTGCGCGCCGTCGAACAGGCCCGTCAGGAACGGCTGGACGCCGGGCTGGTACACCGTGACATCGGGACGCGACCGTCGCACCGCACGGGCGAGACCCGCCGAGGGCCCCGGCCACAGGTGCTCGGTGCGCACGTCGAGGCCGAGTTCGCGGCCCAGGGCGTGCAGCGGCTCCTCGGTGAACTGGGTGACGCAGCCGCCGATCAGCAGCACCCGCACCGCCTCACCGGCTCCCGCGGCTCCCGCGGCGGCGTCGGACAGGCGCGGGGGCAGCCCGTAGCGGGTGGCCGGCCACGACCCGGCAGAGGCCGCCGCCGGGTCGTGGCCGGAGCTCTCCGGCCGGTCGGCGAACGAGGCGCGCAGCGCGGCGTCCTCGTCGCAGCCCGCCGGCACGATCAGGTGCCGCTCCCGCAGCGCCCGGAAGACACCCGGGGCGGCCGCACGGTCGGGTGCGAGATCCGCGAACGCCTCCGGCCCGAACGCCGCGCCGGACAGGGCACGCACGCACCGCTCCCACGACGCGTCCAGCACGATCCGCTGCTGCCGCGGTCCATGAGCGAGCAGAATTCCCGTATCGATAACAACCGTGGAGAGAAAAGCGCTGAAGCGAAATTCATCGGTGGACACAGCGGTTCTCCCTCCTCTTCTCGAAATGCCAACGAGGCTTATGCATAAACGGCGGAATTCGGCGTTGTGGGCCGTGTGCCGGTGCAATCGTGAATGCTAGTGGCCGCTCAGGCGCGTTCGTTCTCCGAGAATGCTCACTGTGTTCGACCTCGGGGAAAGAGAGCACGAACCGAGATGCGCGCGGCCGTCCGGGCGGGAGACGCTTCCTGATCGAGCCCGAAGGTCACGGGCAGGTGCAAGGGGGTACGCGCATGCACAGCAGCGTCATCGAGGCGGGGCGCGACACGTCGTCGACCATGAGAGCGGACGCCCGGCCGGCGGCCCCGCCGAGACCGTTCGCGGCCGTGGCGGACGCGGTCGTCCCTCGAATCGTCGACACACTCCTGCGGCACCGGGACGAATTGCACGGCGTCCTCACCCGTGTGGCCACCGCCCAGGCCGCGAACGACGAACTCTTCCGCTCGTTGCGCGCGCTCTCCGGCGCACCGTGGGAACTGCTGCGCAATGCCCCGCGGCGGCTCGGCCGCCTCGCGACCTTCCTGCCGTCGAACAACCTGCTCTACTCCTACGTCCTGTTCGGCGTCATCCCCTCGCTGTACACCGACGAGGTCCGCATCAGGCCCTCCGCACGGGTCGCGCCGGCGGCCATGGCCGTCCACGAGATCCTCGGCCCGCACCTGCGCGGCACGGGCGCCGGACGGATCGTCATGGAACCGGTCTCGCAGAAGCGGTTCCTCGCCGACTGCGCCCGCTCCGACGCCGTCGTCTTCACCGGGCAGCCGGACAACGGCCGCGCGGTCGCGGCCGAACTGCCCGGCGACGCGCTACTGCTCACCTTCGGCTCCGGCCCCAACCCGCTCGTCGTCGGCCCCGGGGCGGACCCCGACGCGGTCTGCCGTACCGTGCTCGACGCCCGGCTGTACAACTCGGGCCAGGACTGCCTGTGCACCGACATCGTCTTCGTCCACCGCTCGCTCGTCCGCGAGGTCGTACCCCGGCTCACCGGAGCGCTCGCCGCGATCCGCGTGGGCGAGCGCGGCGACCCCGCCACCCGGGTGGCGCCGCTGGTCTATCCGGACGCCGTGCAGGACGCGGCGGAATTCCTCTCCGCGTACCGCGAGTTCACCGTCCACGGCGGCCGGGTCGACCTCACCGGCGGCGTCGTCGAGCCGACCCTGCTGCACCTGCCCTGGCAGGACGCCTTCCACCCGCCCGAGTTCTTCTCCCCCGTCGTGCTCACCATGGAGTACGACGACCCCCGGCAGATCACCCGGTGGCTGCACTCCGCCGAGGAGCGGGCGCGCGGCATGTACGTCTCCGTCTTCGGCGAGCCCGCCCTCACGGGCGCCACACGCATCGCGACCAGCGTGGTCTGCGAGGAGCGCATCACCTTCGACGTGGAGGACGGCAACCGGCCCTTCGGCGGCTACGGCCCCCTCGCCGGCAGCGTGCACCGCAACGGCACGGCCACCGGGCGCCCCCTGCTGCTGTCCGCCGAGGCCGCCGCCGGGACCCGGCGGTGAGCGCGGCCCCGGCCCCGCCGGCGGCCCGGGAACGCGTCGTACCGGCCGCGGTCCGGGAGCCTGCCGCACCCACCGCGTCCGTGACCCGGGGCAGCGCCGTACCGTTCCCGCCGGCCGCCCCGGCGCATGTCGTCGTGGACCCCCCGGTCGTCCGCGGGCGGGCCGCCGGGGATCCGCCTCCGCCACGCGCCACCGGGGTTCGGCGGCTGGCCGCCGATCCGGAGGCCGTCGACGCGGTCGGCGAGGCGCTCGCCGCGCTGCACCAGGGCGCGGCCGCCGGGACGCGGGTGCCGGTCGTCCTCTCCGCCGGGGACTACAGCGTCCACGCCGCCGGCTCCTTCGCCGCCCACTGCGACGACCCCGCCCGCCGCCTGCGCCCCGCCGACTCCGTCGGCCTCGAACCGTCCGGTCTGCTGCGCCGGTTCACCGAACTGACCGGCTGGCGCGGACCCGGCTACGTCATCGGCGAACCCGCCGGCGACGGCACCGCCGCCCTCCGCTTCGCCCGAGCCCTGGCCGCCGGCCGGGTCCCCGCCGTCTACCTCTGCGAAGTCCTGCGGCGCCCCGACACGGGCGCCTTCTGGGCCGTGGCCGCCCGCGTCCGCCGCGCCACCACACAACCCCCGCGACCCGACGGCGCGCCGCCGCCCTTCGGAACTCCCGCACCCGCGGACGCCGCCGCCGGGCTCGATCCGGACACCCGCCGCCGCAGCGCCGTCCTGCGCGCCCACCTCCGTCCGTGCCCCCACGACCCCGCCGAGGAGCAGCAGTGAGCGCGACCCCCGAACAGCACCCCTGGCACGTCGTCGCCGGCACCCTCGCGGACGCCGGATGCGACCTCGTCGTCGGGCTGCCCTCCGACGAACCCGGACTGATGGACGCCGCGCGCACCACCCCCGGACTGCGCGTCCTGGGCGTGCGCGACCAGCGGGCCGGCGCCTGCGCCGCCATCGGCCACGCGGCCGTCTCCGGGCGGCCCGCCGTCCTCGCCGTCAACTCCGGACCGAGCTTCGCCAACGCCCTCACCGGCCTGCTGGAGGCCTCCTCACTGGGCGCCCCCGTCATCGTCGTCACCACCCGCGTACCCGCCCTCGGCATCGGCCGCGGCGGCTTCCAGCACACCGACCAGGCGGCCATGGCCCGGCCGCTGACGAAGTGGGACTTCCTCGTCGAGGACCCGCGGCAGCTGACCTGGGCGCTGCGCCGGGCCGTCCACCTCGCCGTCAACGGCGGCCCCGGCGTGGTCCTGGTGGAGATCGCCGACGAGGTGCTGCGCGCCCCCGCCCCCGAGCGGCGGCCCGCCCCGCCGGTACGCCGCCTGCGCTTCGCCGCCGACACCGAGGAGGTACGCCGCGCCGCCCGGCTGCTCACCGGGGCCCGCCTGCCCGTCGTCGTCGCCGGCGGCGGCTGCAAGCCCGCCGGCGCGGGCCCCGCCGTACGGCGGCTGGCGGAACTGCTGGCCGCGCCGCTGTTCACCACCGCCGCCGGACGCGGCCTCGTCGACGAGGAACACCCGCTGGCCTGCGGCCTGGTGGGCCTGTACACCACACCCCCCGCGGACCGGCTGCTCCGCGAGGCCGACGTCGTCCTCGCGATCGGCTCCCGCCTGGAGGAGACCGCCCGCATGGGCTGGGACGGCCTCGAGGACAAGACACTCATCCACGTCGACGTCGACCCGGCCGTCTTCCACACCGCGACCGAACCCGAGGTGGCCCTGCTCGGCGACGCCGCCCTGGTGGCCGGCCAGCTCGCCGACGCCGTCGTCGCCGAGGCGCCCGCGGTGACCGCCGCCGGCGCCGCCCGCCGGGCCGACACCGCGGCCGTACGCGCCGGGATGCGCGCCCGCCACACCGCCGCGGACGGCCCCGACCTGACCGTGCCCACGGCGCTGCGGCTGCTCCAGGAGTCCGTGACCCGCGGGGCGACCCTCGTGCAGGAGAACGGACTGCACGACATGTGGGGCTACCACCACCCCGTGGTGTCCGTCGGCGACGGCGCCCGGGTCATCACCCCCGGCGAGCAGACGATGGTCGGCTTCGGCCTGCCGGCCGCCGTCGGCGCCGCCCTCGCCGACCGCACCCGGCGCACGGTCCTGGTCTGCGGCGACGGCGCCTTCGAGATGGGCCTCGCCGCCCTGCCGACGGCCACCGAACTGAATCTCGGCCTGACCGTCCTGGTGCTCGACAACCGCGGTTACGGCTGGCCCCGCTTCGTACGCGCCGAGGAAGGCGCACCCGACACCCTCACCCGGTTCACCGCACCCGCGCACACCGACGCCGCCGTCCGCGCCCTCGGCGGTCTCACCGCGCGCTGCACCACCCCCGCCGAACTCGCCGCCGCCCTCGACGACGCGGCCAAGGCCCACACCGAGGGCCGGACGACCGTCATCACCGTCCCGGTCCGCGACGACGACGTCCCCGTCGGCGTCCGCCGGGTGTTCGACGCCGGCCCGCCCGCCGGAGCCGCCGCGTGACCGCCCGCCCCGGCGCGGCCGCGGCCCCGCGCCTGACCGTCGACGGGCAGCACGTCCCGGCCGCGCACCTGGCCCGGCTCGTCGACCGCACCGCCCGCCGGCTCACCGCGGCGGGAGCGGGGCCCGGCCGCGCCGCCGCGCTCGCCTCCGACCACCCGCTCACCGCCGTCGTCACCGCACTCGCCGCCGACGCCGCCGGCGCGCCGCTGCTCCTCGACGGGGCGGCCCCCGCCCGGCGGATCGCCGCGGCCGCGGCCGTCCACGCGACCGCCTCGGGCGAACCCCTCGTCGTGGCGCACACCCGCCCGCTGGCCCTGCTCGAGGACACCGCGGCCGTCTTCTGGACCTCCGGCAGCTCGGGCGACCCCAAGGCGGTCGCCGTCCCGGCCGGCGCCCTCGCCCACCAGGGCCGCGCCACCGCCGCCCGGATGGGCGTCACGGCACAGGACCGGCTGCTCCTCCCGCTGCCGCTGCGGCACGCCTACGGGCACAGCGTGCTGCGGGTGTGGCGCACCACCGGCGCCCATCTGTACGCCGAGTCGGGTTTCCACCTGCGCGGCACGCTGACCCGGCTCGCCACCGAGGGCATCACCTCCCTGGACGGCGTCCCCACCATGTACCGGATGCTCGCCGCCGAGGCCGCCCGGAACGGCGAGTCCGCCCGGCTGCTGGCCGGCCTGCGGATCCGCGGCTGCGGCGGCGACGTGCTGACCCCCGGCCTGTACGACGACTTCCTGGCGGTCACCGGGGCACCGCTGCACGACGGGTACGGACTCAGCGAGGCCGGCCCCAACGTCGCCCTCAACGCCCCGGGCGACCTGCGGCCCGGCACCGTGGGCCGCCTCCTCGACGGAGTCCGGGCCCGCGTCGCGGGGCCGCGGCGCGAGATCGAGATCGCGAGCCCCGGCCTGATGCTGGGCTACCTCGACCCGGCCACCGGCGGCCTCGACCGCGGCGCGTTCACCGCCGACGGCTGGCTGCGCACCGGCGACACCGGCACGGTCACGGCCGACGGCTGGCTGACGGTGGGGGGCCGGATCAAGGAGATCCTCGTGGTGCACGGCGAGACCGTCGCCCCCACCGTCGTCGAGGACGCGGTGCGGGCCGCGGCCGGCGTCGTGGACGCCGCCGTCGTCGGCGTCCGGCGCGGCGACCGCGGCGACGCCGTATGGGCGTTCGTCGAGAGCCCCGACGCCGACCACGCGGCCGTGGCCGGCCGCGTCGCCGAGGCGTGCCGGCGCCACCTGCCCCCGCACGCCCGCCCCCGCACCGTCCGCGTCCTCGACGCACTGCCCCGCACCGGCAGCGGCAAGCACGACCGCACCCGCCTGCGGTCATGGGCCTCGGCCACGACAGCGGTGGCCGCATGACCGCCGTGGCCCTGGCCGGGCTCGGCCTGATCAGCCCGCTGGGCCCCACCCCCGGCGCGTTCTGGCGCGGACTGCTGCACGGACGGCGGGCCTTCGGCGAACACGGCTGCCCGCAGGGCGACTTCCGCAGCCGCGTCGTCGCCGCCGTACCCCCCGGTGACTGCACCGCCCCGGCCGGACGGCGCAAGGAGGCCCTCGCGACGGCCGCCGCCCGCCAGGCCCTCGCCGCCGCCGGGCTCACCGGTCTGCCCGACGGCTCGCTGCTCGTCGTCGTCTCCCAGGCGCCCGCGCTCGGCACCACCGCCGCTGAGCAGGACGACGACTTCGCGGGCCCGCACCCCGAGGCGCTGCTCACCGCCTGCCGCGCCGACGCCCGCCGCACGCACGTCGTCCACCTCTCGCACGCGTGCGCGTCCGCCGCGTACGCCGCCGCCTTCGCCCGCGACTGGCTGCTGTCCGGTCTCGGCAGCACCGCCCTGATCGTCGGAGCCAGCGCGCTCAACCGGTACGAGTACGCCAGCATGGACGTCGTCAGGACGCTCAGCCCGCACGGCGCGCGGCCCTTCGACGCCGACCGCGACGGCATCACCGTCGGAGAGGGCGCAGGCGCGGCCGTGCTGGAGACGGCCGGGTCCGCCCGCGCCCGCGGGCACCGGCCCGAGGCCTGGCTCACCGGAGCCGCCTGCGTGGTCGACACCTCCGAGTCCGTCGCCTCCGCACCCGCCGCGGTCCTCGACTGCATGCGGGCCGCACTCGACGACGCCGGCACCCGCCGCGTCGACTACGTCCACGCGCACGCCACCGGCACGGTGCAGGGAGACGCCGCCGAGGCCGAGGCCGTCGCCGGACTCGCCGCCGCCCTCGGCCACGGCCCGCTGCCGGTGAGTTCCCACAAGGGCGCGATCGGCCACCTCCTGCACGCCTCCGCCTTCCCCGGTCTCGTGGCCGCGGCCGGCTTCCTGCGCGAGGCACGTGTCCCCGGCACGCCGGGGCTGCGCCGTCCGGCGTCCCTGCCCGACGGCGTGCTCGCCCTGGACCGCCCGCGCCGCGCCGCCACCGCCGGACACGTCCTGGTCAACAGCTTCGGCTTCGGCGGCAACAACGCCTCCCTGGTGCTGTCCGCCGCCGGCGGCCGGTCCACGAGCCCGTACGAGGAGACCGCATGACCGTCACCGTCGTCACCCCGACCAAGGGGCGGCCCCGCTCGCTGAGGCGGGCGCTGCGCTCGGTCGCCGCGCAGGAGGGGCTGAGCGCCGCCCAGGTGGTCGTCGGCGACGACTGCCCCCACCTCCGCGACGAGGACCGACGCCGGGCGCTGGAAGAGGAGTTCCCGCACGCCCGGTTCGTCAACGTCGCCCCCGGCGACCATCCGGACATGCCACGCGACTACCTGCCGGCCCGGCTGTCCTACCTGCGCAACCTCGGGGTCGGCCTCGCCCGCACCCCCTACGTCGCCCACCTCGACGACGACAACGCCTACGCCCCCGGCCACCTGCGCTCCCTGGTGGACCTGCTGGAGCGCAACCCGCAGGCCGGCGTCGCCCACAGCTGGCGCCGTCTGCTCACCGAGGACGGCGCCGAGTTCGTGCCGGACGGCGAGGACCCCTGGCACCCGATACCGCGTCAGCGGGCCGCCTCCTACCGGACACTGGCCCGCCACGGCGTCTTCGTCCCGGGCTCGCCCGTCGTCCGCGACATGATGCGGATGACCGGCGACGGCATGCTGAACCGGGTCGACACCAACGAGCTGCTGCTGCGCCGCGAGACCCACGAACTCGTCCCGTTCCCCACCGACTTCACCGTCTGGCAGCGCATCCTCGAGACGACGGAGGACATGGCGCTGTGCGAGCGGCTGCTGCGGGCCGGCGTCGTCGCCGTGTGCAGCGAACAGGACACCGTCGACTACTACATGGGCGGTTTCTCCAACGCCGCCGCCCTGGTCTGACGCCCGGCGCTCACCCGAGGGCGGCCAGCCGCTCCACGGCCCGGGCGTCGAGGTCGTGGATGCGGTCCACCCGGCGGCGGCAAAGGTCGAGCGCCTCGGCGGACCAGGAGCGGCTGAGCAGGAACACCAGCCGGGCCAGGTCGACGAAGGCGGCGGACGAGGCGCGCAGCAGAGCGGCCGCCGCCACGACGGCCGCCCCGTGCGCGCCGCCGCCCTGCTCCGGGACGTCCCGGAGCAGGGCGGCGGCCAGCAGCTGGCGGTCGCCGGCGACCTGCCGCTGCAGCGGCCCCGACACGCGCATGCGCAACACCGACGAGCGGCCGGGGTGCTCCTCCAGCCCGGCCAGCACGTCCGGCAGCGTGCGCAGCCCGGCGAGGCCCTCGTGCGGCGAGTCCGGTTCGGTCAGGTTCCGCACGGAGCGCGCCAGCAGCAGGTGGCGTTCCTCCGCCCAGTCCCCGGCGGGGGCACCGGTGTCCCAGACCAGCACCGGCCGCCCGGCCAGGCCCCGGCGCAGTTCCTCGGCGGGCACGGTGCCGCGGTTGTCCGTGAAGCCGCTGCCGCGGCGGGTGTTGCGGTCGGCGGCCCAGACCGTGTCCCCGTCCAGGCGGTGCACCAGAAAGGTGTGCGGATAGCCGGAGAACGGCACGCGGTAGAACTCGGAGTGGCGCATGCCCCGCAGGTCCGGCGAGACCGGCACGGCATGCCCGCGGGCCAGCTCCCGCTCGACGACGTCGAACGCGTGGTCCTCGTCGTCCGGGCTGGTCTCCCAGCGGGCCCGGACGCCGCGCTGGAAGCGGGGCGCGTGGTAGTCGGTGTCCAGACCGCCGTACAGGGTGAGGAGTTCACCGTCGGCGGTGCGCTCCACGGCGAAGTTGAGCGGCTGGGCCAGCGCCCGGGCGGTGTCCCGGAACCCGGTGGCGTACAGGCTGTCGCGCAGGCAGTGCACCCAGCAGGAGATCCGGGAGTGCGCGAGATCCTCGACGTCGTCCAGCGAGGCACCCAGGTAGGGGAAGGCGTCCGGGAGGCCCCCGCTCATGCCGCCGCGCTCCCGGCCACCGGCGCGGACCGGCCCGTCTGCACGACGGACTCCTCCGTCTCCGCGGCGGACTCCTCCGTCTCCGCGGCCGCCTGCTCCACCGCCGGCGCCGGCCGGTCCGGTACGAGCCGGGTCACCAGCACCAGGACCGGCAGGGCCATCGCGAGGCCCACCAGGACGGCGCCGGCGAAGACGCCCCCCCGGTCGACGAGGACACCGCCCGCGACGGTGCCCGCCACGAGGAAGACGTCCGAGAGCGGCACCAGGGTGGCGTAGTAGCGGCCCTGCAGACCGGCGGGCAGGCGCTTTTGGACCTCGGCGAAGTAGACGACGGAGGCGATGGACTCGAAGACCCCCGCGAACAGCAGCAGGGCGAGCGCCAGGTACCACTCACCCGTCGCGACCAGCGCCACCCAGCACACGCCTTCCAGCACGTTGCCGAGGACGTAGACCCAGCCCTGGTTCCAGGAACGGAAGACCGCCGCCGCCATCCCGCCGAGCGCGCCGCCCAGCCCCATGGCCGCCAGCAGATAGCCGAGCATCCCGGGGACGTGCCCGAAGCCGTGCAGCGAGTACGCGGCGAGGAAGGTGCGGCCCAGGCCCAGCGCCACCATGTACGTGAACGCCGTGGCCGTCAGCGAGGACAGCCGCCCGTCCCCGCGCACCATGCGCACCAGCTCGCGCGCACCGCCCGCCACCGCCCGGGCCCAGCCGGCGAGCCGGCCGCCCACGGCGGAGGCCGTCCGCGCGCCGGACGCGGCCGCTGCCCCTGCGGCGGCACCCGCCGCGGCCGCCGATCCGGCGCCGGCCGTCCGGGGCAGGCGCGTCAGCAGCGCGGCCGCCACCAGCGCGGTCGCGGCCTCGGCGGTGAACAGCCAGTCGACGCCCGCGACGGCGGCGATCGGCCCGGCCACCGCCGGCCCGAGGAGCTTGGGCACCCGCTCCGCCGTCACGATGAGCCCGTTGCCCTCCAGCTCGCTGCCCTCGGGAATCACCTGCGGACGCAGCGCCATGGTCGCCGGGAAGCCGAACATGTAGCCGATGCCGATGGCCAGGGCCAGCAGCTGGATCTGCCACATCGCCGTGGTGAACGGGAACAGGGCGGCGGCCAGACCGCTGCCCAGCGCGGCGAGCGTCGCCACGCGGCGCGGGTCGTGCCGGTCGACGACCTGCCCGGCGAGCGCGCCGAGCAGGATGTTGGGCAGGAACCGGGCGGCGAGGGTGAACCCCACCTCCAGGCCCAGGCCGTACCGCTGCATGACCAGCAGCGGCAGGCCGACCGTCGTCATGGCGGACCCGGTCTCCAGCACGAACAGCGAACCGACCAGGCGCAGCGCGCCGGGGC
Organism: Streptomyces sp. NPDC015139; assembly: GCF_043079785.1. Taxonomy (NCBI): domain Bacteria; kingdom Bacillati; phylum Actinomycetota; class Actinomycetes; order Kitasatosporales; family Streptomycetaceae; genus Streptomyces; species Streptomyces sp. NPDC015139. Next base: position 13,927 of record NZ_JBIBUW010000020.1, on the reverse strand, counting down.
TGCGCAGCACCCGGGCGAAGCCGCCGCCCTTCGTGGTGGACGTCTGCGTGTCGTCTGTCATGTCCCTCACCTGTTCGCGGCGGCGGTCACCGGAGCGCGCAGGGCGGCGTCCTGGGCCGCCCGGCATCTGCCGAGCACGTGCTCGGCGAAGTCACCGGGAACGTCGAGCTGGCGTAGCCGTACGGCGATCGTCGCGAGCAGGTCGCGTGCCGAGGCGGCGGCCGCCGCCGCGTGTGCGGGCGTCCCGCCGGGGGAGATGCCGACGACGGCGGCCAGCGGCATCCCCGTCTCGATCATCTCGTGGATAGCCTCGGCATGGCCCTCCAGCGCCCCGCGGCGCAGCGCGTGCAGGCCGAAGCTGACGTGCCGGGACTCGTCCCGGGTCATCGCCGTGAACCCGGCCCGCATACCGGGCAGCAGGGGGATGCGCTGCAGGCCGCGCACCAGACCGCGCTGGCCGTGCAGGGCGAGGACGCCCTCGGTGACGAGGTGGAAGAAGGTGACGGCCCGCAGCCAGCGCTCGTGGTCGCGCGGGGCGTCGTACAGCTCCCGCAGGACGGTGTTCTCCAGGGTGTGCACGGCGCGGTTCGCGGGGCTGAGCGTCGACCAGGAGGCGATCAACTGGTCGCGCAGGCAGTCGTCGAGGCCGAGCAGTTCCTCGGCGAGGCGGCTGACGAACACGGTGTGCCGGGCCTCGTCGGCGGCCTGTGTCCCCAGGAACAGCAGGTACTCCTCGTCCGTGCAGCCGGCGAGGATCGGGCTCATCAGGTCCAGGCCCGTGTACTCGCCGACCAGGAAGCTGGTGACGAAGGACGTGAGGGAGTCACGGGCGCCGGGACCGAGCAGGTGGTGCCAGTGATGGCGGTCCCGCTCCAGGTCGATGTCGGAGGCGAGCCACTGCTGCCGCTCCCAGCGGCGGTAGAGGTCACGAGGGTCGAAACGCCGCTCCAGGGTGTCCCCGGCACCGCCCAGCAGGGCCTCGGCGTCGAGCCGGGACAGCTCGTCCAGGCCGGCCTCGTCGAACAGCAGCGTCGTCCAGCGCACCCGCCGGCGTCCTTCCTCTCGTCCCGTGATGCCCGCGCGGGACGGACACCGCCCCACGCGATCCGCCGGCCGGTGTCCCGCGACGGGACGCCGCGGTACCGGCCGGCCGGATCACTGTGCGCGTCGGCCTGGTCAGGCGGCCTTGGTCATCACAGCGGTCTCGATCTCCGCGGCGATGCCGGCGTAGAGCTCCTCGTGGGAGTCCTTGATGCCGTCGAGCCACGCCTCGAACGCGGCGGCGTCGTCGGTGCTCGGAGCGGCGTCGCCGGTCTCCTCGACGATGCGCTGCTGGATCTCGGTGCTCAGTGCGGTGGCCATGTACCCACACCTCTCTGTCGGGCGGGCGGCAGCCCGCTGGAGAAGAAGACGGGGACCGTACGGCCCCGGCTCCCTGGATGCTTTCAGCGCGCCGTGCCACGGCGCATCTTCTGAACTGCTATGACCAGCCGGAGGGTTGACCGGGGGCGGCGACGCCGACGGCGTGCGCCACCAGCCCGGCCACCGCGACGGGTTCGAAGTTGACGGCACTGGACCAGCCGCCGTCCGCGAGCCGGAACCAGAGGGAGCTGGTGATCACCCCGGCCGGGTGCTGGTCCTCCACCACCTCGTCGCCCTCGGACCAGCCCTCGCAGGTGTGGTCGACCGCCGGGTCGGGCAGCACCACCCGGAGCACCGGGCTGTCCAGGGAGGGCCCGGACCGGATGTTGGCGTCACGCCACACGGGCCCGAGCGGGGCCCGCAGAACGTGAATGCCGCCGGTGGACACGGACATGGTTGTCTCCTTCCGCCGCGTGCCCCTCGCACGCGGCCATGGGTTGCGCGGGACGGGACTTCGGTCAGGCGACGGCACCGAGCACGGCCGGCCGGGCGTCCTCGGCCCGCTTGCCGCCCAGCCACACCACCTGGGACACCATCTGCGTCAGGCGCTCCACGTCCGGCGCGGGCTCCCCGCCGTCCGCGGCCGGCTGCTCCGGCGCCCGCGACACGGCCACCCCCACCGGCGTCGGCCAGCCGCGCAGCGCGTGCCCGATGGTGCGCAGTGTGGTCAGCGTCGACACCGCGCCCTGCGCGGCCGAGCCCACCGCGACCGTGCCGATCGACCGCCCCTGGAGGTAGGGCACCGGCCCGCCGATGTCGTTGACGTAGTCCAGGGCGTTCTTCAGCAGCCCGGACACGGTCGCGTGGTACGTCGGCGACACCAGGACCACGCCGTCGGCGGCGCGCAGCTCCTCCAGGAAGCCGGTGACGGCCGCGTGCCGGCCGGCCAGCCCGGGCCGGTACGCCGGGAAGTCGATCTCCGTGCCGGTGAACACACGGGCGGACGCGCCCTGTTCGGCGCACCGCAGGGCGCACCACTCGGCCACCCGGTCGCAGGTCGAACCCGGGCGCAGTGATCCGCTGATCAGGACGATGTGCGGTGCCCCCATGGCGGTGGCCCCTTTCCTCGGACGGACGGTGGTCGTCGCGGCCGGCGCGCGGCCCGGTTCCGGACGGCTGGGCCGGGGCCGCCAGCCGACGACGTCGGCGAGGTCCGCGTCCTTGCGGCCGGCGGACCTCATGTGCGCGTTGCGCCGCTCCTCGCCCGCCCGGTCCGCGCCCTGGTCGAGTGCGCCCTGCCGGCGGGAGGCGAGGACGACGGCCGCGGCACGCTCCATGCGCTCGCGGGCGTACCCGGCGAGCGCGTCCGCCACCGGGGCGGACGAGGCGAGCGCCTCGGCGAGCACGGCGGCGTCCTCCAGCGCCAGGTTGGCCCCCTGGCCGAGGGCCGGGACCATCGGATGCGCGGCGTCGCCCAGCAGCGCCACCCGGTCGTCCACCCAGCGCGGGGCGGGATCGCGGTCGTGGATGTCGGTGACGACGACGTCCTCCGGGTCGGCGGCCCGCACGAGGTCCACGACGGGGGCGTACCAGCCCTCCAGGGCGTCCAGCAGAGCCAGCCGGGCCCCGGCCGGCCCCAGGGCGGGCCACGCCCCGGGCGGCGCGGTGATCTTTGCGGTCCAGTACAGGGTGTCGTCGCCCACCGGGGCGACGAACAGCTGGATGCCGCGTCCGTTGACGACATGGCCGCGCTGCCCCAGCGCCGAACCGGTCGTCCGGCCGCGCACCGAGGTGTAACCCCGGTACGTCGGCGGGCCGTCGTCGAGCATCCGGGCGCGTACCGCCGAGTGGATGCCGTCGGCGCCGACGAGCGCGTCGCAGGTGGTGACGCCGCCGTCCGACAGGTGCACGGCGACCTCGCCGGGGCGCACGGTGTAGCCGGTGACGCCGGTCGCCAGGACCACGGCCGCGCCCGCGGCGAGCGCTTCGTCGAGCAGGGCGCGGTGCAGCGCGGAACGCAGCACGGGAATCTGCGGAAGCCCGCCGGAACCCGCACCGACGGGCTCCTCGGCGAGCACCGTGCCCCGCGCGTCCATCAGGACCCGCACCTCGTCGGGCAGGCCGGGCCGGCCCGACGCCCGGATCCGGGCTCCGATCCGCGCGCCCAGGGCGTCGGCGGCCCGCACCCCGTTGGGCTGGAGCACGAGCCCCGAGCCGCCGGTGCCGATCCGCTCCGCCCGTTCCAGGACGGTCACGTCCAGGCCCCGGGCGGCCATGCCGGCGGCCGCCGCGAGCCCCCCGACACCGCCCCCCGCGACCACCACCGACCGTTTCCTCGCCATGTCATTCCCTCCCGGCGGCGAGCGCCGCCCGCTGCGATCCGTCCCCGGCCGCCGCCAGCAGGCGGCCGTCGTACGCGCCGAAGGTGCCCGAGGCGGCGTCCCAGACGGTGCGGCCCGCCCGCAGGGTGCGTTCGACGCGCCCGGTGAACGTCCAGCCCTCGTACGCCGACCAGCCGCACTTGCTCTCCACGTCGTGCGCCGAGAACATCCACGGCGTGTCCGGCGCGAAGAGGACCAGGTCGGCGTCGGCACCCGGGGCGATCCGCCCCTTGCCGGGCAGCCGGAACAGCTCGGCGGGCCGCTGCGACAGGTGCCGCACCAGACGCGTCACCGCGACGTCCGGGTCCTCCTCGGGCCGTCTGCGGCGCATTCCCGTCCACACGGCGACGGCCAGCTCCTGCACACCGGGCAGCCCCGGCGGCGAGGCCGCCGCCGACCGGGTCTTCTCCGCGACGGTGTGCGGGGCGTGGTCGCTGCCCAGGGTGGCGAGCTGACCCTCCGCCAGGGCCCGCCACAACCGGTCCTGGTCCGCCCGGGAGCGGATCGACGGCGACAGCCGTGTCCGCGCGCCCAGGCGCCGGGTGTCCTCGTCGGTGAACGACAGATGGTGGCCGGTGACCTCGAAGGTGACCGGATGCCCGGCGGCCTGCGCCGCGCACACCAGATCGGCCTCCTCGGCGCTCGACAGGTGCAGGATGTGGGCCCGGGTGCCGTGGCGCCGTGCCAGTTCGACGACCTTGGCGACGGCGACGATGCCGCCGGTGCGCGGCCGGTGCCGCTCGTAGTCGAGATACCCGGACGGCTCCCCCCACCAGGCGTCGAGCAGCGCGAACAGCCCGTCGTCCTCGGCGTGCAGGACGAGCTGGACGCCCGCCTCGGCCGCCGCCGCGAACGCCTGCTCCAGCACCACCGGGTCCCGGACCACCGTCGGGGCCGTGTGGTGGCCCGCCATGAACACCTTCGCACTGGTCGCCACCGCCGGGTCGAGGTCCGCCAGCAGCCGCGGGCGCGCCGGATCGACCCCGATGTGGAAGCGGAAGTCCACCAGCGAACTGCCCCGCACCAGACCGGCCTTGTCGAACAGCGCCTGCGGGTCCAGCGTGGGCGGCACCGTGTTCGGCATGTCCATCACCGTGGTCACGCCGCCGCGCACCGCCGCCCGGCTGCCGTGCTCCCAGTCCTCCTTGTACGTCAGCCCGGGCGTCCGGAAGTGCACATGGGAGTCGATCAGCCCGGGCAGCACGTAGTGGTCGCCGGCGTCCAGGTGCCCCGCCCCGGCGGGCACCGGGCCCGGACCGGTGACGTCGGTGATCCGGCCGCCGCTGATCAGGACGTGCCCGGACCGCACACCGTGCGGCGTCACCAGCCGGCGGCCGCTGACGACGAGTTCGGGCACGGGGCTCAGCCGGTCCATGCCGCCGCCACCAACTCCCGGCACAGGTCGTTCGTCGGACCCATGAAGGCGATGCCGCGCGCGTCGGCGAGCAGCCGGCCGATCGGTGCCCCCTCGCGGTACCCGGCCGAGCCCAGCATCCGGGCGACGTCGAGGCAGATCTCCTCGGCGGCCACGGACGCGTGCAGCTTGCTGTGCAGCGTGGTCATCCCCGGCTGCGCCGAACTGCGGGCACCGGCCCGGGCCACCACGGCCCGTGCCGCCTCCAGACGGGTCGCCAGGTCCACCAGCCGGTGCCGCACGGTCGGCAGCTCCAGCAGCCCCTGCTTCCGCGCGTGCCGCACGGCCAGGTCGAACGCGGCCCGCGCGATGCCCACGGACACCGCTCCCAGGCTGGCGCCCGACTCGCGCACACCCGCGATGACCGACGCGGCCCCGCCCTCCGGCCCCAGCCGGTCGGCGTCCGCCACGACACAGCCCCCGAGGGAGAGGAGCCCGGTCGCCGAGCCGCGCATCCCCGCCAGATCCAGGCCGAGGTCCGCGACCAGCCCCTCGGTGCCCGCCTCCACCAGGAAGAACGTCTGCCCGTCCGACCCGTACCCGTGCGCGGTGCCGCCCGGCCGGCCGGTCTGCACCAGCACCAGGTACACATCGGCGACACCGGCGCCGGTCGTGAACGTCTTCGAGCCGTCCAGCCGCCAGCCGCCGTCCGCGAGACGCTCGCCGCTGCTGGCCAGGTTCCGCTTGGCGGCCCCGGCACCCGTCTCGCTCCACGCCGACGCGGCCAGCCAGGTGCCGTCGGCCAGCAGCGGCAGCCACCGCCGCTGCTGCTCCTGCGTGCCCCACTCGGCGATCCGGGCCGACACGGCGAAGTGCTGGAAGGCGATGATGGCCAGCGACGGATCGACGGCGGCGATCTCCTCGACGACCTGGTTGACCGCGGCCGCGTCCCCGCCCGCGCCGCCGTAGCGGGGCGCGACGGCCGTGCCCAGCAGCCCGCCGGCGCGCAGCGCCGCCAGCGCCTCCCGGCCGGGCACACCGGCCGGAGCGCTGCGTGCGGCGGACTCCGACAACCGGGCGTGCAGCTCGGCCGTCAGCAGCGGTCTCACACCGCTCCGGACAGCGCCAGGCATTGGGCGACCTCCTCGAACTGAAGATGACTCAGGGGTGTCAGGGCGAACGAGCCCTGGAAGCTGACGTGCTTGTGCGCGACGGTCGCCCACAGCAGGGCGCCCTCGTCGCGGGCCGTCCCCGCGGCCGAGGTGACCGCCGTGACCGCCGTACGGCCGCCCGGCGTGATGATGTCCACCAGGCCGTCGTCCGTGCCCTGTTCGCGGGCGATCCGCCAGGGCAGCGTGCCGGGGATCCGCATCGCCGTCCCCAGACAGACCGCGCCGGTCAGGGCGATCGACGGGTGCCAGCCCGGCACCGTCACCGCCCGGGCCGCGACACCGCCGTCCGCGCCCGGCAGCACCGCCGCGATCTTGGGGAAGGCCCCGCCGCGCGGCCAGCCGAGCAGATCGGCCGCCGCGCCCCGCAGCGACTCCAGCCGCTCGAGCAGCCGTCCACCGGCGTCGAAGAGCGCCGCCTGGTCCGCAACGCCGAGCGTGCGGGCGTCGACGAACGCGTAGGTGTTGGAGCTGGCGACGAGGGAGACCTCCACCTGCTCCCCGCCGTCGGCCAGCACGGTGCGCGGCCGCCCGTCCGGCAGCAGGTCCGCGAAGGGCAGCGGCGACGGCTGGACGAAGGTGACCGTGAAACCGGCCATGTCCCGCTCGACGCGCTCGGCCTCGCACACCACGCTGTCGCCGTTGTTGCGCACCCGCACCCGGATCCGGGCTCCCGGCACCAGCCGCGGCAGCATCCCCGAGCGGGAGGCCGCCAGCACCGACGCCAGCACCGAGTGACCGCACGAACCGCGCAGGTCGAACCGGTCCGGGGCGCCGGGCAGCGCCTGCACGAACCGGTAGTCCAGGTCGAACATGGGATGCGCGGACGGCTCGATGAGAGCGATCTTCAGTACGTGCGCGCCGCCCGCCGACGCCAGATAGCTGCGGGCCTGCGTGAGATGGGCCAGCAGCGCCCCGTCCTCGCGCGGCAGCCGGCCGGCGTCCAGCACGAACGTGGGGCAGGGGCTGCCCGCCGCGTACGCCAGGTGCCCGATCACGCCGCCACCGCCAGCGGTCTCGTGCCCCCGGGCGCCTGCGCTGCCGTACCACGCCCGTGCAGGGAACGCCGGAACTGCCCGTCCCACACCTCGTGCACCAGCAGCGTCCACAGCGCCAGCGCCGCGGTGTCGTCGGGCCGTTCGGCCTGCGCGGTGAAGAGGTCGTCGACCGCCCGGCCGTCCAGCCGTCCCGCCGCGGCGGTCCGGTCCGGCGCCAGCAGATCCCGCGCGTACTCCCACAGCGTGGTGCCCGGCCGCAGCATCGCCGTCACCGGCAGGGTGAACGGCTGCTTCGGCCGGGACAGCACCCGGTCGGGCAGCAGCCCGGCCGCCGCCGCGTACAGGGTGCGCTTGACCTGGCCGCCCTGGATGCGCCGGTGGTCGGGCAGCGGGCGGCCGAGGGAGAGGACCGAACGCTGGCAGAACGGCAGCCGCGCCTCCACCGAGGAGGCCATGCTGAGGTGGTCGACCCGGCGCAGATGGTAGGCGGGCAGCCGCTGCTCCAGCTCGAACCGGGTGATGCGGTCCAGGACGGTGCCGGGGCCGTGCAGCAGATCCTGGCGGGCCGCCCCGGGCAGCGCCGGGTCGGCGGCGACATGGGCCCGGTAGGCGTCGGTGTACAGCCGGCCGCGCAGCGCGGCCGGCACGGCGGACAGCGCGTCCAGGTAGGCCGGCGCCCAGTCGGCGCCCGCCGCCGCGCGCTCGGTGGCCAGCCGCATCCGCTCGTACCCGCCGAACACCTCGTCCGCGCCGTCACCGGTGAGCGCCACGGTGAAGCCGGCCTCCCGGATCGCCCGGAACAACGCGTACGTGCTCAGCGCGATCGGATCGGCGTTGGGCTGCCCGAGGTGCCAGACGGTGTCCTCCAGCAGGCCGGGGAAACCGGCCGGGTCGATCTCCACCTCGTGGTGGACCGTACGGGCCCGGTCGGCCACCTCGCGCGCGAAGTGCCGTTCGTCGAACGGCCAGGTGCCCCGGTAGGCGATGGTGAAGGTGTGCTGCGGCCCGTGCTCGGCCGCGAGCGCCGTCACCAGGGAGGAGTCCAGGCCGCCGGAGGTGACCACGGCGACCGGCACGTCCGCCTCCAGCAGCCGGCCCACCTCGTGACGCAGGGTGCGCCGCACCTGCCGGGCCGCGGTGAACCCGTCCCCGGGCCCCGCCGCGCCGTCCGGCACGTGCGCGGCGCGCCGCCGCACCCGCGGTCGGCCGCCCAGCTCGCACACCCAGGTCGTGCCGGGCTCCAGCACCTCCACGTCCTCGTACATCGTCCGCGTGCCGAACGGCGTACGGGTCGTCAGCAGGGCGTCCAGCGCCGACTCGCGCACCCGTCCGCCGATCCCGCCGAACCCCAGCAGCGCGGGCAGCTCCGAGGCGAAGTACAGGGACCGGTCCGCCGGGTCCCAGCGGTGGTACAGAGGCTTCATCCCGATGTGGTCGGTGGCCAGCAGCAGCCGCGGCACCGCGCCCCGCGTGTCCACCAGCGCCAGCGCGTACATGCCGTCGAGGTGCTCGGTGAACTCCTCGCCGTACTCCAGGTACAGCGCGGGCAGCACCGATCCGTCACAGCGGTCGGGGATCACATGGCCGAGCGACTCCAGCCGGCGGCGCAGTTCCTCGTGGTTGTAGATCTCCCCGTTGAAGACCACCTGCACCGGACCGCCCCGCCCGTACGGCTGGCGGCCGCCGTCCAGGCCGACGACGGCGAGCCGGTTGCTGCCCAGCCCCCACCCCGCCCCCTGCGCGACACCCGTCGCGTCCGGGCCGCCGTGCCGCTGGAGGGCGGCCACGGTCCGCATCACGTGCGGCGTCGACGCCGCGTTGAAATAGCCGAAGATCCGGCACATCTCTGTTGCCTGTCTTTCCTCGGGGACGGCGGATCAGCGGGCCGTCGACAGATAGCGCTCCCCGCTGTCGGGGAACACGGTGACGACCGTGGCGCCCGCCCAGCGGGGCTGGGCCGCCACGGCACGACTCGCCCAGGCGGCGGCGCCCGACGAGATACCGACCGGCAGACCGGTCGCGCGGGCCACCTCGTCCGTGGTGGCCGCGGCCGCCTCGTCCGTGACGGCGACCACCTCGTCCACCAGGGTGAGGTCGGTGATCGGGGAGACGTAACCGGCGCCGATGCCGGGAATGCCGTGCGGGCCGGCCTCACCCCCGGACAGCACGGCGCTGCGCGCCGGTTCGACCGCGACGACGTGCACCGCGGTGCGCTCCTTCAGATAGCGGGCGGTGCCCGTCAGCGTTCCGCCGGTGCCGACCCCGCACACCAGCACGTCGACACGGCCCCATGCGGCCTGCCAGATCTCCGGGCCCGTCGTCTCGTAGTGCGCCCGCACGTTGGCGGGATTGCGGTCCTGGTGCGGCACCCACGAGCCGGGCAGGCCGCGCTGCAGCTCCTCGGTGTACGCCCAGGCGGCCTGCAGACCGTCCCCGTGCGGCACGAGGTGCACCTCGGCGCCCAGCCGGCGCAGGATCAGACGGCGTTCCTCGGTGGCGTTGTCGGGCATCACGACGATGCACCGGTGGCCGCGGCGGGCACACAGCGCGGCCAGCGAGATGCCGGTGCTGCCGGAGGAGCACTCGACGACGGTGCCCCCGCTCGCGGGCAGCAGCCCCGCCTCCTCGGCGGCCCGCATCATGAACAGCGCGGCCCGGTCCTTCACGCTGGCCAGCGGGTTGGCCGCCTCCAGCTTCGCCAGCAGCCGCACCGAACCGGCCAGCCCCGGCAGCGGGACCTCCAGCAGCGGTGTGTTCCCGACCAGGTCCTCCAGGGACCCGGCCGCCCCCGCGACGGTGCCGCTCACCTCTGTCGTCATCTCTCCCCCCGTCCGCCGAACTCAGGCCGGTTTCAGGCCGCGCGCCGCGCGCAGATGCGCGGCGGCCGCCTGCTGAAGGTGGGTGATGTCGCTGGAGACGGTGGCGAAGGTGAAGCCCTCCGCGAGCCGCTTCGCGGCGCTCTCGCCGTCCGGCACGTGGATGCCGCAGGCGATGCCGTGACGGCCGGCGGCCTCCGTGATCCTCCGCAGCGCGGCCTCCAGCGCGTCGGCGGCCGCCGGGTCGCCGAACCAGCGCGCACCGAGCGCCGCCGACAGATCGGCCGGCCCCACGTACACCGCGTCCAGGCCCTCCGTGGCGCAGATGGCGTCCAGGTCGTCCAGCGCGGACGCGGTCTCGATCATCACCACGCACGCGACCCGGTCGTCGATCTCGGCGGGTACGGATCCCAGCCGCAGCTCCGCCCGGACCGGACCGGCCAGACTGCGCGTTCCCACGGGATGGTGCCGGCACGCCCGCACGGCGTCCCGCGCCTGCCGGGCGCTCTCCACCATCGGCACGATGACGCCGCGCGCCCCGGTGTCGAGGGCGACCCCGATGGCGACCGGGTCCGGCGAGGGCACCCGGATCACCCCGGCGGAGCGGCCGCGGGCGTCCACGGCCAGCATAGCGGTCTGCCAGCCGGGCTGGTGCGTGACACCGTGCTGGCCGTCCACACCGATGTAGTCGTAGCCGAGCCCGGCGATCCGCTCGGTCGCCACCGGAGCGTCCAGGGAGATCCAGTAGCCCACCAGGTGCTCCCGGCGGCGCAGCCGCGCCGCGAACCCCGGATCCGGACCGGAGACGGACGCCATGGTCACTCCCCTTCCTTCAGCGCGTAGCTCCGCTTGCCGTCGAGGCCGACGGGCACGTCGCCGGTGATGGACACCCGGTGGAGCACCCGCTGGTGGCGCCCGTAGTCGTTCACCGCGAAGTGCTGCGTGCTGCGGTTGTCGAAGATCAGCACGTCGCCCGGGCGCCAGCGCCAGCGCGCGACGTTCTCGGGCCGGCGCACATAGCCCTGGAGCACGTCGAGGATCGGCCGGGACTCACGCGGTGCCACACCGAGCAGCCACTGGGCGAAACCGCCGAGGAACAGGCTCGGCTCACCGGACTCCGGGTGCACGCGCACCACCGGGTGGGCGGCCTCGAACCGGCGGGCCAGGAACGCCGCCCGTACCTCGTCGCCGCGCTCGGTGCCCAGCCGCGGCTGCTCCGCGTGGTTGGTGTGCACGGCCCACAACCGGTCGGCCACGGCCCGCAGTTCGGCCGGCAGGTCCTTGTAGCCGGCGGCCGCGTTCGCGACCAGGGTGTCCCCGCCGTACGGGGGCAGCACCACACTGCGCAGGGTCGTACCCAGCGACGGGGTGGTGGTGAAGCTGATGTCGGTGTGCCAGTGGTCGGCACGCTGGTCCTCCCCGTCGACGGGGATCACCTGCGGGGTGCCGTCGACGGTGCGCATCATCGGGTGCGGCTGGGTCAGCGGGCCGAAACGGCCGGCGAAGGCGAGCTGGTGGCCGTCGGTGATGTCCTGGTCCCGGAAGAAGAGGACCTTGTATTCCAGGAATGCCTCGTGGATCTGCCGGAAAACGGAATCCGACAGCTCGGTGGACAGATCGACGCCCATTACCTCCGCGCCGATCCTGCCACCGATCCGGCGTATGTCGAACGGGGACACCAGCATTCCCTCCGAATATGTCAGGGTCTCGCGAGGCCGAACCGGCGGAGGAGTGCGGGCACGGCACCGCAAGTCCTTCCCGGGTTCGATCACAACACGTGGCTCAATCCGGTGGCAACGGAAGCCGAAAAGGCACGACGACTTCACCAACTCGCACCCCGGCGAGTGCGTAAAACCCGGGAGAAAGAGCCGACTTGTTCAAGTCGTATTCCGTGTGCGGCCTTGGCTTGTCAGCGTCACGGCGCCACGGGGATTCTCTACATGCCGCGCCCTCGAAATCGTTCTCCGGAGCAAAGGACCGCTGACATGCCAGTGATCACCGTCAACTGGTGGCAGGGTAACGACCGGCACGCGCGGAAGGAGTTGGTGGCGGGCATCACCGACGTCGTCACGCGCGTGTCCGGCTGCCCGGACGACGCCGTGACCGTCATCGTGCGGGACGTGGAGCCGGACCACTGGGGCAAGGGCGGTCAGCTCGCCGACGAATCCCGATCCTGGCGAGGCCGGCGATGACCCTGGGCTCCCTGCATCCCAACATCCGGCTGCGGATCGCGGTCGGCTTCGTCCAGCGGCTGCTGTCGGTCATGATGATGCCGCTGCTCGTCATCCACCTGGCGGCCCTCTACGGCGCAGCCGTCGCCGGTGCCCTCACCGTCTGCGTGGCGGCGGCGGGCATCACCGCCAACTTCCTCGGCGGACACCTCGCCGACGTCCACGGCCGGCGCCCCGTGATGGTCGCCGGCGAGCTCGGCACCACCCTCAGCTTCGGCCTGCTCGCCCTGGCCAACTCGCCGTGGTGGACCTCCGGGCCCGTCACGTTCGGCCTGTTCCTGCTCAACACCTGCTGCTCGCAGGTGGCCACGCCGGCGGCCGACGCGATGATGGTCGACGTCTCCACTCCCGAGAACCGCCCCCTCGTCTACACGATCAACTACTGGTCGATCAACCTGGCGTTCACCGTGGGCGCCCTGATCGGCGGCTTCCTCTACGATGGCCACTTCCTGCAGCTGCTGACCGGTGCCGCCGGACTGTGCCTGCTGACCACCTCGGTGATGTGGCGGTGGATCAGCGAGACCGCACCGCGCGACGGCAGGGCACCGGCCGGACCGGCCGCCATGCTGCGCGGCTACCTCGCCGTGGCCCGCGACCGCGTCTTCCTGCGCCAGCTGGCCGCGGCCGCACTGATCGCCGCGGTGGAGATGCAGATCGGCTACTACATCGCCGTACGCCTGTCCCGGCAGTTCCCGCAGCAGACCCTGCTCGCGGTCGGCGGCCGACGGCTGGACATCGACGGCGTCGCCGTCCTCGGCATTCTGCGGGCGGTCAACGCCGCCCTCGTCGTCGCCCTCGTCCTGACCGTCAAGACGCTGCTGGCGCGGGTCCCCGAGCGGGTCCGGCTGTACGGCGGGATCGCCGTCTTCACCGCCGGCTACATGGTCTGGGCCGTCAGCGACGTCGGCTGGGTGCTCATCGCGGCGGCCGTCCTGCTGACCTTCGGGGAGATCGCCAGCGTGCCCGTGCGCCAGGCGCTGCTGGCCGACCTGATCGACCCCGAGGCCCGCACCAAGTACATGGCCGCATACGCCCTCAACGCCCGGATCGGGCTCCTCGTCGCCGCCCTGTGCGTCACCCTCGGCGCGTTCGTCCCCGCCCTCGGCATGAGCCTGCTGTACGGGACGGCCGGCTGCGCGGCGATGCTGCTGTACCGGTCCGTGCTCGGCGTGCGCGCCGCCCGCGCCGCGGACGAGAACAAGGTCCCGGCCGCCGCCTGACCTGCCCAAGCGTCACGCGTCCGCGGTGCCGGCCGTGACTCGGGCAGGTCCGGTTGCGGGCGGCCCGCGGCCACGGATCTCATGCGGCCATGACGAAACGGCTGTTCACCTCGGAGTCGGTCACCGAGGGCCATCCCGACAAGATCGCCGACCAGATCAGCGACGCCCTGCTCGACGCGCTGATCGGCCAGGACCCGGACGCCCGCGTGGCCGTGGAGACCCTGATCACCACCGGCCAGGTCCATGTGGCCGGCGAAGTGACGACCACCGCGTACGTGCCGATCGCCGAGCTGGTCCGCGACAAGATCCTCGAGATCGGCTACGACTCCTCCAAGAAGGGCTTCGACGGCGCCTCCTGCGGCGTGTCGGTGTCCATCGGCGCGCAGTCCCCGGACA
>NZ_JBIBUW010000019.1:105255-125235 GCF_043079785.1 Streptomyces sp. NPDC015139 | reverse complement strand
TGTTCGTACGCCTCCGCGGTGACATTGGCGTGCGCGGCCAGGTCGGCGGGCGGCGCGAACCTGCGTTCTTCCTTGAGCAGGTTGGCCAGGCTCTCGTTGCTCACGACATCTCCCTTTCCAAGGGTGTCCGTTGTGTCCCAGGCCACAGCTCATCAGACGCGGGGGTGCGATGACAAGGGTCGACGGAAAAATTGGTTTAGACCTGTCCGGCGGTCCACCGCTCACGCCGGACTGCGTGCCTCCTCCTCCTGCTCGGCGGCCCCTTCCACGTTCCCCTCCACGCCGTGTTCGAAGCCCGCCCCCGCTCCCGGGGCGACCCCCGCCGGAGGGTCCTCCGTGACGCCCTCGAACACCCTGCCCCCTTCCGTTCCCGTCAGCAGATACGCCTGCGCCTCGCCCACGTGGAAGTACATTCCGTGCAGCTCCAGACCGCCGCCGGCCAGCGCCCGGGCGACGGTCGGGTGCGCCCGCAGATGATCCAGCTGCTGGACCACATTGGTCAGGCACAGCTCCTCCACCGCGTCCGCGGTCGCCCGCCCGGCCAGCCGGGGCCGGGCGCGGCGGTCTCCGGCCAGCCGCGCGAGGCTCGGCAGACCGTGCCGCAGCCAGCGCTGCAGCGGGGTGTCACCACCGACGGCGCCCCCGCCCGCACTGTCCACGCCGACACCGCCCTCGCCCGAGCGGACACCGTCCGAGCCGACACCGTCCGAGCCGACACCGTCCGAGCCGACACCGTCCGAGCCGACACCGCCCGTGCGGCCCGCGTCCGTGGCGCCGGTGCCGGCGCTGTCCCCGGCAGCGGTGCCCGCTTCCGTGGTGCCCGCGTCCGTGTCCCCGTCCGTGGTCTGCGCGGCCAGCAGCGCGTGCATCGCCCCGCAACCGGAGTGCCCGCACACGGTGATGGAGCGCACCCCCAGTACGTCCACCGCGTACTCGATGGCCGCCGCGACCGAGTCGTCGCCGTGCTCCTCGCCCGGCGGCGGGACCAGATTGCCGACGTTGCGGACGACGAACAGATCGCCGGGACCACTGGCGGTGATCATCGACGTGATGAGCCGGGAATCAGCGCAGGTGAGGAAGAGCTGGGAGGGCTGCTGACCCTCCCGGGCGAGCCGCGCCAGCTCCTTGCGCACCAGCGGCGCGGTGTTCCGCTGGAACGAGCTGATGCCGCGGGCCAGCTCCCCCCTCGCCGCGCGCCCTTCCGGCGCGTGGGCACTCTGCGTCCCCGCGGCGCAGGACTGATGGTTGCGCCAGGGCGTCCAGGGGCCGCACCGGCACCCGGCGTGGGTGGCCGGCTCGGCGGTCCGGATTCCCCCGCGCCGGCCCGACAGCTCGGCCGTGCCGCCCCGTGCGGTGTGGGTGTTGCGCCAGTCCTGCAGTGACTCGTACGCCGCGTGGTCCATGAACGACCCGCTCAGTTCCACGACGGCGTGGGCGCCTTGGGGTACGAGATGCAGGGCTCTGCTGAGCCGGGGAACGGCGAGGAACGTCAACTGGCCCCGAACGCGTACGTGATGGACTCCCTTCGTCTCTTCGTGGGTGATGCGGGTGCGGGTGAGGCGGTGCAGGGCGACGGCGACCGCCACGGCGACCCCGAGGAGCACGCCCTCCAGGACGCCGAAGGACACCACGCCGAGGGTGGTCACGACGTAGACCGGCACCTCGCGGTGGCGCG
The DNA here is from genome assembly GCF_043079785.1 of Streptomyces sp. NPDC015139. Classification (NCBI taxonomy): domain Bacteria; kingdom Bacillati; phylum Actinomycetota; class Actinomycetes; order Kitasatosporales; family Streptomycetaceae; genus Streptomyces; species Streptomyces sp. NPDC015139. Next base: position 123,560 of record NZ_JBIBUW010000019.1, on the reverse strand, counting down.
TCACCGTGCGGATGTGGTGCAGGGACACCATCTGGATGCCGACGGCCATCACCAGGGCGGCGAGGGAGGCGAGCGGGATCGCCTCCAGGAGCGGGACCATCAGCAGCGCGGCCGCCACTACGAGAACGCCGTGCAGCATCGTGGAGTTCCGGCTGACGGCACCCGCGTTCACATTCGCCGTGCTGCGCACGGCCACCCCCGCGACCGGCAGTCCGCCGAGTGCCCCGGAGAGGATGTTGGCGGCACCCTGGCCCAGCAGTTCCCGGTCCAGGTCGGACCGGCCGACGCGGGACTGGGCGCCGGGCCGCGCCGCGACCAGCTTGTCCACGGCCACCGCGCCGAGCAGCGACTGCACGCTGCACACCAGGGTGGTGGTGAGCACGGCGGCCACGAGGCCGAGCACCGGGCCGTCGGGCAGCCCGGCCAGCGCGTGGCTGCTCCAGGACGGCAGGCCGACCCGGGGCAGGGACAGCCCGGTCAGGGCGGCGGTCCCGGTGGCCCCGGCGACCGCGACGAGTGCGGCCGGCACCTTGCGCAGCCCCCGTCCGACGCGGCCGGGCAGACGCGGCCAAGCCAGCAGCAGGGCCAGCGTCAGCACGCTCACGAACACGGCGGCAGGCTGTACGCGGGCCAACTGGGCCGGCAGTGCGCGCAGGTTGGCGAGGACGGAGCTGTCCGGACTGCCGCCGAGGACGATGTGCAGCTGGGCCACGGCGATGGTGATGCCGATGCCGGCGAGCATGCCGTGCACCACGGCCGGGCTGACGGCGAGCGCGCCGCGTGCCACGCGCAGACAGCCGAGGCCGAGCTGGGCGAGACCGGCGAGGACGGTGATGCCGCAGGTGGCCCGCCAGCCGTACTGGTGGATCAGGTCCGCGGTGACGACGGTGAGTCCGGCGGCGGGCCCGCTGACCTGCAGCGGGCAGCCGCCGATCCGGCCGGCGACGATTCCGCCCACGGCGGCGGCGACCAGGCCGGCCTGGAGCGGGGCGCCGGTGGCGAGGGCGATACCGAGGGACAGCGGCAGGGCGATCAGGAAGACCGCGACGGCCGCGGACACGTCGGCGCCCTCGACCGCGAGGCGGCGGCGCCCCGGTGCGGGGTCGGGCGGTGGCGGGGAGTGCTCGGTGTGAGGGGGTGCGCAGGCTGATGACATGTTCCCGTCTCCTCCGGGGCGGCGCGGTCGCGGACTGGATGGGGCCCCCGTCCATGGGTGGGGCTCGGTCGCGGCCGTGGGTCACGGCGTGCAGCGGCGGGATGGATCAACGCTCGGTAAATGAACCGTAATGCCACGTAAAGACAATGCATAACTTTACGGGGCAAATGGCGCATTCGATCACCCAGCTGAGCGAAGTAATCATTTGATCGGCTTGTCGTACTAATTCCTTCTCGGTCCCGTGCGACCTTGGCGGCGCTGTCGGTGCAAGCCCGGCACACGCGCAGAAATGACCCAGGGTCAGCGTGTGCCTGAGAGAAGGAAGAAGGTGGGCGGAACATGGCCGCCACCCAGAGGATCGCCGTCGGCGCCACGGTCGCCGCGGCCTGTGCCGCGTCGCTCGCCGGCTGCGCGACCGGCTCCAACGCGTCGAAGGAAGGGGTGTCGGGACCGAAAGGGGCGCCCGCACCCCAGAGTCTGGTCCGGCTGATCGGCGACGGATCCACCGCCTACACCGGTACCCAGCCGCACCTGCCCCGACCCGAACGGCTGAAGCCCGGTCAGAAGCCGCCCCAGTTCGTCGTGTTCTCCTGGGACGGCGCGGGTGAGGACAGCCAGAAGCTGTTCTCGCACTTCCGCAAGGTCGCCAAGGAGAACCACGCGACCATGACGTACTTCCTCAGCGGCGTGTACATGCTCCCCAAGGAGAAGCGGAACCTGTACAAGCCGCCGCAGCACTCACCGGGCAGCTCCGACATCGGCTTCAACGACGAGCAGGGCATCGCCGACACCCTCAAGCAGGTACGACTGGCCTGGCTGGAGGGCAACGAGATCGGCACCCACTTCAACGGCCACTTCTGCGGGCCCGAGGGCGGCGTCGGCACCTGGTCGGTGGACGAGTGGAAGAGCGAGATCGCCCAGGCCAAGCAGTTCGTCAAGAACTGGAAGACCAACACCGGCATGACGCAGGCCGCGGCCCTGCCCTTCGACTACGACAAGGAGCTGATCGGCGCCCGCACCCCCTGCCTCGAAGGGCGGAAGAACTTCACCGAGGCCGCCCGCCGGCTCGGCTTCCGCTACGACTCCAGCGGGGTCGACGACCAGCTCTGGCCCAAGAAGAAGGAGGGGCTGTGGGATCTGTCCATGCAGCTGGTGCCCTTCCCCGGCCACACCTTCGAGCAGCTGACCATGGACTACAACTTCATGGCGAGCCAGTCCGGCACCGAGACCCAGGGCGACCCGGACATGTACGACTACTGGGGCGACCAGATGCGCGACGGCCTGATCAAGGGCTTCTACCGGGCCTATGACGGCAACCGCGCGCCCCTGGTCATCGGCAACCACTTCGAGTCCTGGAACGGCGGCACCTACATGCGCGCCGTCGAGGAGGTCGTACGGGAGGTGTGCAACAAGCCCGACGTGCGCTGCGTGTCCTTCCACCAGCTGGCCGACTGGCTGGACGCCCAGGACCCGGGGACGCTGCAGAAGATGCGCACCCTCAAGGTGGGCGAGGCGCCCCGGCAGGGCTGGGCGTCCTTCCTCTCCGGCCGCCCGGCCCCGGCGCCCAAGGGCGTCCCCGGGGCGCCGGCCGTCAGGCAGTAGGCGTCAGACCGCGGCCGCCACGCCCTCGCGGAGCACGAACCCGGGGTCGACCTGCGCCGCCAGGTCGGCCCCGGTGCGCTCGTTGCCCCACGCCTCGGCGTTGCGCAGGTGGAAGTGCACCATCTGGCGGGTGTACCGCTCCCAGTCGCGCAGGGCGTACGTGGCGTCGGCGGTGGCGCGCAGGGTCTGCAGGGCACCGGCGTTGGCCTCCTCCAGGAGGTCGAAGCGGGGCGGGCGGCCCTTCTCCATGGCGCGCACCCAGTCCGAGCGCCCGACCGTCACCAGCAGGTCGTCCCCGACCTCCGCGCGCAGGAAGTCGATGTCGTCCTGCTCCTGGATCTTGTTGCCGACGACCTTCAGGGCGACGCCGAAGTCGCGGGCGTACTCCTTGTACTGGCGGTAGACGGAGACCCCCTTCCGCGTCGGCTCGGCGACGAGGAACGTCATGTCGAACCGGGTGAACATCCCGGAGGCGAAGGAGTCCGAACCCGCGGTCATGTCGACCACCACGTACTCGTCGGATCCGTCGACGAGGTGGTTCAGGAACAGCTCCACCGCTCCCGTCTTGGAGTGGTAGCAGGCGACCCCCAGGTCGGCTTCGGTGAAGGGGCCGGTGACCATCAGGCGGACGGCGCCGCCGTCGAGTTCCACGGGGCGCGCGCAGGCGTCGTAGATCGGGTTGGGCTCCCGCACCCGGACGAGTCGCGACCCCTCGCCGGGCGGGGTGGTCTTGATCATCGCCGAGGGCGAGGTGATCCGCTGGTTGCTGCCGCGCAGGTGCTCCTTGATCTGCGGCAGCCGTTCACCCATCGCGGGCAGCGCGGCCGCCTCCGTCTCGTCGAGACCGAGGGCGGGGCCGAGGTGCTGGTTGATGTCCGCGTCGATCGCGACGACCGGGGCGCCGGCGGCCACGAGGTGCCGGACGAAGAGGGAGGAGAGCGTGGTCTTGCCGCTGCCGCCCTTCCCGACGAAAGCAATTTTCATATTCACCAAGCGTAGTCGGGTGATAGCTCTGGGTGGCAAGGGGGGTGAAGAAGACCACTCCATCGTGGGGTCGGCCGACGGGGTGCGTACTGTCGTACTCATGAGTACGACAGGCGCGACCGCCGATCCGCTCGCGGCCCTGGGCTCACTGCCCGGCGTGCCCGAATCCGTGGAGTCCGTGCGCAAGGCCGTGGACCGGGTCTACGGGCACCGGATCATGCGGCGCCGCAGCAACGCGATCACCTCCGAGGCGGCCCTGCGCGGGGCCCGCGGTTCGGCCGCCCTGTCCGGCGCCGACTGGGCCCTGGAGGAGGTGCGGCGGCGTACCGACTTCGGTTCCGACGACGAGGCCCGTGTCGTCGGTGCCGCCCTGCGCCTGGGTGCCGAGGCCGGCCAGCTGCTCTCGATCTGGCGGCAGTCCCCGCTCCGGGTCCTGGCCCGGCTGCACCTGGTGGCCGCGGCGGACGGCGACGAGCGGGTGGGCAGGCCACGTCAGGCCGGCGAGGCGGTGGACGAGCCGCTGATCGAGCTGCCGCTCCCGGACGCCGCCGAGGTCTCCGGCCGCCTCGAGGGGCTCGCGGACCTGATCATCGCCGGCACGTCCGCGCCCGCCCTGGTCACGGCCGCCGTCGTGCACGGCGAACTGCTCGCGCTGCGCCCCTTCACGTCCCGCAACGGCCTGGTGGCGCGCGCGGCCGAGCGGATCGTGCTGATCGGCAGCGGTCTCGACCCGAAGGCCGTCTGCCCGGCCGAGGTGGGGCACGCCGAACTGGGCCGCGCCTCCTACCTGGCGGCACTGGACGGCTACGTCTCCGGCACCCCGGAGGGCATGGCTGCCTGGATCGCCCACTGCGGCAGGGCCGTGGAGCTGGGAGTGCGCGAGTCCACTGCGGTGTGCGAGGCGCTGCAGCGCGGCGCGGCCTGAGGAAACTCCCCGGAAAAGGGTTGCGGCGGTACGAGTCCTCGTACCGCCGCTGGCATGCTCACCGGGTTACCAAGCGTCCTCGATATGTGCCCATCAGGCCGGGGTGCTTTGCCCGTCACCTGGTGCGGCTGGCCCGTAATCGACGGGTCGACGTCGCGTGGGTGCTCGATGTCCATGCGGGGTCCGTGGGGCCAAGTGCGTAGTGGTAGGTGATCCTCTCGGATGTCCTTTGGTCTCGCGGGCCTAAGTTCTTTGTACCGCGACCCCGGAGCAAGCGGAACCCCTGCCCGCACATCTTTACTTTCGGGTTCAAACAGGGGTGAAGCGGACGCCCCTCGACGGGGTGCCGGGCGGGCACCGCGGGGGCGTGCGCGGGAGGCGCCGGGGTCAGGCGGTGTTGCGCCGCCGGCTGGCGTACCAGACGAGGCCCGCGGTGGCCGCCGCCGCTCCCACGGCCGCCATGGCGACCAGTGCCGGGCGGGGCGGGACCGAGAACCCGGGCAGCCGCTTCTTGAGCGGCACCGGGCGGCGGAACTCCAGCACCGGCCACCCGCGCGCGGTCGCCTCGCGGCGCAGTGACCGGTCCGGGTTCACGGCGTGCGGGTGCCCGACCGCCTGGAGCATCGGCAGGTCGGTCGCGGAGTCGCTGTAGGCGTAGCAGCGGTCCAGGTCGTAGCCCTCCGAGGCGGCCAGCTCCCTGATCGCCTCCGCCTTGGTCGGGCCATAGGCGTAGTACTCCACCTCACCGGTGAAGCAGCCGTCCTCGCCGACGACCATGCGGGTGGCGACCACCCGGTCCGCACCCAGCAGCTCACCGATCGGCTCGACCACCTCGGCGCCCGAGGTGGACACGATGACCACGTCCCGTCCGGCCATGTGGTGTTCCTCGATGAGGGAGGCGGCCTCGTCGTAGATGATCGGGTCGATCAGGTCGTGCAGGGTCTCGGCGACGATCTCCCGCACCTGCTGGACGTTCCAGCCGCGGCACAGGGTGGACAGATACTCACGCATACGCTCCATGCCGTCGTGGTCCAGGCCGCCGGCCAGGAAGACGAACTGGGCATATGCGGTACGCAGTGCGGCCCTGCGGTTGATCAGCCCTCCTTGGTAGAAGGACTTGCTGAAGGTGAGCGTGCTCGACTTCGCAATGACCGTCTTGTCCAGGTCAAAGAAGGCTGCGGCGCGGGGCAAGGAGTGGTTTTCCACGCCCCTGAGCATAGGCGCCCACCATTCGGCGTAAGGTGTGGCGCGTGGGTTTGCCTGAGAAGGCTCTCGGGTACACCATGGAAGTCACGGATCGTTCGCGACCGTGCTAACCCGGTCCGGCTCCTCCCCCCCCGAGTCGGCCGTGGGGACGACCCCCGCTCTCCCCCCCCGGCGGGGGTCGTCGCATGTCCGGGTGGGTTTTCTCGTCTCTCTCCGCTCTGTGGAGAACTCCGCGACCGACGCTGTGGCGCACCGGCCGCGGCTTCCGCACGCCCGCGTTTCGTTACTCACGGTAATCGCGGGGCTGCGCTGCGGAACTCGCACAGCGACCCGTACAGGACTCACCGGTATGGGTGATGGCGATATTCACAGCCCCCTGGTTGTCCACCGTTTTGGACCAAGATCCACACGATTTCGCGGATCGCTGCACCGTGATTCCGGCGCACCCCGGCTGTGGCGAGTTCATGGCCGGTTCCGATTGCCGGAGTGCGTTTGGCCGGTTCCTATCGGCCGCTCATATGGAGGCCGCTCGCCGGTTCTTCACATCTTCGGGATTCCCGTGGCCGCAGGGGCTGCGCGGACCACGCAGCGAAGGGGGAACACACGTGACCGGAATCGTCACCCACGACCCGCCGCCCACCGGCGCGGGCCGGCCGGGACGTCCGCTCATCGTCACCGAGGACGCCGACCTGCTGGACGATCTGCTGCGCCTGTGCGCGGCGGCCGGCGCCACGCCCGAGGTCCACCACGGCGTTCCGGAACACGGCGACGGCTGGGAGGCGGCCCCGCTGGTCCTGGTCGGCGACGACGCCGCCCGCCGCATCCGCGGGGCCGCCCGGCGGCGCGGAGTGGTGCTGGTCGGCCGCGACCAGGACGACTCGGAGGTGTGGAAGCGCGCCGTCGGGATCGGGGCCGACCACGTCCTGATGCTTCCCGACGGAGAGCAATGGCTGGTCGACCGCATCGCGGACGTCGCCGAGGGGGTCGGCCGCCCGGCCCTCACCGTCGGGGTGATCGGCGGCCGGGGCGGGGCCGGCGCGTCCACGCTGGCCTGCGCCCTCGCGGTCACCTCGGCGCGGGAGGGGCTGCGCACCCTGCTCGTGGACGCCGATCCGCTCGGCGGCGGACTCGACGTACTCCTCGGCGGCGAGAGCGCCGACGGGCTGCGCTGGCCCGCCTTCGCCGCCTCCCGGGGCCGGCTCGGCGGCGGCGCCCTGGAGGAATCGCTGCCGGAACTGCACGCCCTGCGTGTACTCAGCTGGGACCGCGGCGACTGCGTCGCCGTTCCGCCCCAGGCGGTGCGCGCGGTCCTCGCCGCCGCCCGGCGGCGCGGCGGGACCGTCGTGGTCGACCTGCCCCGCCGCCTCGACGACGGGGTCGCCGAAGCCCTCGCGCAGCTCGACCTGGCTCTGCTCGTCGTCCCCGCCGAGCTGCGGGGGATCGCGGCCGCCGGGCGGGTCGCGTCCGCCGTCGCCATGGTCGTGCGCGATGTGCGGGCGGCGGTCCGCGGACCGTACGCGCCCGGTCTGGACGACCTCGGGGTGGCCCGTCTGCTCGACCTGCCCCTGGCCGGCGAGATCCCGGTCGAACCGGCACTGTCGCGCCCCGAGGGCGGCGCGAAACCACCCGGTGCCACCGGACGGGGCCCGCTCGCCCGCTTCTGCGTGAACTTCTGGGAGCGTGCCCTGGCCGAGGCCGGAGGGGTCCGATGACGCTCCCCGGGCTCGACCGGGCCGACGGCGCGGCGCTGCTCGACGGTGTCCGGCGCCGGCTGGCCGAGAGCGGTGCCGAACCCACCCCCGCGCGGGTGGCGCAGGCCCTCCGTGAGCAGGGCCGGGTGCTGGGCGATGCCGAGGTCCTCGGGGCGGCGAGGCGCTTGAGGAGCGAGCTGGTCGGCGCGGGCCCGCTGGAGCCGCTGCTCGCCGACCCGGGCGTCACCGACGTCCTGGTGTCCGCACCGGACCGGGTGTGGGTCGACCGCGGGGGCGGCCTGGAGCTGACCCCGGTGACCTTCCCCGATGCGGCGGCCGTACGACGCCTCGCGCAGCGGCTGGCCGCCGTGGCGGGACGCCGGCTGGACGACGCCCGGCCGTGGGCGGACGCCCGGCTTCCCGACGGGACCCGGCTGCACGCGGTGCTGCCGCCGGTCGCCGTCGGCTGCACCTGTCTGTCCCTGCGGGTGGTACGGCCCCGGGCGTTCACCCTGGCGGAACTGGTGGAGGCGGGCACCGTGCCGCCGGGCGGCGAGGTGATCCTGCGGGCACTGCTGGACGCCCGGCTCTCCTTCCTCGTCAGCGGCGGCACCGGAAGCGGCAAGACGACGCTGCTCAGCGCCCTGCTGGGGCTGGTCGGCCCGGGTGAACGGATCGTGCTCGCCGAGGACTCCGCCGAACTCCGGCCGAATCACCGGCACGTCGTACGGCTGGAGACCCGTCCCGCGAACCAGGAGGGCGCCGGCCTGGTCACCCTCGAGGACCTCGTCAGGCAGGCACTGCGGATGCGGCCCGACCGGCTGGTCGTCGGAGAGGTGCGCGGTCCGGAGGTCGTGCACCTGCTCGCGGCGCTCAACACCGGCCACGAGGGCGGTTGCTGCACGATCCACGCCAACGCCGCCGGGGACGTACCGGCCCGCCTGGAAGCGCTGGCCACGGCCGCCGGGCTCGACCGGGCCGCACTGCACAGCCAGTTGTCGGCCGCCCTCTCCGTGGTGCTGCACCTCGTCCGGGACCGGTCCGGCCGGCGCCGGATCGCCGAGGTGCACGTGCTGGAGCGGGAGGCCGCGGGTCTGGTGCGGACGGTGCCGGCACTGCGCTGGGGCGAGCGGGCCTTCGCCCGGGAGCGCGGCTGGGAGCGGCTGGAGCATCTGCTGGGCATGTCCGGCGGGTTCACGAGCGAGTGAGGACGGGGACGGAAGTGACCGGTGAGATGTCGATGGCGGCGGCGCTGATCTGCCTGGGGACGCTGGCCTGGCTGCTGGGCGAACGGCACTACGGGATGCGGCGGGCGCGGCTGCTGCTGGCCGGCGGGGGGACGGCGGCCAGCGGGCCGCCCTCCTGGAAGCGGGCTCTGGGCGAACTGCGGCGGCTGTCCGGCCGTTTCGGGCCCGAGTGGTGGGCGCTCGCGGCCGGGCTGCTGCTCGCGCTGCTCGGTGCGTCGGTGATTCCGGTCGTCGCGGGGGCGGCCGGGGTGCCGGTGCTGCGCCGAGTGCGGCTGGCCCGCCGGGCCGCATCCGCCCGGGAGCGCCGGGCGGATGCGGTGATCGCCCTGTGCGGGGCCCTCGCCGGGGAGGTGCGGGCGGGACGGCAGCCCGGTGAGGCACTGCTGCGGTCCGCGCGGGACTCCGGCGGGCTCGGCGAAGCGCGGGCGGCCGTGGTCGCGGCCGCCCGGTTCGGTGGGGATGTGCCCGGGTCTCTGGCCGCGGCGGCCCGGCAGCCGGGCGCCGGGGGGCTTCGCGGGCTCGCCGCGTGCTGGCGGGTGGCCGTGGACCAGGGCGCGGGACTGGCGGCCGGTCTGGACCGGCTGGACGCGGCCCTGCGCGCCGAGCGGGACCAACGTGCCGACCTGCGCGCGCAGTTGTCCGGGGCCCGTGCGACCGCGGTGGTGCTGGCCGCCCTCCCCGCTCTGGGGCTGCTTCTGGGCACTGCCATGGGCGCCGACCCGCTGCACGTCCTCCTGCACACCGGCGCGGGCCTCGGCTGCCTGGTGACCGGCGCGGTGCTGGAGGCGGCCGGGACGTGGTGGGCGACGCGGATCGTGCGAGGGGCGGAAGCGGTGTGAGGGCTCACGGGTGGCGCGGAAGGGGTCGGCCCGGTCCTCGGGTGGTGGAGGTGGCCGCGATGTCGGGAAGCGGGCGGGTCGTACGGAAACGGAGGGTGGAATGAGCGGGGAATTCGTCCACAGGCTGGGGATGGCCGGGGCCGTGGTGCCGGCTGTCGGCTGGGGCCTCCGGCGCGTGGAGATCGCGCGACGGCGACGGCGGGTACGGCGCCGGGTGGCCGACCTGCTGGGCCTCGAAGCGCCGTCGCCCGGAGCGGCGTTCGCGGTGCCGGACAGGCTGCGAAGGTGCCTGCCGCTCGTCGGTGCGGCGGGCGGTGCCTGGGTGCTGGTCGGCGGAGTCGCCGGGGTGCTGCTGGGGCTCGTGGTGGGCGCGGTGCTGTGGCGGTGGCGCGAGCGCAGAGCGTCGGCCGGGCGGACCCAGGAGATCGACACCGCCGGGTCCGCGCGCCAACTTCCGCTCGCGGCCGACCTGCTGGCCGCCTGTATCGCGGCCGGTGCCGGTCCGGTGGTCGCCGCCCAGGCGGTGGGGGAGGCCATCGGAGGCCCGGTCGGCGAAGCACTGGCGCGGGGCGCGGCGGAGGTGCGGCTGGGCGGCGAGCCAGGCCACTCCTGGCGCCGGTTGGCCTCGCTGCCCGGCGCCATGGCCCTGGCCCGGCTGCTGGAGCGGGCCGACGAGACCGGGCTGCCGGCGGCCGGCCCGGTCGCCCGTCTCGCCTCGGACGCACGCGCGGACTGGGCCCGCGCCGCAACGGTCCGGGCACGCAGGGCGGCCGTGCTGATCTCCGCGCCTGTCGGGCTGTGCTTCCTGCCGGCCTTCATCGCGATCGGTGTCGTGCCTGTCGTGATCGGCCTGGCCGGCGGGGTGATGGGAGGGAGGTAGGCGCACGACGACGAGCGAACGCATGCACGCGGATCACCACAGGAAGGACAAGAACCATGCACCTCACGGGGGTTGGGATGAGCGAGATCATCAGCAGGAAGTTCCGGCGAGCGGCGGCGCGGTTGCGCGGAGCGGACGGTCGGTGCCGACGGGACGCCGGGATGGTCACGTCCGAGTACGCGATGGGGATCATCGCGGCCGTCGGATTCGCGTTGCTGCTCTACGAGGTCGTCACCAGCGGCCAGGTCAGGGCGGAGCTGCAGGCCATCGTGAAGAAGGCTCTCAGTGCGCGGATGTGAGCGGGGGAGGGACCGCGGGTTCGTGACCGCGGAGGCGGCCGTGGTGCTGTCCGTGCTGGTGGCGTTCACGATGGCGCTGGTCTGGGGGCTGCTCGTGGTGGCGGCGCGGATCCAGTGCGTGGACGCGGCTCGCGTGGGGGCCCGGGCCGCCGCCCGCCAGGATCCGGTCGACGCGGTGGTCACGGTGACCCGGGACGCGGCGCCGGACGGGGCGCGGGTCACGGTGGACCGGGAGGGCGACCGGGTCCGGGTGACGGTGGTGGCCAGGCCACCGTTGTTCGGCGGGCTGCCTGTCGAGTTGCGCGAGGAGGCCGTGGCACTGGCCGAGGAGACGGTGGGAGCGGCGCGGGAGGGGGAGCGGTGAGAGTTCCTGCGGGGCGCGCGGGCTGCGGGGTGCGCGAGGGGTACTGGGTGAGCAGGGACTACCAGGAGCGCGAGGCTCTTGAGGCGTGGCGGTCGGGTCGCCAGGTCTCCGGGCCGCGGCCTGCGAACCGTCGGCCCTCTGGGTATCCGCCCCCTGGGCATCCGCCCTCCGGATATCCGTCCTCGGGACGTGTGCCTTCCGGCCGACAGCACGATCAGCGGTGGCGCGCCGGGTTGCAGCCCGCCGCTGGGGCGGCCGCCGACCGAGGGTCCGCGACCGTCTGGAGTCTCGGGGCCATCGCCGTGCTGTGCCTGGTGTTCGGTGCCGTGCTCGCCCTGGGACAGGCCGTCGTCGTCCGGCACCGGGCGGCCGGTGGCGCGGATCTGGCGGCGCTTGCTGCGGCGGACCACTGGGCCGAGGGCGGCGCGGAGGCCTGTGCCCGGGCCGAGCGGCTGGCGCTGGCCCAGCGGGTGCGGCTTCTGCGGTGCGCGATCGTGGGCGAGACCTCGGACGTGACGGCGGCCTCGGGAGGAGGACCGTTCACGGCGGAGGTACGGGCGAGAGCGGGCCCGGCGGGCCCCGTACCGGCAGCACTCGTACCGCCCGCGATCAGCGGTTCGGCACCTGCCGTGGGTCCGGAGCCTCCAGATCAGGAGCTTCGTGATCGGGGGCCTCTCGGTTCGGGAACTCTCGTTCCGGGGCCTCCCGGCTCTCGGCACCCTCACTCAGTGGGCCCTCGCGGCCCGTCCGGCCCTCCTGAGGGTCGTGACCCTCCTTCTCCTCGGGCGCACCGCGGAGCAGCACCGTGAGGAGCCGGACCGCGCCCCTCTTGTGCAGCGGATCGTTGCCGTTGCCGCACTTGGGGGACTGGATGCAGGACGGGCAGCCGGCCTCGCACTCGCAGGACGCGATGGCCTCCCGGGTGGCGGCGAGCCAGGCACGGGCGGTGTGGAAGGCGCGCTCCGCGAAGCCCGCGCCGCCGGGATGGCCGTCGTAGACGAAGACGGTGGGCAGGAGGGTGTCCGGGTGCAGCGGCACCGAGACGCCGCCGATGTCCCAGCGGTCGCAGGTCGCGAAGAGGGGCAGCATGCCGATCGAGGCGTGTTCGGCGGCGTGCAGGGAGCCGCCGAGGATCTCCGGGATGATCCGGGCCTCGTCCAGCTGGTCCTCGGTGACCGTCCACCACACCGCGCGGGTGCGCAGCGTGCGGGGAGGGAGGTCGAGTTTGGTCTCGCCCAGCACTTCACCGGTGATGAGGCGCCTGCGCAGGTAGGAGACGACCTGGTTGGTGACTTCGACGGACCCGAAGCACAGGCGGCCGGAGCCCCAGGGGATCTCGGTGTCCGTCTCCAGGATGGAGATCGCGGTGGTGTCGCGGGCGACCGTCGAGTACGGCGGGTCGGCCTGTTCGACGAGGGCCACCGAGTCCTCCAGGTCCAGGGTGCGCACCAGATAGGTGCGGCCCTGGTGCAGGTGGACCGCGCCCTCGTGGACCGTGGAGTGCGCGGCGCCCGCGTCGACGGTGCCGAGCAGGCGGCCGGTGCCGGTCTCGACGACCTGCACCGGGCGGCCGCCGGCGCCGCGGATGTCGGTCAGGTCGGCGGCCCGCTCCCGGCGCGTCCAGTGCCAGGCCTTCGTCCGCCGGCGCAGCAGCTTCGCGGCCTCCAGCTGCGGCAGCACATCCGCGCAGGCGGGGCCGAAGAGGTCCAGGTCCTCGTCGGTCAGCGGGATCTCGGCGGCGGCCGCGCACAGGTGCGGGGCGAGGACGTAGGGGTTGTCGGGGTCGAGGACGGTGGATTCGACCGGCCGGTCGAACAACGCCTCGGGATGGTGGACCAGGAAGGTGTCCAGCGGGTCGTCGCGGGCCACCATGACGGCCAGGGCGCCCTGTCCGGAGCGGCCCGCGCGGCCCGCCTGCTGCCACAGGGAGGCGCGGGTGCCCGGATATCCGGCGATCACCACCGCGTCCAGGCCGGAGACGTCCACGCCCAGCTCCAGGGCGGTGGTGGCCGCGAGACCGAGGAGTTCCCCGGAGTGCAGGGCGCGTTCCAGGGCCCGGCGCTCCTCGGGCAGGTAACCGCCCCGGTAGGCCGCGACACGCCGGACCAGGGAGCGGTCGACCTCGGCCAGTTTCTCCTGGGCGATCACCGAGATCAGCTCGGCGCCGCGCCGGGAGCGGACGAAGGCGACCGAGCGCACGCCCTGCACGGTCAGGTCGGTCAGGAGGTCGGCGGTCTCGGCGGTGGCGGTCCGCCGTACGGGCGCGCCCTTCTCGCCGTGCAGCTCGGTGAGCGGGGGCTCCCAGAGGGCGAAGACGAGCTCACCGCGCGGGGAGGCGTCGTCGGCGACCTCGACCACCGGAAGGCCGGTCAGCCGCCGGGCGGCGACGGCGGGCTCGGCGGCCGTCGCCGAGGCCAGCAGGAAGACCGGCGAGGAGCCGTAGCGGGCGCACAGGCGGCGCAGCCGGCGCAGCACCTGGGCGACGTGCGAGCCGAAGACGCCCCGGTAGGTGTGGCACTCGTCGATGACGACGTACCGGAGCGACTTCAGGAAGGAGGACCAGCGCGGGTGGGACGGGAGTATCCCGCGGTGGAGCATGTCGGGGTTGGTCAGGACGTAGTTGGCGTACTGGCGGACCCACTCGCGTTCCTCGAACGGAGTGTCGCCGTCGTACACGGCTGGGCGAACGGCATTGCCCAAAGGTTGTGAAAGTTCCTTCACCGACCGGCACTGGTCAGCGGCGAGCGCCTTGGTGGGGGACAGGTACAGGGCCGTGGCGCCGCGTCCGTTCGGCGCCTCGGAACCGTCCAGAAGGGTGGAAAGGACGGGGACGAGGTAGGCGAGGGACTTGCCGGAGGCCGTGCCGGTGGCGACGACCACCGATTCGCCGTCCAGCGCGTGCTCGGCGGCCCGGGCCTGATGGGCCCACGGGTGCTCGATGCCGCACGCCTGCACGGCCGCGATCACTTCTGGGCGAATCCGGTCTGGCCAGACGGCATGGCGGCCCGCGCGCGGGGGCAAGTGCTCCGTATGAGTGATGCGCGCAGACCGGCTCGGCCCGGAGGCGAGGCGGTCCAGGACCGTGCCCGGAGACGGGCGGGACGCCGGGTCCGCCGGGGTTCGATCGGATCGGTGATTCTTGGCCATCGGCACCGAGTGTGTCACTGACGTGACGGACAATGGAGTCAAGGCGTCGTGCACGCCTGCCGGTAAGTGATTGAATGCCATCGCGGCTGGCGTTGCGTCCCGGGGGCCGCAAGCCGAGGTGCCCGAGGGGCGACCGCTCGATAGCAAGGTGCTGGAGGATCCGTGGACCTGTCCCTGTCGACCCGTACCGTCGGCGATCGTACGGTCGTCGAGGTCGGTGGCGAAATCGATGTATACACCGCGCCCAAGCTGCGCGAGCAGCTGGTCGAGCTGGTGAACGACGGCAATTTCCATCTTGTCGTCGACATGGAGGGCGTGGACTTCCTCGACTCCACCGGTCTCGGCGTGCTGGTCGGCGGCCTGAAGCGAGTGCGTGCCCACGAGGGCTCGCTGCGACTGGTCTGCAACCAGGAGCGCATTCTCAAGATCTTCCGTATCACCGGCCTCACCAAGGTGTTCCCGATCCACACCTCGGTCGAGGAAGCGGTGGCGGCCACCGACTGACCCTGGGCCGTTCGCCGGCGTCGGGCTCCGTGAGGGGCCCGGGCGTCGGCCGGTCCCGTCCTGGGCCGCGCAAGACGTGGCGGCCCGGGACACAGACGTACACAGGGGGTGCGGGTCCTCGGCGGCCCCGCCCCCGACCGCACGCCCGAGCCGCGAGGGGGATGCATGGCCACCGTCGAACTCCGCTTCAGCGCGCTGCCCGAGCACGTCAGGACCGCCCGTCTGGTGGCGGCGGCGGTGGCGCGCAGGGCCGGGGTGGACGAGGCGGTGCTGGACGAGGTCCGGCTCGCCGTCGGCGAGGCCTGCTCCCGTGCCGTGGGACTGCACCGGAGCCACGAGATCACGTCTCCGGTGAAGGTGGCGCTGATCGAGGACGAGAAACAGTTCTCCATCGAGGTCGGCGACGAGGCCCCGCACGCCTCCGCGGGCGGCGACACGCCCGGGGGCGCCCAGGAGAGTGACGTGGAGGCCGAGGAGGACGAGATGGGCCTCGCGGTCATCAGCGGCCTCGTCGACGACGTCGAGGTGACCACCGGGCGCAACGGCGGACTGATCCGTATGACCTGGCCGGCCACACCGCCGGCCGCGGCCGCGCTCTAGCCGCCAGGCACCTCACGACCCCCAGGGCCCTGCTGAGCAGGGCCCTTCGGTGTTTTTCGGTGACACCCGGGAATTCGTGAAGGAATTCACGATCAATAGACCGATAATTGGATCAAGAGCCAATGCGGTCGTCAATGCTTTTGGGGCATTACCGCTTTCGGGTTCCCCGTCGTGACCTCGATCATTTGCTGAAGGGCACGAGAAGGCTGATTCCGTTTACCGTCCCCTGTTTAGATCACTCGCGGGTACCTAGAATCCGTCCACATCTTGAGCTCAGCCCAAGCGTCAAGGAGGACGAATGGCGGGGCTTTCTACCCCTCATCAGTTGGGTCACCCGACACATCTCGCTGCCGCGGTACTGACCGACGACAACAGGATCATCGTGGCGGTGATCGCGGCGGTAGCCCTGGCCGCGCTCGTGGTCGCGGGGATCCTGGTGCGCCAGGTGCTGGCCGCCGGCGAGGGCACCGACAGCATGAAGCGGATCGCGGAGGCGGTCCAGGAAGGTGCCAAGGCGTACCTCGCCCGGCAGCTGCGCACGCTCGGCGTATTCGCCGTCGTCGTCTTCTTCCTGCTCCTGCTGCTGCCCGCGGACGACTGGAATCAGCGTGCCGGACGGTCGGTGTTCTTCCTGATCGGAGCCGTTTTCTCAGCGGCCACCGGTTATATCGGCATGTGGCTCGCCGTGCGCAGCAATGTGCGTGTCGCCGCCGCGGCCCGGGAAGCCACTCCGGCTCCCGGCGAACCCCAAAAAGATCTCACCACCGTCTCGCACACCGCGATGAAGATCGCATTTCGCACGGGCGGCGTCGTCGGCATGTTCACGGTGGGCCTCGGCCTGCTGGGCGCCTCCTGCGTGGTGCTGGTGTACGCGGCCGACGCGCCGAAGGTGCTGGAGGGCTTCGGCCTCGGCGCCGCCCTGATCGCGATGTTCATGCGGGTGGGCGGCGGCATCTTCACCAAGGCCGCCGACGTCGGCGCCGACCTGGTCGGCAAGGTCGAGCAGGGCATTCCGGAGGACGACCCGCGCAATGCCGCGACCATCGCCGACAACGTGGGCGACAACGTCGGCGACTGCGCGGGCATGGCGGCCGACCTGTTCGAGTCGTACGCCGTCACCCTGGTGGCCGCACTCATCCTCGGCAAGGCCGCCTTCGGCGACTCCGGTCTGGCCTTCCCGCTGCTGGTGCCCGCCATCGGCGTGATCACGGCGATGATCGGCATCTTCGCGGTGGCCCCCCGGCGCTCCGACCGCAGCGGCATGAGCGCGATCAACCGCGGCTTCTTCATCTCCGCGGTGATCTCCCTCGTGCTGGTGGCGGTCGCGGTCTTCGTCTACCTGCCGGCGTCGTACGCGGACCTCGGCGGCGTCACCGACGCGGCCATCAAGGCCAAGGACGGCGACCCGCGGATCCTCGCGCTGGTCGCGGTGGCCATCGGCATCCTGCTGGCCGCCGTCATCCAGCAGCTGACCGGCTACTTCACCGAGACCAACCGCCGCCCGGTCCGGGACATCGGCAAGACGTCCCTCACGGGCCCGGCGACCGTCGTCCTCTCCGGCATCTCGCTGGGCCTGGAGTCGGCCGTCTACACCGCCCTGCTGATCGGGCTCGGGGTGTACGGCGCGTTCCTGCTCGGCGGCACGTCGATCATGCTGGCGCTGTTCGCGGTCGCCCTGGCCGGCACCGGTCTGCTCACCACGGTCGGCGTGATCGTCGCCATGGACACCTTCGGGCCGGTCTCCGACAACGCCCAGGGCATCGCCGAGATGTCCGGTGACGTCGAGGGTGCGGGCGCGCAGGTGCTCACGAACCTGGACGCGGTCGGCAACACGACCAAGGCCATCACCAAGGGCATCGCCATCGCCACCGCCGTACTCGCCGCGTCGGCGCTGTTCGGGTCGTACCGCGACGCGATCACCACCAACGTGCAGGACGTCGGAGCGAAGCTGAGCGGGCCCGGAGCGCCGCTGAGCCTGTCGCTGGACATCTCGCAGCCCAACAACCTCGTCGGCCTCATCGCGGGCGCCGCGGTCGTCTTCCTCTTCTCCGGACTGGCCATCAACGCCGTGTCCCGCTCGGCGGGTTCGGTGGTCTTCGAGGTGCGGCGGCAGTTCCGGGAGAAGCCCGGGATCATGGACTACAGCGAGACGCCCGAGTACGGCAAGGTCGTCGACATCTGCACCAAGGACGCCCTGCGGGAGCTGGCCACACCAGGTCTGCTCGCCGTCATGGCACCGATCTTCGTCGGGTTCACGCTCGGCGTCGGCTCGCTGGGCTCCTACCTGGCCGGCGCGATCGGCGCGGGCACGCTGATGGCGGTGTTCCTCGCCAACTCCGGTGGCGCCTGGGACAACGCCAAGAAACTGGTGGAGGACGGCCACCACGGCGGCAAGGGCAGCGAGGCCCACGCCGCCACGGTGATCGGCGACACGGTCGGTGACCCCTTCAAGGACACCGCCGGACCGGCGATCAACCCGCTGCTGAAGGTCATGAACCTGGTGTCGCTGCTCATCGCGCCCGCGGTGATCAAGTTCTCCTACGGCGACGACAAGAACATGGGTGTCCGGATCGGGATCGCGGTCCTCGCGCTCCTGGTGATCGTGGTCTCCGTGTACATCTCCAAGCGGCGCGGCATCGCCGTCGGGGACGACGAGAGCGCCGAGCGGGTCGCCAACACGCCCGACACGGCGGTGGTTTCGTAGGCCGCGACGACACGGCCTGCTCAACGGGTGGGCGGGGGGGGGGGGGGGGCCCGCCCCCCCCCCCCCCCCCCGGGGGGGGGCCCCCCCCCGCCCCCCCCCCGGGGGGCCCTCAATAACAAAGTTCGCACAGTGACAAAAAAAGCAATTTTAAACCGAC
>NZ_JBIBUW010000019.1:0-105245 GCF_043079785.1 Streptomyces sp. NPDC015139 | reverse complement strand
CCAACCCCCCCCCCCCGGGGGGTGTTTGGGTCGGCCGCCCCCCCCCCCCCCCCCCCCGGGGGGGGGGGGGGGGGGGCCCGCCCCCCCCCCCCGCCCGTCTCCTTGGTGCGGCTCGCCCGTGGGGCCGCCCACGTGGTGAGCCTTCTCTCTCATGGTGCGAAGAGTCACAAAAGCTGACTTTTACTCCGTCCGGTGGGTGGAGGGTGTCGGTCTGCCGTGTAGATTCCGGGGGCCGAGAGCCATGGAAGGGACCGATCCGGTGAACAAGAAGCTCACGGCCGCGCTGTCCGGCGGTGCGGTACTCGTGGTGGCGCTGTCGGGATGCACCAGCAGCGAAGACAAGGGGCCCGACCCCAAGCTCGTGGCCTGGGCCAAGACGGTGTGCGACCCGCTGCCCGCTCAGCAGTCGAAGATCTCGGAGGCCTTCGACGCCCTCGCGGCGGTGGCCAAGGACGGTCCGCCGAAGGACGTCCAGAAGACCGACTCGAAGGCCTTCCAGGAACTGGCCGACGGCTTCAAGGCCCGTGCCGGCACCCTCATCGACGCCGGAGCGCCCCCCGGTATCGAGGACGGCAAGCGGAAGCAGCAGGACGCCGTCAAGAAGCTCACGGCCCTGTCCGCGGCCTACGCGGACCTGAAGAAGCGGGTCGACGGGCTCGACACCAAGAACCAGACGAAGTTCGCCTCCGGTCTGAGCGACCTCTCGGAGCGGATGAAGGCGGTGTCGGTGCAGTACGACGGCGCGATCACCGCCCTGCAGAGCCTGGAGAAGGGCGATGTCAACGAGGCGGTGACCCAGCAGCGGGGCTGCACGAAGACCTCCGCGTCGCCGTCGGCCGCCAAGGGCTGACCCGGCCGCCACGGGACACAATGGGGGGCGTGACTGACTCCGGACTCGCACCCCTGCCCGCTTCCGACCGGCCCGGGGCCGCCGCGCGCCTGCGGGACGCGCTGCTGGCCGCCTCCTTCACCGCCGACGGGCTGCTGGACCTGCTCGGCGCCCCCGCCTACGCGGCGCTGGCCCGCAGCGAGACCGTGCCCGCCCTGCGGGCCACCCGCGGCGACACCCCGCTGGAGACCCTCGTCCGGCTGTTCCTCCTCCAGCAGCCGGTGCCCCACGCGCGCGTGGCGGCCGTGCTGCCCGTCGAGGAGGCCCTGGAGGCCGGCTGGCTGCGCTGTGTGGGCGGCGACGAGCTGGCCGCCACCGTGGACGTACGGCCGTACGGCGGTCCCGGCGGCGAGGACTGGTTCATCGTCTCCGACCTCGGCTGCGCGGTCGGCGGCGCCGGCGGCATCGGACAGCGCGACGAGGGTGTCGTCCTGGGCGTCGGCGGCGCCTCCACGACCCTCGCCGGCATCACGGTCCGCACGCCCGTCGGCTCCGCCCTCGACCTCGGCACCGGCTCCGGCATCCAGGCGCTGCACGCCGCCCAGCACGCCACGCGCGTGACGGCGACCGACCTCAACCCGCGCGCACTGCACATGACCGCGCTCACGCTCGCGCTCTCCGGCGCCCCCGCCGCGGAGCTGCGCGAGGGCTCCCTGTTCGAGCCCGTCGCCGACGACGAGACGTTCGACCTCATCGTCTCCAACCCGCCCTTCGTCATCTCCCCGGGCGCCCGCCTGACCTACCGGGACGGGGGCATGCGCGGGGACGATCTGTGCCGCTCGCTCGTCCAGCAGGCGGGGGAACGGCTGAACGAGGGCGGGTTCGCGCAGTTCCTCGCCAACTGGCAGCACGTGGCGGGGGAGGACTGGCAGGACCGGCTCAGGTCGTGGGTGCCGCGCGGGTGCGACGCCTGGATCGTGCAGCGCGAGGTGCAGGACGTCACGCAGTACGCCGAGCTGTGGCTGCGGGACGCCGGTGACCACCGCGGGGACCCGGCGGAGTACCAGGCACGCTACGACGCCTGGCTCGACGAGTTCGAGGCGCGCAAGGTGAAGGCGGTCGGCTTCGGCTGGATCACCCTGCGCAGGACCGGGGCCGCCGAACCGAGCGTCACGGTGGAGGAGTGGCCGCACCCGGTCGAGCAGCCCCTCGGGGACGCCGTCCGGGCGCACTTCGAGCGGCTCGACTACCTCCGGGAGCACGACGACGCGGCGCTGCTGGCGAGCCACTTCAGTCTCACCGCCGAAGTGGTCCAGGAGCAGGTCGGGCTGCCCGGCGCCGAGGACCCGGAGCACGTGGTGCTCCGGCAGCACCGGGGCATGCGCCGGGCCACGAAGGTGGACACGGTCGGCGCCGGGTTCGCGGGCGTCTGCGACGGCTCGCTGAGCGCGGGCCGGATCCTCGACGCCATCGCCCAGCTCATGGGCGAGGACCCGGTGGTGCTCCGCGACCAGACGCCCGCGCAGATCCGCCTGCTGGTGGAGCAGGGCTTCCTGGAGCCGGTCCGCTGACACCGGGCGCCCCCCGGCGGCCCCGCCCGGACCACCGTCGTATGCCGGTGGCACGGGCCGGGGCGTGCGCCCGCCCGGAGCCCTGACGCACGGGTGGCGTGAAAAAGGCCGGAAAAATATGTCCGCGGTCCGGGGCCCTCCACTCCGTCCGGGCCACGGGTGACGGGTCGATCTTCCGTTCACCTCGATGTCGCCCGCCGGTCTCCCTGGCGTGGCACCCTCCCCGCGCTGGGCAGAGCCGAACCGGACGGAAGAGGTGGGCGGGGGATGGAGAGCGCACCGGCGATCTTCGCGGGACTGGTGTTCGCCCTGTTCGGAGGGGGTCTGCTGGCGTGGACGGGAATTCGTCTGCGCCGCCGCGAGCCGGTGGCCCACGGTGTGAGCCGGGTCGCATCGGCGACCCTCGCGAGCCTGGCCGGCACGGTCGCGCTGGCCCTGGGTGTGTACTGCCTGACCCGCCTCTGACGTCGGCGGGCGCGCGGTCGTGACGATGCCGCGAGAGTAAGGGGAGCATCACGCTCCGGACAGGCGCCGGCGGGGTACCCGGCAGTCCGGGCGGCAGGAATGCCGGTAGTCGGGTTACCGTTCGAGTGGCCGTTGTGGGCTTTTCCCGTTTGACACGGGAGCGGGATGTACCGTCACACTCCGCAGCGTCACACGAGCCAGAAGCACGCCGCGACCCCGGGACGAACGCCTGGGGAGGGCAAAGCGTCGACCGGAGAGAAGAGCCAAGTTGTCCCCGACCAGCGAGACCGCACAGGGCGGCCGCCGACTCGTCATCGTCGAGTCGCCTGCCAAGGCGAAGACGATCAAGGGCTACCTCGGCCCCGGCTACATCGTCGAGGCGAGCGTCGGGCACATCAGGGACCTTCCCAACGGCGCCGCGGAGGTGCCGGAGAAGTACACCGGCGAGGTCCGCCGCCTCGGTGTGGACGTCGATCACGACTTCCAGCCGATCTACGTGGTCAACGCCGACAAGAAGGCCCAGGTCAAGAAGCTCAAGGACCTGCTGAAGGAGTCCGACGAGCTCTTCCTCGCCACCGATGAGGACCGGGAGGGCGAGGCGATCGCCTGGCACCTCCAGGAGGTCCTCAAGCCGAAGATCCCCGTCAAGCGGATGGTCTTCCACGAGATCACCAAGGACGCGATCCGCGAGGCCGTCGCCAACCCGCGCCAGCTCAACCAGAAGCTGGTCGACGCCCAGGAGACCCGCCGCATCCTCGACCGCCTCTACGGCTACGAGGTCTCGCCGGTCCTGTGGAAGAAGGTCATGCCGCGCCTGTCGGCCGGCCGCGTCCAGTCCGTCGCGACGCGGCTCGTCGTCGAGCGGGAACGCGAGCGCATCGCCTTCCGCTCCGCCGAGTACTGGGACCTGACGGGCACCTTCGCGACCGGCCGCACGGGCGATTCGTCCGACCCGTCGTCGCTGGTGGCCCGGCTGCAGACCGTCGACGGCCGGCGCGTCGCGCAGGGCCGCGACTTCGACTCCCTCGGGCAGATCAAGAGCGCGAACACCCTCCACCTCGACGAGGCGAACGCCCGCGCCCTCGCCGCCGCGCTGGAGGACACCCGTTTCTCCGTGCGTGCGGTCGAGTCCAAGCCGTACCGCCGCTCGCCGTACGCCCCGTTCCGTACGACGACGCTCCAGCAGGAGGCGAGCCGCAAGCTCGGCTTCGGCGCGAAGGCGACCATGCAGGTCGCCCAGAAGCTGTACGAGAACGGCTACATCACGTACATGCGTACGGACTCCACGACGCTGAGCGACACCGCCGTGTCGGCCGCCCGCGCCCAGGTCACGCAGCTGTACGGCGCCGACTACCTGCCCCCGCAGCCGCGCACCTACGCCGGGAAGGTCAAGAACGCCCAGGAGGCGCACGAGGCGATCCGCCCCTCGGGTGATCGTTTCCGCACGCCCGCCGAGACCGGTCTGACCGGCGACCAGTTCAGGCTGTACGAGCTGATCTGGAAGCGGACCGTCGCCTCCCAGATGAAGGACGCCACGGGCAACTCCGTGACCGTGAAGATCGGCGGCACCGCCGCCGACGGCCGGGACGTCGAGTTCAGCGCCTCCGGCAAGACGATCACCTTCCACGGCTTCCTCAAGGCCTACGTCGAGGGCGCCGACGACCCGAACGCCGAGCTGGACGACCGCGAGCGCCGGCTGCCGCAGGTCTCCGAGGGCGACGCGCTGTCCGCCGAGCAGATCACGGTCGACGGCCACGCCACCAAGCCCCCGGCCCGCTACACCGAGGCCTCCCTGGTCAAGGAGCTGGAAGAGCGCGAGATCGGCCGCCCGTCGACGTACGCGTCGATCATCGGCACGATCCTCGACCGCGGCTACGTGTTCAAGAAGGGGACGGCCCTCGTGCCGTCCTTCCTGTCCTTCGCCGTCGTCAACCTCCTGGAGAAGCACTTCGGGCGGCTCGTCGACTACGACTTCACCGCCAAGATGGAGGACGACCTCGACCGCATCGCCCGCGGCGAGGCCCAGGCCGTGCCGTGGCTGAAGCGCTTCTACTTCGGCGAGGGGCACAACGGCGTGGGCAGCGCCGCCGAGGCCGGCAACGGCGACGGGGACCACCTCGGTGGCCTCAAAGAGCTGGTGACCGACCTGGGCGCGATCGACGCGCGCGAGGTGTCGTCGTTCCCGGTGGGCAACGACATCGTGCTCCGCGTCGGCCGCTACGGCCCCTACATCGAGCGCGGCGAGAAGGACACCGAGCAGCACCAGCGCGCCGACATCCCGGACGACCTGGCGCCCGACGAGCTGGGCATCGAGCTGGCCGAGGAACTGCTGGCCAAGCCCAGCGGCGACTTCGAGCTGGGCACCGACCCGGCCAGCGGTCATACGATCGTCGCCAAGGACGGCCGTTACGGCCCGTACGTCACCGAGGTGCTCCCCGAGGGCACCCCGAAGACCGGCAAGAACGCGGTCAAGCCGCGTACGGCCTCCCTCTTCAAGTCCATGTCGCTGGACACCGTCACCCTGGACGACGCGCTCAGGCTGATGTCCCTGCCGCGGGTCGTCGGCACGGACGCCGACGGCGTGGAGATCACCGCGCAGAACGGCCGCTACGGCCCGTACCTGAAGAAGGGCACGGACTCGCGCTCGCTGCAGACCGAGGACCAGCTCTTCACGATCACGCTGGAGGAGGCGCAGGCGATCTACGCCCAGCCGAAGCAGCGTGGCCGCGCGGCCGCCAAGCCGCCGCTGAAGGAACTGGGCGAGGACCCGGTCTCCGGAAAGCCGGTCGTGGTGAAGGACGGCCGCTTCGGTCCGTACGTCACCGACGGCGAGACCAACGCGACCCTGCGCTCCGGCGACAGTGTCGAGGAGATCACCCCGGAGCGCGGCTTCGAGCTGCTCGCCGAGAAGCGCGCCAAGGGTCCCGCCAAGAAGACCGCGAAGAAGGCGGCGGCCAAGAAGACCGCCCCGGCGAAGAAGACCGCGGCCAAGAAGACGGCGGCGAAGAAGACGACGACCGCCGCGAAGAAGACGACCGCCAAGAAGACCGCCGCGAAGAAGGCGACGGCTTCCGGCGCGGAGGGCTGACACTCCGTCGGCACCTCCCGCGGACCCGGCGGACCCCCTCCGCGGCTTCGCGAATCGAACGCCCCGGCATCACTTTGGTGTCGGGGCGTGCGCATGCCAGGAGAGGCGAGGTGTGGTGTCCGTGGCTGCGGATAGGCTGAACGCATGACGCGAGCCGAGCAGCCAACGGCCCCCACCACAGCACCGGACGACGCCCTCGTCGCGGACTCCCGCGAGCGCGCCGTCCGTTCCCTGCTGCGACGACCGCAGTTGAGGCGACTGTGGAGCGCACAGCTGGTGAGTGGTGTCGGTGACACCCTCGCCCTCCTCGTGCTGGTCCTCCTCGCCCTCCAGGCGGCGATCGTCGAAGGCACCTTCGGCGGCGGCTACCGGGGCGTGGCGTTCGCAGTGGCGACGGTCTTCGGGGCGCGTGTCCTCGCCACGCTGCTCTTCGGCGCGGTCCTGCTCGGGCCCCTGACCTCGCTCACCGCCCAGGACGGCCCGCTCGACCGACGCTGGACCATGGTCGGCGCCGACGGCGTGCGCGCCGCGCTGCTGATCGTGGCGCCCCTGTGGATCGACTGGACCCCGGACAACGCGCTCGCGGTCCTGCTCGTCACCGCCTTCGTCGCCGGCATCGCCGAGCGGCTGTGGACGGTGTGCCGGGAGAGCGCGGCCCCCGCGCTGCTGCCCGCCCCGCCCCCGGAGGGCGCCACCGTCCGGCCGCTGCCCGACCACCTGGACGCCCTGCGCCGCCTCGCGCTGCGCACCAGCTTCCTCGCGGTCCCGCTGGCCGCCGCCGCACTGGTCGCCGCCGCCCTGCTGAACAACCTGCTGGGCACCGGCCTGGCCTGGTTCGACCAGCACCAGGCGGCCCTCGGCGCCTATGTGGCGGCCGGCCTGTTCGCCGCCTCCCTGTCCCTGCTGACCTTCCTCGAACTGCCCGGCACGCGCACCCCGCGCCCGCGCTCCCCGCTGGAGGGCCTGCGCCGCCCGCGCACCGGCACCGGCGTCGACAAGGGCCGCACGGGCGCCATCCCGCTGCTCGTCCCGGCCTGCGCCGCGGTCGCCGGAGCCATCGCCGCCGCCGTCGCGGTGTGCGTCCTGCACACCAAGGACCTGGGCGGCGGCCCCGTCCTCTACGGCCTGCTGGTGCTGGGCCTGACCGGCGGTGTCGCCGTCGGCATCCGCACGGCCCCCGCCGTGCTGCCCTCGCTCTCGCGCCGCCGGCTGCTGGCCCTCGCGATCGCCTTCACCGGTATCGCGCTGCTCGCCGCCGGGCTGGTCCCGGACGTCACCACCGTGCTGCTCATCGTCACGCTGGCCGGAGTCGCCGCGGGCGTGGCCGCCAACACCGGGCACGCCCTGCTCGACCAGGAGACCGAGGAATACCGCCGGGCGCGCACCACCGAGCACCTGCATGCGGTGGTCCGGGTCTTCATAGCGCTCGGCGTCATCGTCGCGCCCCTGGTCGCGGCGCTGATCGGCCCGCACCGGCTGGAGAACGGCAAGTTCGTCTTCGCCCACGGCGGCGCGGCCTTCACGCTGATGCTGGTCGGCGCGCTGCTGCTGCCGGTGGCCGCGCTGGTGCTCGCCAAGGTCGACGACCGCTCCGGCGTACCGCTGCGCCAGGACCTCAAGGACGCCCTGCTCGGCGGGGACGACCCGGACCAGACACCGGCGACCAACGGCTTCTTCATCGCCCTCGAGGGCGGCGACGGCGCCGGCAAGTCCACCCAGGCCGAGGCGCTCGCCGAGTGGATCCGGGCCAAGGGCCACGAGGTCGTCCTCACCCGCGAGCCCGGGGCCACGCCGGTCGGCAAGCGGCTGCGCTCCATCCTGCTCGACGTGTCCTCGGCCGGCCTGTCGCACCGCGCGGAGGCGCTGCTGTACGCGGCGGACCGCGCCGAGCACGTCGACACCGTCGTACGTCCCGCCCTGGAGCGCGGCGCGGTGGTCATCTCCGACCGCTACATCGACTCCTCCGTCGCCTACCAGGGCGCCGGCCGCGATCTGTCGCCGACCGAGATCGCCCGCATCAACCGCTGGGCGACCGACGGGCTCGTCCCGCACCTGACCGTCCTGCTCGACGTCTCCCCGGAGACCGCCCGTGAGCGGTTCACCGAGGCGCCGGACCGGCTGGAGTCGGAGCCCGCGGAGTTCCACGCGCGCGTACGGGCCGGTTTCCTCACGCTGGCCGCCTCGGACCCCGGCCGCTACCTCGTCGTGGACGCGGGCCAGGAACCCGAGTCCGTCACCACGGTGATCCGGCACCGCCTCGACACCGTCCTGCCCCTGTCCGAGGCCGAGATCCAGGCCCGGGAGGAAGCCCGCAGGAAGGCCGAGGAGGAGGCCCGCCGCAAGGCGGAGGAGGAGGCCGCCCGCAAGGCCGAGGAGGAGCGGCTGGAGCGCGAGCGCCAGGAGCAGCTCGCCAAGCTGCGCGCCGAGGAGGAGGAGCGCAAGCGGCGCGAGCTGGAGGAGGCGCAGCGCCGCGAGGCCGAACGGCAGGCGGAGGAGGCCCGGCAGCGGGCCGAGGAAGCACACCGGCGGGCGGAGGAGGAGCGGCAGCGGCTCCTCGCCGAGGAGAAGGCCCGCGCCGAGGAGGAGGCCCGTCGCAAGGCGGAGGAGGAGCGCCGGCGCCGGCAGGCCGAGGAGGAGGCACGGCTGCGCGCCGAGGAGGAGGCCCGCCAGGCCCGGGTGCGCGCCGAGGAGGACGCCCGGCGTCTGGAGGCGCAGCGCAAGGCCGAGGAGGCACTGCTGCGGGCCGAGGAGGCCCGGCGGCAGGCGGCCGAGGCCGCGGCGGCGGCCGACGTGGCGGCCCGCAGGCCCAGCACCCCCCGGCCGTCCGCGCCGGGCGTGGCCGCGGACGCGGCGACGGTCGCGACGCCGGCCGTGTCGCCGGGCGGGCGCGACGGGAACGGGCCGGAGCGCGCCGCGGACGAGACCGCGGTGCTGCGCCCGGTGCGTGAGGAGCGCGACGGCGCCGCCGGCCGTGCCCGGGGTGCGCAGTCCGAAGCCGAGGTGACCACCGAGCTGCCGCAGCCGACGGACGCCCCCGGCGCCGCGGACGAGACGGCGGTCCTGCCGCCGGTGCCCCCCGTGGGCGCCGCCGACGAGACGGCCGTGCTGCCGCCGGTCCGGGACGAGCGTCCGGGGGGCCGGGTGCCGCCCGGCTACTTCCGGGACGAGCGCTCCGGCGCGGGCCTCGACGGCACCGAGGACCGCACGCGTGAGATGCCGCAGATCGACGCCGACGGCACGCCCCGCCGCCGGCCGCGTTCGGACTGGGCCGAGGAGACCCCGCTGGACGACCTGCCCACGCTGGCGGACGAGCTGCTGGGCTCGTACGGCGAAGGGGAGTACGGGGACGCCGGCGACGAGCAGGGCCGCAAGGGCCGTGGCCGGGGCCGCCGCGGCTGACGCCGGCCGCCGCGCCGCACTGTCGGTGCCGACCCGCACAATGGAGTGCGGAACGCGCAGTGTGACGGAAGGGCGGCGTGACCCATGACCGTGTGGGACGACCTCGTCGGGCAGGAGAAGGTGAGCGCGGTGCTCGGTGCCGCCGCGCGGGACGCCGACGCCCTCGTCACCGCCGCCGCGGCCGACGAGCCGCTGCCCGAGACGTCCGGGATGACGCACGCCTGGCTGTTCACGGGCCCGCCCGGCGCGGGTCGCAACCAGGCGGCCCGGGCGTTCGCCGCCGCCCTGCAGTGCGTGAGTCCCGACCGCGCCCTGGGCGGTGCCCCCGGCTGCGGCTTCTGCGACGGCTGCCACACCGCCCTGCTCGGCACGCACGCCGACGTCAACCCGGTCGCGGCGGTCGGCGCGGAGATCCTGGTCAAGGACATGCGGGACACGGTCCGCAAGTCGTTCACCGCCCCGGCGAACGGCCGCTGGCAGATCATCCTCGTCGAGGACGCCGAGCGGCTGAACGAGAAGTCGGCCAACGCGGTCCTCAAGGCCGTGGAGGAGCCCGCCCCTCGCACGGTGTGGCTGCTGTGCGCCCCCTCCGTCGAGGACGTCCTGCCGACCATCCGCTCCCGCTGCCGGCACCTGACCCTGCGTACGCCCTCGGTGGACGCGATCGCCGACATGCTCATCCGCCGCGACGGCGTCGAACCGGCGGTCGCCACGGCCGCCGCGCGGGCCACCCAGGGCCATGCCGACCGGGCCCGCCGGCTGGCCACCGACCCGGCGGCCCGCGAACGCCGGGCCGCCGTGCTGAAGCTGCCGCTGCGCCTGGACGAGGTCGGCGCCTGTCTGCGGGCCGCGCAGGAGCTGGTCGACGCGGCCGCCGAGGACGCCAAGCAGCTCGCCGAGGAGATGGACGGCAAGGAGGCCGAGGAGCTGAAGGCCGCGCTGGGCGCCGCGCAGGGCGGGCGGCTGCCGCGCGGCACGGCGGGCGTGATGAAGGACCTGGAGGACATGCAGAAGCGCCGCAGGACCCGTACGCAGCGCGACAGCCTCGACGTCGCCCTCGGTGACCTCACCGCCTTCTACCGCGACGTCCTCGCCCTCCAGCTCGGCTCCCGCGTGGCCATCGCCAACGCCGACGCCGAGGACGCCCTGGAGCGGCTGGCCCGCGGCAGCACGCCGGAGTCCACCCTCCGCCGGATCGAGGCGATCGCCGGCTGCCGGGACGCCCTCGACCGCAACGTGGCTCCGCTGCTGGCGGTGGAGGCGATGACGATGGCACTGCGGGCGGGCTGAGGGGCCCGGACGCCGCGGACGGGACCCCGGGACCGGGGTGACCGAGGGGGGTGACGGGCCGGCGAAGGTCTGGAGGATCGCATGGGTGATCGCAGGGGTGCCGGACCCGCTCACCGGATCCCCGAGGGTGCCGGAGCTCCGGTCGCGCCCCCGGTGCCGTCCCCCGTACGAGCCACAAAGCGCACGTACCGCACTCGATCGATCGCGCAGCGTT
This sequence comes from Streptomyces sp. NPDC015139, assembly GCF_043079785.1. Classification (NCBI taxonomy): domain Bacteria; kingdom Bacillati; phylum Actinomycetota; class Actinomycetes; order Kitasatosporales; family Streptomycetaceae; genus Streptomyces; species Streptomyces sp. NPDC015139. The sequence goes on along the minus strand of NZ_JBIBUW010000019.1, from coordinate 94,389 downwards.
ACGCTCGCCTGATGCAGACCTGGCCTTCCGCCCACCGCCGACCACCCCGCCGTACCCGGGGCACCCGCACCCGGACGACGGCCCGCCTCACCGCCTCGCTCCTCACCGCGGCCGCCCTGCTGATCTCCGCCTGCTCCGCCGGCGGTTCGACCACGTCGGCGGGCGGGACGGTGGAGGCGGCGCTGGCCGCGCTGCCGCGTTCGACGCCCTCGGCGCTGGCGCCGTACTACTCGCAGACCCTGAAGTGGCGCGACTGCGGCGCACCCGGGTTCCAGTGCGCGACGCTCAAGGCCCCGCTGGACTACGACAGGCCCGGTGCGGGCGACATCCGCCTCGCGGTCGCCCGCAAGAAGGCCACCGGAAAGGCCAGACCGATCGGCTCGCTGCTGGTCAACCCCGGCGGCCCGGGCGGCTCGGCCGTCGACTACCTCCAGCAGTACGCGGGCATCGGCTACCCGGCGGACGTCCGCGCCCGCTACGACATGGTCGCGATGGACCCGCGGGGCGTCGCCCGCAGCGAGCCCGTCAAGTGCCTCGGCGGACGCCAGATGGACGCGTACACGCAGACGGACATGACACCCGACGACCAGAAGGAGCGGGACGCCGTCGTCACGGCGGACAAGAAGTTCGCGGAGAGCTGCGGCGCGCACTCTGCGCGGTTGCTCCGGCACGTCTCCACCGTCGAGGCGGCACGGGACATGGACATCCTGCGGGCGGTGCTGGGCGACCAGAAGCTGAACTACGTCGGGGCGTCGTACGGCACCTTCCTCGGGGCGACCTACGCCGGTCTGTTCCCGGAGCGCGTCGGCCGCGTGGTCCTGGACGGCGCGATGGATCCGAGCCTCGACGCCCGCAGGCTCAACCTGGACCAGACGGCGGGCTTCGAGACGGCGTTCCAGGCGTTCGCGAAGGACTGCGTCCGGCACACCGACTGCCCGCTCGGCGGCAGGGGCACGACGCCCGCGCAGGTCGGCGAGCACCTCAAGGCGTTCTTCCGCAAGCTGGACGCCCACCCCATCCCGGCGGGCGACAAGGACGGCCGCAAGCTCGGTGAGTCGCTGGCCACCACCGGGGTGATCGCGGCGATGTACGACGAGGCGACCTGGGAGCAGTTGCGCGAGGCGCTGGGCCAGGCGATGAGGGACAACGACGGCTCGGGTCTGCTCGCGCTCTCCGACAGCTACTACGAGCGGGACGAGAACGGCGGCTACAGCAACCTGATGATGGCCAACGCGGCCGTGAACTGCCTCGACCTGCCGCCGGCCTTCTCCGGCCCCGACCAGGTGAGGAAGGCGCTGCCCGCGTTCGACAAGGCGTCCCCGGTCTTCGGTGACGGCCTGGCCTGGGCCTCGCTGAACTGCGCGTACTGGCCGGTGAAGGCCACGGGCGAACCGCACCGGATCGAGGCGAAGGGCGCGGCGCCGATCGTCGTGGTCGGCACCACCCGGGACCCCGCGACCCCCTACCGCTGGGCGCAGTCCCTGTCCCGCCAGCTCTCCTCGGCCCGCCTCCTGACCTACGTCGGGGACGGCCACACCGCCTACGGCCGCGGCAGCACCTGCATCGACACCGCGATCAACACCTACCTGCTGCGCGGAACCCCGCCGGCCGCGGGAAAGCGCTGCTCATAGCCCTGCCGCCCGCCCCGGGGCCCTCCGCCCCGGGGCGGGTACGAAGCACCCCTCGAAACTGTGTAGACTTACCGACGTTGCTGATCGCACCATGGTGCGGACAGCGCGCCGCTTTAGCTCAGATGGCCAGAGCAACGCACTCGTAATGCGTAGGTCTCGGGTTCGAATCCCGAAAGCGGCTCCACTGGAACCCCAGCTCAGATCGATCTGAGCTGGGGTTTTTTGTCCAGCGGATGTGGTGGCGGCGAAGAGGACGCGCCGCGCGGGTGTCGGTGGTCTCAGTGGGCCCGGACCAGGGGCCGACTACGGCGGCACGAAGAACTCGCCCATGACGCGGCATGGCGTCCTTGGACAGGTGAGACCGGCCCTTGACGTACCGCCCCGAGCAGGGTGCTCGGGGCACCGAGAGCGTGAGCGGGCTGCTTGGGGTCATTTCGATGGAGCGGGCGACGCTGGTGCGGCCCCAGTCGATGAGGACGCCGCGTCCGGCGGGGAGCCGAGAACGATCGGCAGGGTCTCCGCTGTCTCAGACACTGCGGGCCTCGATCCCGCGACGGATTCCCGCTCGCCAGACGTCACCGGTGGTGGTGACGCGAGCTGCGAGTCGGCGGTATTCCCGCAGGGCGTCTTCCTGGCCGGCAGGCGCTTCACGGCGACGCCGAACGATCTGTGGATACCGGTCCCGCCAGTCGAGAAGGGCCGCGATGGCGTCGGCTGATGTGTACCAACACGCAGACCGGACCCGGTGTTCCAGGTCAACCGGAAGTCGCAGCGACATCTTTTCGGGAAATCCTCCGTCCTGTGAACCGGGCCATCGACCCGGACCGCGGGCCTCCTCCGGGTAATCCGGCCAGGAGCGGTCCCATCCCCGCGATTGCAGTTCGCGCAGTACGCCCAGAGCCGCCAACCGGTCCACAGAGTCCAGGAGTTCACCGCGTTCACGGGCCCTGAACAGTTGACGACGTCGTGCCGCGCGTACGGCTGCGACTTCGCGCTGAGTGAGGCCGGACAGGTCCAACTGTCTGCTATCTGCAAGCTCCTTGGACAATCTCCTTTCGTTATTCAACAACTGATGTAGCTGCACCCGAGTGCCGTACGGCAGGCGCACCGTCACAGGCACAGTTCCTTTTGTACGCACGACGCTCACTATGGCGTATTTAGCTTGCAACTTACGAGCAGTCAAAAAGGGAACCAGTAGCAGAATTGTTTCAGCGTGCGGGTCAACTCCGTTCGGTACATGATGTGAATGTCGCCGGGTGAGCGACCCTTTGGGTAGTCGCCCAAATCCGCAGGAAGAGAGGAGAAGGAGATGGGGAGCCCTAACGTCGTCTGGGAGCAGGGGACAGTGCTGACCCAGGAGTCCGCGCAGAATCATTTCGATCTGCTGCGTGCCGACCAGGAGGTGAGGCTGCACGAACTGCAGCACGCCCTTTCCACGCAGTACGCGACTAGCTCGTCGGACGAGATCGCAAGCGCTGTTGGCCTGGAATACAGCGCCCAGTTCGAACGCGCGGTACGTGATCGGGAAACTGGTCTGAGTGTGGCGCGGTACACCGCCAGGCTTGTGTTCGGCGAGGCGCCGAGCACGGATGATCAGCGGATAGGCCTCATGGCCGCCACGATCGCCACCTACCCGGCGGCAGGAGCCGCCGCTTCGACGGAGGAGACGGTGGCGAGGGCCCTCGTCCAGAGGGCCGGGGACGGGGGCTGGCTCGGCGCCGATGAGTACGAGCTCGACCCGAGCGGGGACCTCATCGCTGTCCGCGGCCTCTGGGACGCCTTCAGAAACTGTCTCGGGAGCAGCTGCGGCGGCACCTGCCTGGGGGCGCTGGGAAGCTGCCTCCCGCTGGGCGCCTTGCCCGCGGTGGTCGCCTGCCTGGCAGCCACTTGTGGGCTCTGCGCAGCCAAGTGCGCCGCCTGCGTGGCGTGCGATTGCGGCTGGCTCTGCAGCGTCGTCACCGGATGCTGCCACACGTGACACGGGAGATCGCGACGTGAAAACCGTCATCCACTGGCTGACCGTGCCAGTCGAACAGCAAGCGGGAAGAAATACGCTGCCGTCGCTGAAATACGATGTTCCCAACGCGATCATCGTCCGTGGCAGCGAGATGGCATACGTCGGGATCATTGACGGAGAGGCTGCCGAGAAGCTCCTCACATATCCGGACGTAGTGATCCTGAGCGAAAAGGAAAAAAAGCTCATCGAGATCGTTCCGGGTATACCCGTGAGCTGGGAAAGCCTCGAAAGTCAGGTCCCTGCACTCGGTGCAGACCATCAGCGAAAGAGCGCGGTCGGCCTGGGTGACGTGATCTCCGCCTTCACGCGCCGGGCGCGCATCCCTGAGTGCGGAAGCTGCGGCCGGCGCCGGAAAGGGCTCAACCGCATCACCGTATGGGGCTGGTGGCGCAATCGGAAACTGTTCCTCCAGCCCGAAGGGTGACCCACGCTGAATGGCGCCTCGCTCGGTCAGGGGGAGGCGCCCCCCATCGTTCGCACGGTAGCGAGAAGGAGCGTTAGTGCCATGACCGGTAAAAACGAAGACCAGATCCCCGCCTTTCTGTCTCGAGAGGAAGGGATCGCACTCAAGGAGCAAACGGTGGGTCTCGCCGAGGAAAAGCGCTGGCGTTGGATGGGGTTTTATGCCACACCCCAGGACGCCGTCGCCGTCGCGAACCAGAATCCTCCCCAGCGGGCTGGAGAAGTCATATTCACCGCTGGTTGGGGCCTGGCTCTCTTCTACTAGAGCGTGCAGCCCGGTCCAGCGGAGTCAAGGAAGCCTCGTGAGCAGGTGCGAAGTCAGCCACCTGGACCGCCGTGGACGTCCCCGGAGCAAGATCGCACAACTCGCAAGCGTAGGTCTCGGGTTCGCATCCCGAAAGCGGCTCCACGCAGACCCCAGGTCAGGCGTCAACTGACCTGGGGTTCTGTCGTTCGGTCCCGGAAGGCTTCGCGTGCGTGCGCGGCGGGTGGGAATGCGGCGGACAAAACCGGAGCAAAGCCACCGCAAAGTGAATCGGTATCAGCTGAACCCGCGGACCTGGGGCAACATCGTGGTGAACAGCGGGCGCCGCGCGGTCAGGTGCGGTGCCGCCGTCGGCCGGATGGAATGAGGGACGTGGTGGAGCCGAGGATCGCCGTCGCCGTGGTCACCATGGGCAACCGGCCCGCCGAGGTCGACGCCCTCCTGGAGTCCGTCGCCAAGCAGGATCTCCCCCCGGTCCGGATCGTGATCGTCGGCAACGGCTGCCGGCTGCCCGAGTTCGCCCGGCGGCTCGGCCTGCCCGGTGAGGTCACCACCCTCGACGTGGACGAGAACCTGGGGTGTCCGGGTGGGCGGAACGTCGCCCTGGCCCGATTGCGGGAGTACGGGGACGTCGACGTCGTGGTGGAACTGGACGACGACGGGCTGCTCGTCGACCCCGATGTGCTGCGCCGCGTGGCCGAGTTGTACGACGCCGACCCCCGCCTCGGCATCGTCGGCTTCCGTATCGCCGACGAGCACGGCGAGACGCAGCAGCGGCACGTGCCCCGGGTGGGGAAGTCCGACCCGCTGCGCGGCGGCCGGGTCACCGGGTTCCTCGGCGGCGGGCACGCCCTGCGCATGACGATGCTGGCCGAGACCGGGGACTGGCCCGCCGAGTTCTTCTTCGCGCACGAGGAGACGGACCTCGCCTGGCGGGCCGCCGACGCCGGCTGGACCATCCTCTACGCACCCGAGCTGCTGCTCCAGCACCCCAAGACCTCTCCGGCCCGGCACGCCATCTACTACCGGGTCAACGCCCGCAACCGCGTCTGGCTCGCCCGGCGTCGGCTGCCCCTGCCGCTCGTTCCCGTGCACCTCGGGGTGTGGACGCTGCTCACCCTCGCCCGCACCCGTTCCACCGCGGGACTGAAGGCGTGGTTCGGCGGGTTCGTGGAAGGTCTGCGGGAGCCGGCCGGCGAGCGGCGGCCGATGCGCTGGCGTACGGTCTGGCGGCTGACCCGGCTCGGACGCCCGCCGGTGATCTGAGGCACGCGAGTCCCGCGCACGGGAACGGGACGGAGCCCCGGTCGTTCACCTCCGCCGACCGGGGCCCCTCTGTGCCCCCGGATCCGGCCTGCGGCGACACTCCCCCGAGCTACGCGACTACGCGCGCGCCGTCGGGCCGGTTCCGATGGACATGATCACATCAGGGGACGCCAACGGATCGCTAACATGTGGCCAACGGTTCGACAGCAGGTCGCGGACCGGTTGGCCGGAAGTCGTCGGGCGGCATCGGGAAAGCGCCGCCGGACGGGCGGTTCCGGAGACCAGGTCGGCGATCGACGGTGGCGGGAAACCGTTGTGGGCAGGCGGAATTCCGCCAGGAACGGTGGGCGGAAGGCCGCCCCGGAGCGTGGCCGGTGCGGGCCGTGCGGGAAGGCAGTGGGCGGCGTGATGCGGCGGTACGAGCTGCGGTTCGGACTGCTGGGACCCCCGGTCCTCTACGACCGACCGCCGTACGAGATCTCGTACGACCCCTCCTCCGACGTGGCGGCGTCCGCCGACGCCCGCGACGAGGGTGTCCGTGCCATCGGCAGCCCCAAGGTGCGCGCCCTTCTCGCCGCCCTGCTGCTGGAGCCCGGACGGGTGGTGTCGGTCGAGTCCCTGAAGGACGCCCTGTGGGGCGGGGCGCCGCCCGTCTCCGCACAGGCGTCCCTGCACAACCACGTCGCCCGGCTGCGCCGGCTCCTGGACGACCCCGACCGGCTCAGGGCCGTACCGCCGGGGTATCTGCTGCGCGTCGACCACGGCGAGTTGGACGTGCACGTGTTCGACGGCCAGGTCACCGAGGCGCGCGCCGCACACGCGCGGCGCGAGTGGCCGGGCGTGGTGCGGGCCTGCACCGCGGCACTCGCGCTCTGGCGCGGCACCCCGCTCGGCGGGCTCCCCGCCGACTTCGGCGGCTACGCCCTCGTGGAGCGTCTGGAAGAGGCGCGACGGCTCCTGCTGGAGTGGCGCTACGACGCCGAAGTGGCCCTGGGCGGCGCCCGGCTGGCCGCACTCGTGCCCGAACTGACGGCCCTCGTCGCCGAGTATCCGCTGCGCGAGGCGTACCACCGGCAGCTGATGCTCGCCCTGCACCGCACCGGCCGGCAGGCCGAGGCCCTGGCCGTCCACCGCGACCTGCGTGCCCGGCTGGTCGAGGAGCTCGGCGTCGAGCCCGGACCGGCGGTCCGGGCGGCGCACGCCGAGGTGCTGCGGGAAAGCGACGGGGAGCCGCGGCCGGGGGCGGAGTACGGCGACGCCCCGGAGCGTGGCCTCGGCACGGCGCCGCAGCAGCCGCCCGCCGCGGGCCGTCCGGACGGGGGCGCCGCGAGGGCGTCCTCCGCGACCACGCATCCGGACGGCGCGGCGCGGCAGACCCCGCGTCCCGCCCAACTGCCCCCTCCGCCGGCCCACTTCACGGGCCGTGCGGAGGTGCGCGGACAGCTGCGCCGGGCGCTGACCGAGCCGCACGCACCGGCCCCCGCCGTCGCGGTGATCAGTGGCATGGCGGGCGTCGGCAAGAGCGCGCTGGCCCTGCACGTCGCCCATGAACTGCGCGAACGCTTCACCGACGGCCAGCTCTACGTCAATCTGCACGGCGCCACGCCCGGCATGGCCCCCCTCACCGCCGCGCAGGCCCTCGCGGCCCTGCTGCGGGACGTCGGGACGGAACCCCGGAACATCCCCGAACACCCGGACGCGGCCGCCGCGTTGCTCCGCTCGCTGCTGGCGCCGGCCCAGGTTCTTCTGGTGCTGGACGACGCGGCCAGCGCGGCCCAGGTACGGCCCCTGCTGCCGGCCGGCCCCGGCTGCGCGGTGATCGTCACCAGCCGTTCGCCGCTGACCGCGCTCGACGGCGCCCGGCGCTTCCCGCTCGGCCCGCTCACCGGCGAGGACAGCGCGGCCCTGCTGCGCGCGGTCAGCGGACGCGCGGGGCTGGACGCCGGTCACGCCCTCGTCGAGCTGACCGGCCGGCTGCCGCTGGCGCTGCGGGTGGTCGCCGCCCGCCTCGCCGCCCGCCGCGCCCTCACCCCGGACACCCTGGCCGGCCAACTGGCCGCCACCGGAGGGCGGCTGCATCACCTGGAGTACGACGACCTGAGCGTCCGCCGCTCCCTGGCCGTCGCCCATGACGCGCTCGCCGCCGCCGACCGCGAGGCGGACCGGGACGCGGCCCTCACCCTGCGGCACATCGGCGCGCTCGACCTGCCGGCCTACGGCGCCCCGCTGATCGCCCGGCTCACCGGCACGGACGAGCGCCGCGCCGAAGCCGCCCTGGACCGCCTGGTCGACGTCGCCCTGCTGGAGGAGACGGCGTACGGCCGCTACGCACCCCACGACCTGGTCCGCGACTTCGCCCGGGAACTGGCGGACACGGATGCGCGGTCCACCGTCCGGGCCGCCGGCGCCCCGGCATCCCCGGGCGCCCACCCGACCGTCGGCGCGGTCGGCGGCACACCCGCCCCCGCGGGCCCCGGCCCGGACCCCGCCACGGCACCCACGCCCCCCGAGCTGTCCGCCCTGCGCTGGTACGCCGCCGTTGCCGAGCGGGTGCTGACGGCGGTCGTGGAGCCGGGGCTCGACCAGGACGACCGGCGCCGGCCGACCTTCGCGCAGACGGCCGGGCACGCCGAGGACCTGGCCGCCATACCGCCCTTCGAGTCGGCCGAACACGCTCTGGCCTGGGGCGAGGTGGAGCTGGAGAACATCGTCGCCCTGGTGGCGCGGAACGCGGACACGACCGACGTGCGCCGGGCCGCCCAGCTGTCGGCGCTCATACGGCTGATCCATCCGTACGTGCAGCGCAGCGGACGGGTCGCCGAACTGGAGGTGCTGGGGAGGGCCGCGCTCGGGGCGGCGCGTCGGCTGGGTGACGCGGCCGCCGAGGCGTACGCGCTCGGCGACCTGGCGGGCCTGCACTTCCTGGCCGGCCGGCAGAACGACGCCCTCGCCCTCACCGACCAGGCCCTGGAGATCTGGCGGCGGCTGGGCATGGCGTCCAGGATCCGGCGCTGTCTGAACAACCGCGGGCTGCTGCTGGAGGGCCTGGGCCGGTTCGCGGAGTCCGAGGAGGCGCTGCGGCAGAGCCTCGCGTACTCGCGGCAGCTGAACGACGCCTACGGCGAGGCCGTCACCCACAGCCATCTCGGCAACCTCCACGAGCACACCGACCCGCGCGCCGCCATCGAGCAGCACCGGCGCTCGCTGGCGATCGGGGACGCGATCGGCGCGGTCGTCGTGCGGCACTCGGCACACTGCAACATCGGCTACGCCCATCTCAGCCTCGGCGAACCGGCCGCAGCCGCCCGGCACTTCGAGGAGAGCCTGCGCATCCTCGGCGGCAATGGCGACTGGCACGGCGAGTCGCAGACCCGGCTCGGCCTGGTTCGCGCGCTGCGCGGGCTCAGAGACACCAGGCGGGCGGGCCGCGAGTGCGCCGAGCTGCTGCACCGGGCCGACGCCCGCGCCGACCGCTACATCGGCGGTCTCGCCCGGCACCAGCACGGGCTGCTGCTGCGCGAGCAGGGGCGGCGGGCCGAGGCGCACGACGTCTGGCGCGCGGCGCTCGCGGCGCTGGACGGGACGGACGAGGAGACGGTGTCGGCGGAACTGCGCACCCTGCTCGCCGACCGGCCGGCGAAGGGTGACCGGCCGGCGACGGGCGACGGGCCGACGTAGGGCGACGGGGCGGCGCCCGGCGACCGGCCGGCAAACCGCCGTACCGTGCTCACTTGGCGTCGGCGTAGCACTCCACCACCGCCGTGGTGAACGGGAACCGCACCGGTGTCTCGCCGAAGGTCAGCCGTCCGGCGAGGTCGGCGGACTCGCGGATGACCCGGACGACCGCGTCGGCCTCCTCGGCCGGGCAGTGCACGATCACCTCGTCGTGCTGGAAGAAGACCAGTTCGGCCTTGAGCCCGGCGCAGGCCCGGCGCAGCGCGGCGAGCAGCAGCAGGGCCCAGTCGGCGGCGCTGCCCTGCACGACGAAGTTCCGCGCGAAGCGGCCCCGCGCGCGGGAGTTCGCGGAGGCGTGGCCGGGGACCCACCCCTGGGCCTCGGTCTGCGTCTCGGTGTCGTCCTCGCCGACGGGGATGCCTGCCTCCTCCGCCGCGTCCCCGCCCGCGCCGGCCGCGGGCGGGCAGGTCCGGCCCAGCCAGGTGCGCACCAGCCGGCCCTCCTCGCCCGCGCGTGCCGCGTCGTCGACGTAGGCGACGGCTCTGGGGAAGCGGCGGCGCAGCGCGGCCAGGTTCTTCAGGCCGTCTCCGGAGGTCTGGCCGTAGACCGCCCCGAGGACGGCGAGCTTGGCCTGGTTCCGGTCGCCGGAGAAGGCACGGTCGGAGACGGACTGGTACAGGTCGCTCTCGCGGCCGGCCACCTCCATCAGACCGGGGTCGCGGGAGATCGCGGCCAGGACCCGCGGCTCCATCTGGTCGGCGTCGGCCACCACGAGCCGCCAGCCGGGGTCGGCGACCACGGCCCGGCGGATCACCTTGGGGATCTGCAGGGCGCCGCCCCCATTGGTCACCCAGCGGCCGGTGACCGTCCCGCCGGCGTGGAACTCGGGCCGGAACCGGCCGTCGCGGACCCAGTCCTGCAGCCAGGACCAGCCGTGCGCCACCCAGATGCGGTACAGCTTCTTGTACTCCAGCAGGGGTGCGACGGCCGGGTGGTCGACGGACTCGAGCTCCCAGCGGCGGGTGGACTTCACCTTGATCCCGGCCTGCGTGAAGGCCTTCGTCACGTCGGCCGGCAGGTCCGGCCGCACCCGGCGGCCGAAGGCGGCGGACACCTCGTCCGCCAGCTCGGCCAGGCGGCGCGGTTCGCCTCCGCCCGTGTACCGGTCGCCGAGCAGGCCGTGGAGCAGTTCGCGGTGGACCGGGGCGCTCCAGGGCAGACCCGTGTGGTTCAGCTCGGCGGCCACCAGCATCCCGGCGGACTCGGCGGCCGTCAGCAGGCGCATCCGGTCGGGGTGGGCGGCCTGCCCGTGCCGCCGCTGCTGTTCGGCGTAGACGGCGAGGAGGTCCTCGAGGGGCAGACGGGTGCCGGTGGGTTCGAACAGCGGGGACTGGGCGCCCGGTTCGGCCGCGCGCTGCGGCGGGTCGGGCGGTACGGGGCCGCCGCGGAGGCGGGCCAGGGCGGCGACGGCCGAGCGTGGCTCGCCGTACCTGCCCTCGTGGCCCAGCAGCAGGGTCTCGGCGTCCTCGACGTCGTAGCACCGCTCCACTCGCACCCCCGTGGCGGCAGACGCGGGTAGACCTCGGGGGTCGACCGCCACACCCAGCGCGTCACCTCCGGGCGGCTCCGCACCGCCCCGGCGAGATCGCTCTCCCGCCGCACCGGTCCGGCGGGCAGCCCGTCCGGGCCGAGGGGGGCGACGTCCACGCCACCCTCCTCGGCCGGTGCGAGCGCCCACCGGTCGGTCATGACGCGAGTGTGGCACGCAGCTCTGACAACGAGGCTGACCTGCGGTTTCAGTCCTCCGTGGAGGCGGCGGAGGCGGTCGCCGAACCGGCCGCCTCCGCCGCTTCCTTCTTCTGCTCCAGCAGCAGGGCCAGCACCTTGCCGACGTACTCCTCGGTCGCCGCCTTGGTGATGCCGAGGCCGCTGAGGACTCCCGCGCCGTTCTCGTGCTCCAGAAGGGCCAGCAGGATGTGCTCGGTGCCGATGTAGTTGTGGCCCAGCCGCAGGGCCTCGCGGAAGGTGAGTTCCAGGACCTTCTTGGCCTCGGGGCCGTAGGGGATCAGGTCCGGGACGTCGTCCGCGGCCGGCGGGAGCGCGGCGGTGGCGGTCTGCCGCACGGCGTCCAGGAGGACGCCCTGCGCGGTGATCGCCTTCGCGGCGAGGCCGTCCGGCTCGGCCAGCAGTCCGAGGGCCAGGTGCTCGGGCCGGCCTTCCGGGGTGCGGGCGGCGACGGCCTCGCTGTGCGCGGCCATGACCACGTTTCGCGCGCGTGGGGTGTAGCGGCTGAAGCCCTGGCTGAGGTCGAGGTCGGCGGACTCCTTCGGTACGAACCGCTTCTGTGCCGCCTGCCGGGTCACGCCCATGCTCCTGCCGATGTCGGTCCAGGACGCGCCGGAGCGGCGGGCCTGGTCGACGAAGTGGCCGATGAGGTGGTCGGCCACGTCTCCGAGGTGATCGGCGGCGATCACCGCGTCCTGGAGCTGTTCGAGGGGCTCGTTGTGGGCCTTCTTGATGGCCTCGATCAGGTCGTCGAGGCGCACGGTCGCCGTGGTGTTCCGGTTGGTCGCCATGTGTCAACCGTAGGTTGCGCCCCTCGGGCTGTCAACCGATGGTTGACGGTCGCCGCGCGCCCATGCGGCAGGGTGGCCGACCGCCGGCGCTCCGGGCCGCGCCCTGGAGCCCGTCGCACGAGCCCGCCGTGCCGAGAGGTTGTCCACAGCCTGTGGACGGACTCCGCGCACTGTCGGCGGGCCATGGCACGATCGACGGCGTGACCAGCACTGCCAGCACCGTCGAGCGGGCCTTCCGGGCCGCCCTGTACGACGACACCGACACCGGCCTCGACACGGGCGCCTCCCTGCTCGCCGCCGACCCCGCGGCGGACGCCGAACTCGCCCGGCGGGGTGAGGAGTTCACGGCTGCCGCCTGGCAGCGCGGCTGGCAGCCCGCCGACGTGGTCCGGCTGGTGCGGCGCGAGCTGGACGAGTCGCACGTCGGCCTGGCCGCCGCGCTGATCCGGGCGCAGGCCGGCCGGGACCGCCCGCGCGGACGCCGCTGGGCCGCCCAGCTGGAGGCGCTGCCGGAAGACCCCGCGCGCGGGGCGGACCGCTTCTCGCACGCCACGACCGTCCTGGAGCTGTACCGCCTGCTCCTGCGCCTGCCTGCCCTGGAGCCGCTGGAGGACGAGTCCCGCCGCGCACCCGGCCCCGGCGCCTCCCGCACGCTCACCCGCATCCGCGCGCTGCTCGCCAAGGCCGAGGCGACCGGCTACCCGGAGGAGGCCGAGGCGCTCAGCGCCAAGGCGCAGGAACTGATGGCCCGGCACAGCGTCGACGAGGCCCTGCTCGCCGCGGGGGCGCCCGAGCCGGACACGCCCGGTGCCTGCCGGATCGGTGTGGAGCCGCCGTACGAGCAGGCCAAGGCGGTCCTGCTGGACGCCGTGGCCACCGCGAACCACTGCCGCGCGGTGTGGAACGAACCGCTCGGCTTCTCCACGGTCGTCGGGTTCGAGGCCGACCTGGAGGCGGTCGAGCTGCTCCACACCTCGCTGCTGGTGCAGGCCACGCACGCGATGGCCAGGGCGGAGGCGGCCCAGAGAGCCGGCGGACGGAAGCGGACCAAGACCTTCCGGCAGTCGTTCCTGGCCGCCTACGCCCACCGCGTCGGCGACCGGCTCGCGGCCGTCGCCGAGACCCAGGTGACCCGGGACCTGCTGCCGGTGCTGGCCACGCGCGAGGTGGCCGTCACCGGCCGCCTGGAGCGCATGTTCCCCGAGACCACCACGACGCGGATGCGGGGCGTGAGCGACGCGGCGGGCTGGACGGAGGGCACGGCCGCGGCCGACCGGGCCCAGGTCGAGCGCCGGCACCGGCTGCCCTGAGGCCCTCCGCCCGCCTCAGTCCCCGACCTGCTGGAAGGCGCTGACGGAGGCGTCCGGCCCGCTGCCCTTGAGGGCGACGGGGCCGTAGGACCAGGGGAAGCTCCGGGTCGTCGCGGAGCCGGGCAGGGCGATCGTCACCGACTTGGCCGCCACGCCGTTCTTGTCGCCCTCCTTTCCGCGCACGTAGGCGATGGTGAAGGACGCCGAGTCGCCCTTGGCGAGCTTCAGCTTCTGCGCCTTGGCGCCCGCGAGCACGGGCAGCTTCTCCTTGGCGGTGCCGGTTTCCAGCACGGCGCCCGGGAAGTCGTCGAGGGTGCACGGTGTGCTCTGGTTGGTGATGCTGACCGGCACCTCTCCGGCGTCACCGGCGGCCGGTGCGACGCTCGCCGACCCGATCTGCACCGACACCCCGCCGATCTCGCAGGCGGAGCTGTTCTTGTCGGTGCTCTTGCCGCCGCCGTCGTCGCAGGCAGTGAGCAGCAGGGCGGCGGCGAGAGCGGTGACGGTGAGCGGAAAAGCGCGCATGAGCGGTCCTCAACGAGATCGTGACGGTGCCATGAGCATCATGGCGCCTGCGCTCGGCCTCCGCTCGCGCGCCCCTCCCCAATCACCGCTTCCGGAGCCCCTGCGGACCGCCGCCGCAGGGGGTCTCCCCGGTCACCGGATCACCATTTCGGGTGCACCGCCAAGCGCCGGACGTCACTGCGTGAACGCGGTCGGCAGCCCCGACGGCAGCTTGCCGCCCTCGGCCCTGCTGTACGTCTCCTGGCCGAGCTTGCCCGACCAGGTGACCTTCATGGTCTTGGCGCCGACCCGGTCGACCATGCCGGTGACCCGGTCCTTGCTGCCGTCGGCGCAGGTCAGGTGGATCATCCGCATGCCCGCCTCGCTGCCTGCGGTCCCGCTGCACACGGTCCCGCCGGTCGCGAAGACGCCGGCCTGCTTCCCGGTGATCACCAGTGCCACGACCTTGCCACCCGCCGTGGTGATCCAGCTGCCCTGCAGCTCGTCGGAGGCGCCGGTCACGGCGGAGGAGCCCGACGGCGACGCGACCGCGGAGGCGCCGGACGAGGAGGGGGACGGTGAGCCGTTCCCCGAGTCGCCGCCGCTGCACGCCGTCAGTGTCAGCGCGCCCGCCACCGCCGCGGCCAGGGCCGCGCTCCGCACTCGCGCACTCGCAGAAGTCACCGGAAAGCTCCCATGCTGTAGCGGGCGGCCGCCCTCGGCCGGACGGCCCGCAGCAAGCTACCAGCAGCCGCCCGCGGGCCTCCGGGAGGCGGGTACCGGACCCGTTCCGGGCCGCAGCCCGCAGCCGCCCGCATATGGGTAGGGATTCTCCTACGCTTGACCGGTAGGGAATGGCCTACCTATCGTGGGTGCATGCACATCACCCACGCCTCTTTCGTCACCCTTCCCGTCGCCGACCAGGACCGGGCCCTGCGCTTCTACCGGGACGTCCTCGGCTTCGAGGTCACCGCCGACGTTCTGATGCCGCCGGGGCGGTGGCTTCAGGTCGCGCCCCGGGGCGCGCAGACCGTCTTCACGCTCTCGGGGCCGGGGATGGGGGATTTCGAGCCCGGCTCGGCCCGGGGGATCATGTTGGTGACGACCGATGTCGACGCCGACTGCGCCCGGCTCGCCGAGACGGGTGCCGAGGTGCAGGGTCCGGACGACCACCCCTGGGGGCGGATGGCCGCCTTCCGGGACCCGGACGGCAACGGTCTGATGCTGCTCACGGAGGCTCACCAGTAGAAAGGCCGGACATGCCCGCAGCCGGGGTCGAAGAGGCCGCCACGGAGGACCGCGTCTTCGCCGCGCTCGCGAACGCCACCCGCCGCGAGGTCCTGCGCCTGCTGCGCGAACGCGGACCGCAGCCCGTGCAGGCGCTGGCCGACCACTTCGACATGCGCCGCCCCAGCCTCTCGGAACACCTCAAGGTGCTCCGGGAGGCCGGCCTCGTCTCCGAGCAGCGCTCCGGCCGGCAGCGCATCTACCGCCTGGAGGCGGCGCCGCTCGCCGAGGTGCAGGACTGGCTCCATCCGTACGAGCGGTTCTGGCGGGAGCGGCTGAAGGGCCTCGGCGATCTGCTGGACCGCATGCCCGACGATGACCAGCCATGAGCACACCGTTCGAGGGTGACGAGGACGACACGGGCGACCTCACCACGATCCATGTCGACCAGTTCTTCCCGCACCCGCCCGCCAAGGTCTGGCGCGCCCTGACCGACCCCGGACTGCTCGCCCGCTGGCAGATGCCGGGCGCCGAGGGCTTCCGGCTCGAGGTGGGCCACGAGTACCGGATGACCTCCGTCCCGCGTCCCAACGCCCGCTTCTCCGGTGTCGTCCGGGTGCGGGTGCTCGCCTACGACACCGAGCGGATGCTGTCCCTCCGGTGGACCGACGCCGATCCAGCCAATCCCGCGGACTGGACCATCACCTGGACCCTGGAACAGGAAGGGCGCGGTACGCGTCTCTTCCTAGTGCACGAGGGGTTCGATCCGGACGACCCGGCGCAGCTGATGGCGCGGAAGATCATGAACGGGGGCTGGAGAGGGCATGTCATGCCTGCTCTTGGGCAGGTGCTGGGGCAGCCCGGGTAAAGCGCTCGTCAAAGCTGTAACCGCGGCACCACTGCGCGTGCACGTGCATCTGCTCATGCAACTGCACGTGAACGGGGCTATGATCCGGTTCAGTTGACTACAGCATCTATGGCCACAACAGCCAACGCACCACCGGGGAGCGACCTGTGGACCGCGACGTTGACGGCGTTTACGGGGGGTACGACGTGCACAACGGCATGGCTGCCACGCAGCTGGACGGAGTGGCCTGGCAGAAGAGCAGGCACAGCAACTCGCAAGGGTCCTGTGTGGAGTTCGCGCGGCTGCCGGGTGGTGAGGTCGCCGTACGCAACTCGCGTTTTCCGGACGGACCGGCGCTCGTCTACACGCGTGCGGAGATCGAGGCCATGCTCCTCGGCGTCAAGGACGGCGAGTTCGACCATCTGATCGTGAGCTGACCGGCCGGTGCGCGGCGCTCCCCGGTGGCAACGATGTCGATGCCGTCGGGGACCGGGTTTACGCGCGTAGAACCGGTACGTCGGAACGCTCGACGGGATGTCAGCCGGCCGGCAGGAGCCGGAACATCGCCCAGACGACCTTGCCGTGGAGCGTGCCCGCGAGCGGGTGCCAGCCCCAGCCGTCGGCGAAGGAGTCGACCAGGAACAGACCCCGTCCCGACTCGGCCGAGAAGTCGTCCGAGTCACGCGGCACCGGGGTCTCGTGGCTCGGGTCGCGCACCGCGCACACCAGCCGCTCGGTCCAGCGCATCAGATGCAGCCGCACGGACGGGTTGCGCTCGTCCCCGCGATCCTGTTCGGCCGGCGTCGCGTGGCGCAGCGCGTTGGTGACGAGTTCGGAGACGACGAGGCATATGTCGTCGAAGCGGTCGCCGACGTCCCACTGGTCGAGGGTGCCCCGGGTGAAGCGCCGGGCCTCGCGCACCGCCTCGTAACGGGCGGGCAGGGCGCAGGAGGCGGCATCGGACACGGCCGTGGGGTCCAGAGGCGGAAGGCCCTGCCGTAACGGCTTGAGCATGGTCGATCCATTCGTTCCCATGCGAGGCACTCCCGGGAATTCGCGGTCGTTGCGAGGCAGCGGTGGCGCGGCACCATGGTTTCGGAAGCGCAGAGCAGATGCAAGGGCAGATGCACGTGCACGCGACCGAAATGGTCATGCCCGTACCGCTTCTTGGCCATTTTTTCTGCCATCTTCCCGCAGACCTCCGTCAGTGGTCCGGACCTCTTGTCGGGGAGCGAGGGGGCAGAAACGGCCGCACTCTTTCCGTTTCCGTAACCGGACGAGTACTGCTCGAAGTGTTTTAGTGGCAGACTGCGGCCCTTGAAGACGGTTGGGGAGGCTGGCGAACGTGAGCGCGGGAGAGCCCGGATCGGTGGTGCGGCGGATGCTGCTCGGCTCGCAACTCAGGCGACTGCGTGAAGCACGGGGGATCACGCGTGAGGCCGCGGGTTACTCGATCCGCGCGTCCGAGTCGAAGATCAGCCGGATGGAGCTGGGCCGGGTGAGCTTCAAGACCAGAGACGTGGAAGACCTGCTGACGCTGTACGGCATCACCGACGAGGCCGAGCGCGAGTCTCTGCTCTCCCTCGCCCGGGAGGCCAACGTGGCGGGCTGGTGGCACAGTTACACCGACGTCCTGCCCACCTGGTTCCCCACCTACGTGGGCCTGGAGGGCGCCGCCTCCCTGCTCCGCGCCTACGAGGTGCAGTTCGTGCACGGCCTGCTGCAGACCGAGGAGTACGCCCGCGCCGTGGTCCGGCGCGGTATGAAGGGCGCGAGCGCCGCCGACGTGGAGCGGCGGGTCGCACTGCGCCTGGAGCGTCAGAAGTACCTGCTCTCCGACAACGCCCCCGAGTTCCACATCGTCCTGGACGAGGCCGCCCTGCGCCGCCCCTACGGCGACCGCGAGGTGATGCGGGGCCAGCTCCAGCACCTGATCGACCTGTCCGAGCGGCCCAACGTACGGCTGCAGGTCATGCCGTTCGGCTTCGGCGGGCACTCCGGCGAGAGCGGCGCCTTCACCATTCTCAGCTTCCCCGACGCCGACCTGTCCGACGTGGTCTACCTGGAGCAGCTGACCAGCGCCCTCTACCTGGACAAGCGTGAGGACGTCGCCCAGTACGAGCAGGCGCTCAAGGAGCTGCAGCAGGACAGTCCGGGCCCGGACGAGAGCCGGGACCTGCTCCGGGGCCTGCGGCAGTTGTCCTGAGGGGCCGCTTGTCTTGAGAGGTCACTCTCAACTCCCTTTGATCACAAGTACGATGACGTCCGATCAGACATGGCGTAGATCTGGTGTCCGCTAGCGATTGAGGGATCACATGTCGTCCTACTTCACCGACCTGGCCCAGCAGTACATCGACGGCGAGTGGCGTCCGGGCAGCGGGTCCTGGGACGTGATCGACTTCAACCCGTACGACGACGAGAAGCTGGCCTCGATCACGGTGGCCACCGTCGACGAGGTGGACCAGGCCTACCGGGCCGCCGCCCGCGCCCAGAAGCAGTGGGCCGCGACCAACCCCTACACGCGGCGCGCGGTCTTCGAGCGGGCGCTCAGACTGATCGAGGACCGCGAGCAGGAGATAGCCGACCTGATCATCGCGGAACTGGGCGGCACGCGCGTGAAGGCCGGCTTCGAACTGCACCTCGCCAAGGAGTTCCTGCGCGAGTCGATCCACCTCGCACTGCGCCCCGAGGGCAGGCTCCTGCCCTCCCCGACGGACGGCAAGGAGAACCGCGTCTACCGGGTGCCGGTCGGCGTGGTGGGCGTGATCAGCCCCTTCAACTTCCCCTTCCTGCTGTCGCTGAAGTCGGTCGCCCCGGCCCTCGCGCTCGGCAACGGCGTGGTCCTCAAGCCGCACCAGAACACCCCGATCGCCGGCGGCACCCTGCTCGCGAAGATCTTCGAGGAGGCCGGACTGCCCGGCGGCCTGCTCAACGTCGTCGTCACCGACATAGCCGAGATCGGCGACGCGTTCATCGAGCACCCCGTCCCGAAGGTCATCTCCTTCACCGGCTCCGACAAGATCGGCCGGCACGTGGCCACCGTCTGTGCCCGGAACTTCAAGCGCGCGGTGCTCGAACTCGGCGGGAACAGCGCGCTGGTGGTGCTGGACGACGCCGACATCGACTACGCGGTGGACGCGGCGGTCTTCAGCCGGTTCGTGCACCAGGGCCAGGTCTGCATGGCCGCCAACCGGGTCCTCGTGGACGCCTCCGTGGCCGACGAGTTCACCGAGAAGTTCGTCGCCAAGGTCAGGACGCTCAAGGTCGGCGACCCGCGCGACCCGGAGACCGTCATCGGCCCGGTGATCAACTCGGCGCAGGCGAACGCCGTCTCGGGCACGATCCGGCAGGCGATCGCCGAGGGCGCCACGGCCCTCGTGCACGGCTCCACGACCGACAACCTGGTCGAGCCCAGTGTGCTCACCGGTCTGCCCGCCGACTCCGCGCTGCTGCGGCAGGAGGTCTTCGGGCCGGTCGTCTTCCTCGTCCCGTTCGACGGCGAGGAGGAGGCGGTCCGGATCGTCAACGACACCCCGTACGGCCTGAGCGGTGCCGTCCACACGGGCGACATCGAACGCGGTGTCGCCTTCGCCAAGCAGATCGACACCGGCATGTTCCACGTGAACGACGGCACGGTCCACGACGAACCGCTCGTCCCCTTCGGCGGTGAGAAGCACTCGGGCATCGGCCGCCTCAACGGCGAGACCACGCTGGAGGCCTTCACCACCGTCAAGTGGATCTCCGTCCAGCACGGCCGCAGCGGCTTCCCGTTCTGACCCGCCCCTCCCGGCCCACGGCCTTTTCGCGGACCCGGGCCATTGAGGACAGCAGTTGACCGCAATGGCCCGTAGCGTCGTCGGTGTCGGGGAGAACGGCCCCGGCGCACCGATTCCACGAAAGGCGGCGGGTCATGGTCACTCACGTGCCGGCGGAGGCGCAGGGCGACGAGCGGGGAGCGCTGCTCGCATTCATCGAGGAACAGCGCGGCGGCATCCGCCGGGCCCTGCTCGGGCTGACGGACGAGCAGGCCCGCACCCGCCCCAGCGCCAGCGAGCTCTCGCTCGGCGGCCTGCTCAAGCACGTCGCCGAGGTGGAGCAGAGCTGGCTCGCCCGGGCCAGGCAGGAGCCGCCCGCGGTACGCCGCGACGAGACGAACTGGCACGAGACGTTCCAGCTGGTCGGCGACGAGACGGTGGCCTCGCAGCTGGCGTACTGGGAGCAGGTGGCCGCCGACACGGAGAAGTACATCCGCTCCGCGCCGAGCCTCGACGACACCTTCCCGCTGCCGCCGGACCCCTGGTTCCCGCCGGAGGGCCGTGTCTCGCTGCGCTGGCTCTGCCTGCACCTGATCCGCGAGACGGCCCGGCACGCCGGTCACGCCGACATCATCCGCGAGTCCCTGGACGGGAAGACCGCGTTCGAGCTGGTGGCCCTGGAGCAGGCCGGCTAGCCCCGCGGCCATAACCTGGACGGCATGTCAGCGATCCGTCTCCTCGTGCTCGGCGCGGTCCGGCAGCACGGGCGGGCCCACGGCTACCAGGTGCGGGGCGACCTGGAGTACTGGGGCGCGCACGAGTGGTCCAACGCCAAACCGGGCTCGATCTACCACGCGCTCAAGCAGCTGGCCAAGCAGGGACTGCTGCACGCGCACGAGATCGCGCCGTCCACGGCCGGCGGGCCGCCGCGCACGGAGTACGAGCTGACGGAGCGGGGCACCGAGGAGTACTTCGCCCTGCTGCGCGAGGCGTTGGTCTCCTACGACCAGCGCGGTGACGTCAAGACGGCGGCCCTCGGCTTCATGGTGGACCTGCCGAGGGCCGAGGCGGTGGCGCTGCTGAAGGAGCGCACCCGCCGGATCGAGGCGTGGCGCTCCTCGGTCACGGAGCACTACGTGCCCGCCGAGGGGCCCGAACGGCTCGGCCACATCGGCGAGATCATGAGCATGTGGGTCCACACGGCCGACTCCGAGGCCGAGTGGACCCGCGGCCTCGTCGAGCGTCTGGAGAACGGTGCCCACACGTTCGCGGGCGAGGGCGAACCGTTCGTCGGCGTGCTCGCCGAGGGCCAGGACAACCCGTTCGCGACGGGCGAGCGGCACCCGGAGGACGACCGCTGATCCGACGCGGCCGCCGGCTCCTAGTGGTGGAAGCTCGTGGCCGCTCCCTTGTCCCGGGTCTGCGGGTGCGGCTGCCGGCGCAGCTCCGGCAGCAGCCGGCTCAGGTCGTCCAGGAACAGGTCGGCCAGGTCGTGGGAGAAACCGTTGCGGCACACGATCCGCAGCACGGACAGATCCTCGCGGTTCGCCGGGAAGGTGTACGCGGGCACCAGCCAGCCGCTCTCGCGCATGCGCCGGGACACGTCGAAGACGTCGTACGCCGAGACGTCGTCGGCCGTGGTGAGCGCGAACACCGGCAGCTCCTCGCCGCGGGTGAGGAGCCGGAAGTCGCCGAGCGCCGCGATCCGGTCGGCCAGCGAGGTCGCCACGTCCCGCGTCGACTGCTGGACCGCCCGGTAGCCCTCCCGCCCCAGCCGAAGGAACGTGTAGTACTGCGCCACCACCTGGGCGCCGGGCCGGGAGAAGTTCAGCGCGAAGGTCGGCATGTCCCCGCCCAGGTAGTTGACCCGGAAGACCAGCTCGTCGGGGAGCGCCTCCTTGTCCCGCCACAGCGCCCAGCCGACACCCGGGTACACCAGCCCGTACTTGTGCCCGGAGGTGTTGATCGACGCCACCCGCGGCAGGCGGAAGTCCCAGACCAGGTCCTCGTCGAGGAACGGGGCCACCATGGCGCCCGAGGCCCCGTCGACGTGCACGGGGACGTCCAGGCCGGTGCGCTCCTGAAGGGCGTCCAGGGCGGCGCACAGCTCGGCGATCGGCTCGTAGGAGCCGTCGAAGGTCGAGCCGAGGATGCCCACGACCCCGATGGTGTTCTCGTCGCACAGCTCCACCGCGGCCTGCGGGTCGAGGTGGTAGCGGTCGCCGTCCATCGGGACCAGCCGGGCCTCCACCTCCCAGAAGTTGCAGAACTTCTCCCAGCACACCTGGACGTTGATGCCCATGATCAGATTGGGCCGCGCCCCCGGGTACCGGTCGGCGTTCCGCTTCGCCCAGCGCCGCTTGAGGGCCATCCCGGCGAGCATGCACGCCTCGCTCGAACCGGTCGTGGAGCAGCCCACCGCCGCCGACGGGTCCGGCGCGTTCCACAGGTCGGCGAGCATCGCCACGCAGCGCCGCTCCAGTTCGGCGGTGCGCGGGTACTCGTCCTTGTCGATCATGTTCTTGTCCCGGCACTCCGCCATCAGCACCCCGGCCTGCGGCTCCATCCAGGTGGTGACGAAGGTGGCAAGGTTCAGCCGGGAGTTGCCGTCCAGCATCAGCTCGTCGTGCACCAGCTGGTAGGCGGTGGACGGGGGGAGCGGGGCGTCCGGCAGCCGGTGCGTGGGCGGGGCCTCGGCCATGCCGGCGACGGGGTTGGCCTCCCCGAAGAACGGGTTGACCGACACCGTCCGCTGCTCGTGCTTCTCGGGACCTTTGTGCAGGGCCATGGACGTGCCTCCAGAAGAGATGGGAGTCAGCGGATCGACGTGCCGTCCGCCCGCAGCTGCATCTGCGGGCGCCCCGTCACCAGCAGCCAGGCCGGCAGCGAGGCGATGCACAGCAGGGCGATGATGGCGGGCGAGGCGACCAGGACGGCCGCGGTGAACAGGCTCACCCAGCCCTGGCGGGTGATCGCCAGAAGGATGCCCAGGACGCCCGTCGCCACGCCCAGCGAGGGATGTACGGCGGGGACGAGCGCGTGGGCGCACAGTCCCAGGGCGGTGCCGATGAAGACGGCCGGGAAGATCCGGCCGCCGCGGAAGCCGCAGGACGCGGCGACCAGCAGGGCGGCCAGCTTCACCACCGTCATGGTGGCGAACTGGCCCGCCGACCAGCCGTCCGGGTTCGCCGCGAGCACCCCGACCTCCGACAGCCCCTTGAACAGGGTCAGATGACCACCCACGGCCGCCAGGGCCCCGAGGACCACCCCGCCCGCCGGGAGCATGAGCATCGGATGCCGCAACCGCTGGAAGGCCGCGTGGACGTACGGGAAGGCGCGGACGGCGCACATGCCGAGCAGCGCGGCCACCGGGGCGATCACCAGCGCGGCCAGCACGTCCTTGGCGTTCGGGTGACCCAGCGGCGGCAGCCCCAGGTCGAAGGTCGGATGGGCCACCAGGGTGGTCGTGATCGCCCCGAACGCGCCGGCCGTCAGCGGCGCGAACAGGTTGTCCCACAGCAGGCCGGGCATCGGCTTCCCGGCCAGCGCCTCGGAGATCACCAGCGCCGCCGCCACCGGTGTGCCGAACAGCGCCCCGATCGTCGCGGCCTCGGCGAGCACCGGCCACAGGGCGCCCGGTCTCCGTGGCAGGAAGCGCGTCCCGAGCCAGGCCACGAGTCCCACGTTGACGGCGATGATCGGGTTCTCCGGGCCCAGGCTCGGCCCGCCGGCCAGCATCAGCCCGGCCGCCAGCACCAGGCCCGGCAGCACGTACAGCGGCAGGACCGGGGCGTTCAGGCCGGTCGTGGCCGGGTCCGGACCGGCGTGACCGGGCACCTTCCAGACCACCAGACCGACGGCGGCGCCGGTCGCCACCAGCATGACGAACATCCACAGCACCGAGTACGGACCCACGCCCAGCGCCTTCGGCAGCGGCCCCCACAGCACGCGCTGCAACTGCTCGGCGGCCGAGCTGACACCGACGAAGGTGAGACTGGCGAGCACGCCGACGGCGGCGGCGGGCAGGATGGACGGCAGCAGCGCCCGCGCCGGTGCCGCCGGGCGGGTCGAGGGAGCCTGCTTCTCGGTCTCCTGAGCCACGGGCTCACCATAAGCGGACATAACGCACCCAACATCCCGAGCGGAATCCGGCTTGCACCTCACGTGACGTCAGGCCTCAGCGTGGAGGCGTACCGACGACAAGGAGCGGAAAGTGAGCTACTCCGTGGGACAGGTCGCGGGGTTCGCCGGGATCACGGTGCGCACCCTGCACCACTACGACGAGATCGGTCTGCTCGTGCCCAGCGAGCGCACGTACGCCGGCCACCGGCGCTACAACGACGCCGACCTCGACCGGCTCCAGCAGATCCTGTTCTTCCGGGAACTCGGCTTCCCGCTCGACGAGGTCGCGGCCCTGCTCGACGACCCGGACACGGATCCGCGCGCGCACCTGCGCCGCCAGCACGAGCTGCTGACCACCCGGATCGAGAAGCTGCAGAAGATGGCCGCGGCCGTGGAGCACGCCATGGAGGCACGCACGATGGGCATCAACCTCACACCTGAGGAACGGTTCGAGGTCTTCGGCGACTTCGACCCGGACGAGCACGCCGCCGAGGCCGAGGAACGCTGGGGCGGCACCGAGGCCTACCGGCAGTCGCGGCGCCGGACCGCCCGGTACACCAAGGAGGACTGGAAGCGGATCAACGAGGAGATGGGCGCGATCCACGGCCGCATGGCGGACCTGCTCGCCGAGGGCGTGCCCGCCGACTCCGCGGCGGCCATGGACGTCGCCGAGGAGCACCGCCGGTTCATCACGGGCGCGTACTACGACTGCCCGCACGAGATGCACGCGTGCCTGGGGGAGATGTACGTGGCCGACGAGCGTTTCACCGCGACGTACGAGGCCGTCCGGAGCGGTCTCGCCGTGTACCTGCGGGACGCGATCGTGGCGAACAACGCCCGGCACACCGCGTCCTGACGTCCCGGCCCGGGGTCACTCCCGGGCCAGGACCACCGCCGTGCCGTAGGCGCACACCTCGGTGCCGACGTCCGCGGCCTCCGTCACGTCGAACCGGAACATCAGCACCCCGTTGGCGCCACGCGCGCGTGCCTGCTCCACCAGCCGCTCCATGGCCTGGTTGCGGGTCTGCACGAGCGTCTTGGTGAGGCCCTTCAGCTCCCCGCCGATCATCGACTTCAGCCCGGCGCCGATCTGGCTCCCGATGTGCCGGGAGCGCACGGTGAGGCCGAAGACCTCGCCGAGCACCTGCTGCACCCGGTACCCGGGCACGTCGTTCGTCGTCACGACCAGCACGTCCGGCTGGGGCCCCTGGCCGCCGCCGTAGTCATCGAGTCCCATGGCTCACAGCTTTGTGCCAGTCCGCCCACAGTGCATCCTGGAGACACCGGTGGAACCTGGGTCGGACACATCGCGTTGATAGCTTTGTGCGGCCCACATGGATGCCGCAGCCGCCTCACCCCCTCAGGAGCCCGGACCCGTGATGACACTCGCCCTAGGCCCGAGCTGGCTGGATCCCAACTATCTGCTCGACACGTACAGCATCTGGGGCCTGCTGCTCATCGTCTTCGCCGAGTCCGGACTGCTCATCGGGTTCTTCCTGCCGGGTGACTCGCTCCTGTTCACCTGCGGCCTGCTGATCACCTCGGACCAGCTGGACTTCCCGCTGTGGGGGGCGATCGCCCTGATCTGCCTCGCCGCGGTCCTGGGCGACCAGGCGGGCTACATGTTCGGCAAGAAGGTCGGCCCGTCCCTGTTCAACCGGCCCGACTCCCGCCTGTTCAAGCAGGAGAACGTCACCAAGGCGCACGAGTTCTTCGAGAAGTACGGCCCGAAGTCCCTGATCCTGGCCCGCTTCGTGCCGATCGTGCGGACGTTCACACCGATCATCGCCGGCGTCAGCGGCATGAAGTACCGCTCGTTCCTGACCTTCAACGTCATCGGCGGCGTCCTGTGGGGCGCGGGCGTCACCCTCCTCGGCTCCTGGCTGGGCAACATCGCCTTCGTCAACAAGAACATCGAGGCGATCCTCATCCTGATCGTCCTCGTCTCCGTCGTCCCGATCGCGATCGAGTTCCTGCGCGCACGCGGCAAGAACAAGAAGGCCGAGCAGGCGGAGCCGGCCGCGGCGCGGGCCCCGTACCGGCCGCAGCAGCCGGCGTACCAGCAGCCCGCCCCGCACCAGCAGGCCCCCGCCATGGACGACGCCACGACCCAGCTGCGCCGCATCGAGCAGGAACAGCCGTACCAGCAGCCGTACCAGCAGGATCCGCAGCAGCACTGGAACCAGGGCTACGGCGACCAGGGCTACACCGACCAGGGGTACGGCGACCAGTACTACGACCCGCGGCAGTACCCCCAGCAGCAGCCCTACCCGCAGCAGCAGTACCCCGAGCAGCAGTACCCGCAGCAGGACAACGGCCAGAGCCCGTACCCGTACGACCACCGCAACCACTGACGGGGACCGGGTGGCGCCCTAGAAACCCCTCGTCCGCTTCGCGGCCCGGCGCTTCCCGGCGGAGCCGACCCGCAGGAACAGCCGCGAGATCTCCGACCCCAGGTTGACCCCGATGGCGATGGCCATGGCCAGTGACGCGGCCTTGGCCAGCGACACGAGTCCCTTGTCCACCTCGTTCTGCGCGATGGACAGCAGCCCGAAGTAGGTCGCCGAACCGGGCAGCAGGGGCCCGATCGCCGCCGTCGTGTACGGCAGCGCG
This sequence comes from Streptomyces sp. NPDC015139, assembly GCF_043079785.1. Classification (NCBI taxonomy): domain Bacteria; kingdom Bacillati; phylum Actinomycetota; class Actinomycetes; order Kitasatosporales; family Streptomycetaceae; genus Streptomyces; species Streptomyces sp. NPDC015139. The sequence continues at coordinate 68,119 of NZ_JBIBUW010000019.1, read as the reverse complement.
GACGCGAACCGGTAACGCGACAGCAACTGCCCGAACAGACCCACGAGTCCCGCCGCCACGGCCGTGGACGCCACCGGTGAGATGTCGCTGACGACGTGCATGGCGCCGTACACCGACCACGCCACCCCGCCGCTGAGGGTCACCCACAGCACGGTGGACCGCTCCTGCTGGAGCAGCACCGCGAAGGTCAGCGACAGCACCATCGACGCCACGATCTGCACCAGCGGCCGGTCGGAGCTGCCGAGCGCCGCGTCCGGGTTCAGCTGGCCGCCGACCTTCACCCCGAAGTACAGGACCACCAGCACCCCGGCGACGATGCCCACGAAGAAGTACATGACCTCCAGCAGGCGCGCGGACGCGGTGATGTAGAAGCCCGTCAGGCCGTCCTGCACGCCCGCCACCAGCGCCCGCCCCGGCAGCAGCGCGAACAGCCCACCGGTGACCACCGCGGACGCCTTCAGGTCCACATCGGCCAGCGCGAACGCCACACCGATCGCCGCGGGCGGCATCGCGGCCACCGTGAACTGGTAGAACTCGGGCAGCCCGCGTCCCGCGCACAGCCACGCCAGCCGGTCGCCGAGCATCGCGCCCAGCGCCGCCGCCACGAAGACGATCAGGTCACCGCCGACCAGCACGGAGGCCGCGCCGGCCAGCAGCCCGCCGGCCAGCGTCAGCGCCCAGCCGGGGTACGGGTGCCGGTTACGGCGGATCTCCGCCAGGCGCCGGTAGGCCTCCTCCAGCGAGACATGGGTCTCCGGGTCGGTCAGATCGTCCACCAGCCGGAACACCGCCGCCAGCCGCGTGTAGTCGGTGCCCCGGCGCCGCACCGTGCGGGACGCCGTCACCGGGTCCTCCACCAGCGACGGCTGGTGCGAGATCGACAACAGCGTGAAGGTGACGTTCGGCTCGCAGCGGTCGAGGCCGTAGGACCGGCACACCGCGAACATCGCGGCCTCCACGTCCTCGGCGCCCTCGCCGCCCGCCAGCAGCAGCTCGCCGATACGCAGGGTCAGGTCGAGCACGCGCGGGACGGCCGGACCGCCCTCCTCCACGCGCTGCACGTGTTCCGGCGCGGGCCGCTCGGTCACCGGCATGCGCAGCATCGTGCGCATCCGGTCCTGCCACGGCGCGTCCTTGACCAGGCTGACCATCGGCACGCCGGTGGCCGGCGTGAACGCGGCCGGGGCCCCGCTGGCGCTGTAGGTACGCGGCGTGCTGAACGCCGACCCCTCCGGTTCCGCGCTCGGCGGCTGCGGCGTCTCCAGCCCCCGGGGCACGGTGAACTCGGAGGTCGTCTCCGGCTCACCACCTGTCCTCGGCACGTCGAGACCCACCGGAATGGCGAACTCGGACGTGATCTCCGGGTCGTACCGCGCCTCGTCGGACCGGGGCTTGCGGTCCTCCGCCTCCGTCACCTCGCACCGCTCCCTGAACGACACCTTCCGTAGGCCTCAGTATGCGCATGAGCGCGCAGACGGGCCGCGTCACCCCACCCAGGGTGCCGCGGCCCGTCGCGGACAAACCGGCCGGTCAGTGGCCGCCCTGCTCCTTGAAGCGCTTGTACGACCGCTCGATCTCCACCTCGGCGTCCGTACGGCCCACCCAGTTGGCGCCCTCGACGGACTTGCCGGGCTCCAGGTCCTTGTACACCTCGAAGAAGTGCTGGATCTCCAGGCGGTCGAATTCCGACACGTGGTGGATGTCGCGCAGGTGCTCCACCCGCGGGTCGGTCGAGGGGACGCACAGCAGCTTGTCGTCGCCGCCCGCCTCGTCCGTCATCCGGAACATGCCGATCGCACGGCACTTGATGAGGCAGCCCGGGAAGGTCGGCTCATCCAGGATGACCAGCGCGTCCAGCGGGTCGCCGTCCTCGCCGAGGGTGTTCTCGACGAAGCCGTAGTCGGCCGGGTAGGCGGTCGAGGTGAAGAGACGGCGGTCCAGACGGATCCGACCGGTCTCGTGGTCCACCTCGTACTTGTTGCGCGAACCCTTCGGGATCTCGATCGTGACGTCGAACTCCACCGGTGGCTCCTCCATGATCAACACATAGTTCTGGTGATTAAGTGTCCCTCACGCAGGTGTGTGATCGCGAAAGGGGCTGGTGGTCGTGCCAGAGCTGAGGCCTTGGCGAGCCGCGGGACCGCAGGTGAGGCGGATCGCGAGCGCCGTACGACCGCGTCTGGCGCGGGCCGCGGCCGCCGCGGGGCCGCGGGTCGCGCGGCTCGCCAAGGCCGTCCGTCCGCGGCCGGCGCCCCGTCCGAGAACGGCCAGGACCTGGCAGTACACCGCGGGCGCCGCCACCGCCGGCCTGGCACTGGCCGCCGGCGTGGTGACCGTGGCCGGCCCCTGGGACGCCAATGGTCAGCGTACGGCCGAGCGGGAACGGGCCGCCGCCCTTGAGCGGCCAGGTGGCACAGATCACGGCCGCTCCGGCACCGCGACCGGCGGACCCCGCCCGGCTCCGAGCGCCGCACCCGTCCTGACCGGCCTGGGCGGTACGGACGGCGCCGTCGGCACCACGAACGACGCCTCCGGCGGAAAACCCTTCGCCGACGTCCTCGGGCCCCTCCTGGACGCCCCCGCCCTGGGCGGCACCCGCACGGCCGCCGTCGTCGACGTGACCACCGGCAAGCACCTCTACGCCACCGACGCCGGCAAGGCCCTCACCCCCGCCTCCACCACCAAGATCGCCACCGCCGTCGCCGCCCTGTCCGCCCTCGGCCCCGACCACCGGATCACCACCCGCGCCGCCCTCGAACCCGACACCGGCGAACTCGTCCTGGTCGGCGGCGGCGACCCCACCCTCACCGCCCGCGCGAAGTCCGACGGCTGGGCGAGCCTGCGCACCCTGGCCACCGGCACCGCGAAGGCACTCCGCGCGCGCGGCATCGGCGAGGTCACCCTGTCGTACGACACGACGCTCTACTCCGGGCCCGCCCAGCACCCCATCGGCGTCAACGAGAACCTCGCCCCCGTCAGCGCCCTCATCGCCGACGAGGGCCGCACCGACGACTCCGTCAGCGGCCCGGCGACTCGCGTGACCGACCCCGCGAAGGACGCGGCGGGCAAGTTCGCCGGCTTCCTCGCCGACGCCGGCATCAAGACCACGTCCCCCGGCACCTCCAAGGCCACCACCCGCGCCCAGACCCTCGCCACCGTCTCCTCGCCCCCGCTGGCCGCCCTGGTCGAACGCATGCTGACCAACAGCGACAACGACATCGCCGAGGCGCTCGCCCGCCAGACCGCGCTCACCAGCGGCGAGCCCGCGGGCTTCGCCGGCGGCGCCAGGGCGGTCTCCGCCCGGCTGACCAAACTGGGCCTGCCGATGTCCGGGGCCTCCTTCCACGACGGCAGCGGACTCGACCGCAACGACAAGCTGACCGCCGAACTGCTCACCGCCCTCCTGGTCGAGGCCGGCAACCCCGAGCGCCCCGGCCTGCGCCCCGCCCTCACCGGCCTCCCCGTCGCGGGCTTCACCGGCACCCTCGCCCGCCGCTACACCGACGGCGCGTCCGGTGTCGTACGCGCCAAGACCGGCACCCTGACCGGCGTGAACACCCTCGCGGGCACCGTCGTCGACACCGACGGCCACCTCCTCGCCTTCGCCTTCCTGGCCTCCGGCACGACGAACCCCCTGGAGGCCCAGGCGGCCCTCGACACCACGGCCACGGCCCTGGCGGCCTGCGGCTGCCGATGACGGCGGCCGGCCCCGTGCCACCGCCCGGCGACCGGGCCGCCCACCCCCGGCGGCCCTCACGGTCTGCCCCAAGCCGTGACGCTCACGTACGGTTGACGGCATGACTGGCTTCGGCGGCACCGCATCTTCCGGGATGGTCGACTGGAACCTCGCGGTGGCAACCGCGACACGGCTCGTACGACCGGGCCCCGACGTCAGCCGTGACGAGGCGAGGGCCGTCGTCGCGGAGCTGCGCCGGCACGCGAAGGCCTCGGAGGAGCACGTCCGCGGCTTCACCCGGATGACCACCGAGGAGACCCACGACACCCCCGTCCTCGTGGTCGACCGGCCCGGCTGGGTCCGCGCCAACGTCGCCGGCTTCCGCGAGATCCTCAAACCCCTCCTGGAGAAGATGCAGGAGCGGCGCGCGGGCAGCCCCGGCAGCGCGGTCCTCGGCGCCGTCGGCGGCAAGGTCACCGGCGTCGAACTCGGCATGCTGCTGTCGTTCCTGTCCTCCCGGGTCCTCGGCCAGTACGAGACCTTCGCCCCCGCCGGCCGCGACCTCCCCGCCGGTGAGAACGGCGGCGGCCGGCTCCTCCTCGTCGCCCCCAACATCGTCCACGTCGAACGCGAACTCGACGTGGAGCCGCACGACTTCCGGCTGTGGGTGTGCCTGCACGAGGAGACCCACCGCACCCAGTTCACCGCCGTGCCCTGGCTGCGCGACCACCTCGAGGGCGAAATCCAGTCGTTTCTCGCGGAGACCGACGTCGACCCGATGACCTTCCTGGAGCGCATCCGGGAGGCCGCCCAGTCCCTCGCCGGCGGCCGCCCCGAGGGCGAGGAGGAGGACGGCGGCCGTTCCTTCGTGGAACTGGTGCAGACCCCCGCGCAGCGCGAGATCCTCGGCCGTCTCACCGCCGTGATGTCCCTGCTGGAGGGTCACGCCGACTACGTCATGGACGGCGTCGGCCCCAGCGTCGTACCGACCGTCGCGGAGATCCGCGAGAAGTTCCAGCAGCGCCGCGCCAAGGGCGCCTCCCGCCTGGACCAGGCGCTGCGCAAACTGCTCGGCCTGGACGCCAAGCTCAAGCAGTACCGGGACGGCGAACGCTTCGTCCGCGCGGTCGCCGAGGACGTCGGCATCGACGGTTTCAACCGCGTGTGGACCTCCCCGAACACCCTGCCCACCAAGGCGGAGATCGCCAAACCGGCGGACTGGATCGCGCGGGTGCACCGCAGGACCGAGTCGTGAACGCCGTGGAGGAGTCGTGACACGAATCCGGCCGACGGCAGACGGACGCCCCTTCAATCACCCGTCCGAGGGACCGTGGGCCATGCGTAGGCGTGCAATGCTCGGGGAACGGCCCGGTTCTGTCACCATCTACACACTCTGAGTGACCGAGCTCGGTCTCACCCCCCGAAAACTTCATGAAGGGAACCGGACATGGGTCCCCATCCTGCGGTCGCGGCGATACGCCTGGCGGTTCGCCGCGTACTCCACGACCTCCTCAACGACCTGCAGACCCCCGGCGCGCACCCGGACCGGCCGGCCGAGCGGCCCCCCTCCCCGCTCGTGCTCGTCGCGTGCTCCGGCGGCGCCGACTCCATGGCGCTCGCCTCCGCCCTCGCCTTCGAGGCCCCCAGGCTCGGCATCCGAGCGGGCGGTGTCACCGTCGACCACGGCCTCCAGCCCGGCTCCGACCTCCGCGCCGACGAAGTGGTCCTGCGCCTGCGTGAACTCGGCCTCGACCCCGTCGAGTCCGTCGCCGTGACCGTCGGCCGCGACGGAGGGCCCGAGGCCGCCGCCCGCGACGCCCGCTACGCCGCCCTGGACGCGCTGGCCGAACGCCACGGCGCCGCGGCCGTCCTGCTCGGCCACACCCGGGACGACCAGGCCGAGACCGTCCTGCTGGGCCTCGCCCGCGGCTCCGGCATCCGCTCCCTGTCCGGGATGGCCGCGGTCTCGGGGGCCGGCGGCCGTTACCGACGGCCCTTCCTGCACGTCGACCGCCAGACCGCCCGCAAGGCCTGCATGGTCCAGTCCCTGCCCGTCTGGGACGACCCGCACAACGCCGACCCGGCCTACACCCGCTCCCGGCTCCGGCACGAAGGCCTGCCCGCCCTGGAGAAAGCTCTCGGCAAGGGTGTCGTCGAGGCACTCGCCCGTACCGCCCAGCTCTCCCGCGACGACGCCGACGCCCTCGACAGCTGGGCCAGTCAGGCCGAGTCCTCCGTACGGGACGCCGGCGGGCTGCTGGAGTGCGCGAAGCTCTACGCCCTGCCGCCCGCCGTACGCCGTCGCATCCTGCGCCGGGCCGCCATCGAGGCCGGTGCGCCGGCCGGTTCGCTGTTCGCCCGGCACATCGAGGAAGTCGACCGTCTGATCACCGGCTGGCGCGGCCAGGGAGCCATCAATCTCCCGGGCAAAGTCGTGGCCCAGCGGCAGGGTGGCAGACTGGTGATTCGGCAGGGCTGAATCCCGACCTCCCGGAGCGATCCTCCGGCGGCCGGTCCGGGCAGCCGGAGGCCGTAAGTGCGGGACGACCGAAAGTGATGCGGGTGGACGCGAAAGACATGGGTGCCGACCTCCAGCAGGTGCTCATCACCAAGGAAGAGATCGACGCGAAGCTGGCCGAGCTGGCCGCGAAGATCGACGCGGAGTACGCGGGCAAGGATCTGCTCATCGTCGGCGTCCTCAAGGGCGCGGTGATGGTCATGGCCGACCTCGCCCGAGCGCTGTCCACCCCCGTCACGATGGACTGGATGGCCGTGTCCTCCTACGGCGCGGGCACCCAGTCCTCCGGTGTGGTCCGCATCCTCAAGGACCTCGACACCGACATCAAGGGCAGGCACGTCCTGATCGTCGAGGACATCATCGACTCCGGGCTGACCCTGTCCTGGCTGCTCAACAACCTCGGCTCCCGCGAGCCCGCCTCCCTGAAGGTGTGCACGCTGCTGCGCAAGCCGGACGCCGCCAAGGTCGCCATCGACGTGGAGTGGGTCGGCTTCGACATCCCCAACGAGTTCGTCGTCGGCTACGGCCTCGACTACGCCGAGAAGTACCGCAACCTGCCGTTCGTCGGTACGCTCGCGCCGCACGTCTACGGCGGCTGACCTCGGAGCGGACCCCGGGCTGAGCCAGTCGGCCCAAGCCCGGTGGGACGATCGGGAACCCCGGCGGGGCCCGCGCCGTTGAAGCATGCAGAGACGGGTTTCCCGGCCCTCGAAACGGCTTCGTGCGGCTTCGGGCAACAATGCTGGGGTACCGTCAGAAGAACTGTCTTATCAAACTCACTATGGCAGGAGGGACGGGGCGACACCGCTCCGTATGGATGGACGTGAAGCGATACTTCCGTGGGCCGGTCATGTGGATCGTGCTGGCCGTCCTTGCCGTGGTCGTGTTGATGCAGGTCGTCGGCTCGTCCGGCGGCTACAAGACGGTGGACACCGGTCAGGTCGTCGCGGCGATCAATGACAACAGGGTCCAGTCGGCCAAGCTGACCACAGGCGACGAACAGACCATCAAGGTCAATCTCAAGGACGGCCAGAAGGTCGACGGCAGCTCGAAGATCCAGGCGAGCTACATCGGCGACCAGGGCGTGACCATCGCCAGCCAGCTGCAGACCAAGTACCAGGACAAGCAGATCCCGGACGGCTACACCGTCTCGCCGTCGAAGCAGAACCCGTTCGTCGGCGTCCTGCTCTCCCTGCTGCCCTTCGTCCTGATCGTCGTCGTCTTCCTGTTCCTGATGAACCAGATGCAGGGCGGCGGCTCCCGGGTCATGAACTTCGGGAAGTCCAAGGCCAAGCTCATCACCAAGGACACCCCCAAGACGACCTTCTCCGACGTCGCCGGCTGCGACGAGGCGGTCGAGGAGCTCCAGGAGATCAAGGAGTTCCTCCAGGAGCCGGCCAAGTTCCAGGCCGTCGGCGCCAAGATCCCCAAGGGCGTGCTCCTCTACGGCCGCCCGGGTACCGGCAAGACGCTCCTCGCGCGAGCCGTCGCCGGCGAGGCGGGCGTCCCCTTCTACTCGATCTCCGGTTCCGACTTCGTCGAGATGTTCGTCGGTGTCGGTGCCTCCCGGGTCCGTGACCTGTTCGAGCAGGCCAAGGCGAACGCCCCGGCGATCGTCTTCGTCGACGAGATCGACGCGGTCGGCCGCCACCGCGGCGCCGGCCTCGGCGGTGGTCACGACGAGCGCGAGCAGACGCTGAACCAGCTGCTCGTCGAGATGGACGGTTTCGACGTCAAGGGCGGTGTCATCCTCATCGCCGCCACCAACCGCCCGGACATCCTCGACCCGGCGCTGCTGCGCCCCGGCCGCTTCGACCGCCAGATCGCGGTCGACCCGCCGGACCTGCAGGGCCGCCTGGAGATCCTCAAGGTCCACCAGAAGGGCAAGCCGGTCGCGTCCGACGTCGACCTGGCCGCCGTCGCCCGCCGCACGCCCGGCATGACCGGCGCCGACCTGGCCAACGTCCTCAACGAGGCCGCCCTGCTCACCGCCCGCGGTGACCAGAAGCTGGTCGACAACAAGGCGCTGGACGAGGCGATCGACCGCGTGGTCGCGGGCCCGCAGAAGCGGACCCGGATCATGTCGGACAAGGAGAAGAAGATCACCGCGTACCACGAGGGCGGTCACGCCCTGGTCGCGGCGGCCTCGCCGAACTCCGACCCGGTCCACAAGATCACGATCCTGTCCCGCGGCCGTGCCCTCGGTTACACGATGGTCCTGCCCGACGAGGACAAGTACTCGACCACCCGCAACGAGATGCTCGACCAGCTCGCCTACATGCTGGGCGGCCGGGCGGCGGAGGAACTGGTCTTCCACGACCCGACCACCGGCGCCGCCAACGACATCGAGAAGGCCACCAACCTGGCCCGCGCGATGGTCACGCAGTACGGCATGACCGAGCGGCTCGGCGCGATCAAGTTCGGCGGCGACAACAGCGAGCCCTTCCTCGGCCGTGAGATGGCTCACCAGCGCGACTACTCCGAGGAAGTCGCCGCGCTGGTCGACGAAGAGGTCAAGAAGCTCATCGAGACGGCGCACAACGAGGCCTGGGAGATCCTGGTCGAGAACCGCGACGTGCTCGACCAGCTCGTCCTTCACCTGCTGGAGAAGGAGACCCTGGGCAAGGAGGAGATCGCCGAGATCTTCGCCCCGATCCACAAGCGCCCGCCGCGGCCCGCGTGGACCGGCTCCTCCCGCCGCACCCCGTCCACCCGCCCGCCGGTGCTCTCCCCCAAGGAGCTGGCACTGACCAACGGTGCGAACGGCGCGACGGCCTCGATCAGCACGGCCAAGTCCACCGCCTCGGAGTCCGCCCCGATCACGGAGCAGACCCCGGAGGACCGCCCCGAGAGCTGAGGCACCCGGCCGACGGGCCCGGAATGAATGCCGCGCCCCCCAGGTTTTAGCCTGGGGGGCGCGGCATTCGTATGTCCGCGGCAAGACGTACAGGAACGAGGCATCAGATGACCGACCCCGTGACGCTGGCCGGCGACGGCTTCATCGGCGAGTTCGACGAGAAGCGGGCCGAGAACGCCGTACGCGAACTCCTCATCGCGGTGGGTGAGGACCCCGACCGCGAGGGTCTGAAGGAGACTCCGGCACGGGTGGCGCGTGCGTACCGGGAACTGCTCGCGGGACTGTGGCAGGAGCCGGAGGACGTCCTGACGACGACCTTCGACCTGGGGCACGACGAGATGGTCCTGGTGAAGGACATCGAGATCGTCTCCCTCTGCGAGCACCACCTGCTGCCGTTCCACGGCGTGGCGCACGTCGGGTACATCCCGGCCGAGACGGGCAAGATCACCGGCCTGTCCAAGCTGGCCCGGCTGGTCGAGGTGTTCGCCCGCCGCCCGCAGGTGCAGGAGCGGCTCACCACCCAGATCGCGGACTCGCTCATGCGGATCCTGGAGGCGCGCGGCGCGATCGTCGTCATCGAGGCCGAGCACATGTGCATGTCGGTGCGCGGCATCCGCAAGCCCGGCGCCAAGACCACCACGTCGGCGGTGCGCGGCCAGCTGCGGGACGCCACGACCCGCGCCGAGGCGATGAGCCTGATACTGGCGCACTGAGCTCCGTGACCGGAGGCGGCGGTCAGGCCACCGGCTCCGCGCCCGGGTGGTTCTGGTCGTCGTCCTCCGGGAGCTTGCAGACCCGCTCCAGGAACAGGGCGGCCACTATCACGCCGAGTGCGGCCAGGGCCGAGAAGCCGGCGTAGATGGCCTGGTCGCGGCGGGCGGGGATGTCGAGGAGTTCCAGGAGGAACACGCCCGTGCCGGCGTACATGCCGGCGACGAGGGCGGCGACCAGGGCGCTGGCCTGGCCGAAGACAGCCGCGCGGGCGGCCATCAGGGGGTCGACGCCCTTCGCGCCGGGACGGCGCTCGCGCTGGGCCCGCAGCCGGGCGCGCAGCGAGAGCGCGGTCGCGAGCAGGACGACGGCGATCAGCGCCAGGACGATCGGCGCGGCCAGGGGGACGCTGGGGAGTGTCCCGATCGAGTTCCAGAGGCGGGCGCCCGCCCAGGACAGGATGCCGGCCACGACAAACACACCGACCAGCACCCTGATGCGCAGCTCTCTCACGGTGTCCCTTCAGCTCCCCCCGGACCGTCCCGGATCGTTGGTCGTCTTGACCTTAACGACTACTCGGGCAGTCGGAGTTCCAGGTCCGCGCGTGCCTCCACGCCTTCGCGGGTCACGGCCGCGAGCAGGGTGGCCACGGTGCCGCGTCCGGGCAGCTGTGCCTGCGGGTCCACGTCGTGCCAGGGGGCGAGGACGAAGGCCCGCTCGTGGGCGCGCGGGTGGGGGAGGGTGAGGTGCGGGTCGTCCGAGGTGACGTCGGCGTAGGAAACGATGTCGACGTCCAGGGTGCGCGGGCCCCAGCGTTCGTCGCGGACGCGGTTGAAGGCCTCCTCGACGGCGTGCGCACGCTCCAGCAGGGAGGCGGGGGGCAGGGTGGTCTTGAGGACCACGACCGCGTTGAAGTACGACGGCTGGCTGCCGGGCTCGACGCCCCACGGCTCGGTCTCGTAGACCGGGGAGACGGCCTTCACACGGACGCCGGGGGTGTCCTCCAGGGCGTCGACGGCGCCCTGGAGGGTCTCCAGGCGGTTGCCGAGGTTGGAGCCGATGGAGATCACGGCCCATTTCGGGTTCTGCAGGGTCGTGTCGGCGGCGTCCACCCGCTCGACGACCGAGGCGGGCACCGGCTGGACGGTCGGGTCGCTGTGACCCTGAAGGAAGGATCGGGTCATACTCGGCTCCGGGTGATGGTGACGGTCACGTCGTCGAAGGGGACGGTGATCGGCGCGTCCGGCTTGTGGACGCAGACCTCGATCTCCTGGACCCCTTCGTGCTTCAGGCAGGTCTGGGCGATCCGCTCGGCGAGCGTCTCGATGAGGTTCACCGGCTCGCCCTCGACCACGGCCACGACCTCCTCGGCCACGATGCCGTAGTGCACGGTCTTCGCCAGGTCGTCGTCGGCCGCGGCCGGCCGGGTGTCCAGGCCGAGGACGAGGTCGACGATGAAGGTCTGGCCCTCCTCGCGCTCCTTGGGGAACACACCGTGGTGCCCGCGGGCCTTGAGGCCGCGCAGCGCGACACGATCCACGCGAATCACTCCTGCAATCGTCGGGAACGACCGGGTCGTACCGCGTGCGGGCGGCACACCGGTCACAGACGAATCTACCTGCGGGCACCGACAGAGCCGGGCCACGGGGGCGTGGGCTCGGGCCGGGACCGCAGGGTTCACCCCGTGTTTCCCCCGGGGAACCCGGACGCGTCATGGGGTGGTAGCCGCTCATACCCGGGGGTAGGTGATTCCAACCACTTATTGGTCCCTGCGGGCCCCTCCGGTGCCTTCGCGGGGTGTGCCGGCGTGTTCAGGCGAGGGTGCCGTCGTCCGGGTCGGTGCCGTTCACGCCGCTGTCCCCGTCGTCCGACTCGTCGGTCTCGGCGAGGACGGGGGAGGCGTGGTGCGACCAGAGTTTCCAGCCGGAGGGCGAGCGCCGGAACACGTTGGTGGCGACGACGAGCTGGCCGACCAGGGGCCCCAGTTCCGCCCCCTCCTCAGGGGCCGGGCCGCCGCTGAGGATGTTCTCGGTGCAGGTCACGAGGGCCGTGTCGCCGGTCACGGAGACGTGCACGTCGGTGAGGAAGAACTGGATGTAGTCGGTGTTGGCCATGATCAGGGCGTACGACCTGAGGACCTCGCCGCGGCCGGTGAGCACCGGCCAGCCCGGGTGGACGCAGGAGATCACGCCGGTGTCCGCGGGGTCGTGGTACTCCTCGTCGACGCCCAGGTCGGCGGGGGTGAGCCAGAGCGAGGAGACCTCCTCGAAATCGCCGCGTTCGAGCGCCTCGTAGAAGGCGGTGTTGGCGGCCTCGACCTGCTCGACGTCGGTATGGGGGGCGCTCACCGGCTTCCTTCCGCCCCGCGCCCGTTGTCCGCGCTCCGCGCCGTTCCGACGGTGCGCGCCCCCTCGACGGCCCGTGCGACCCGTACCGCGTCCGCGGTGGCGCGCACCTCGTGGACGCGCACCGCCCACGCGCCGGCCTGCGCCGCGAGCGCGGAGACGGCGGCCGTGGCGGCGTCGCGCTCCCGGGCGGGCGGGGGCGCCCCCTCCGGGCCGGCGAGGACCCGGCCGAGGAACCGCTTGCGGGAGGCGGCGACCAGCAGGGGATGGCCCAGGGTGTGCAGGCGGTCGAGGTGGGCGAGGAGGGTGAGGTCGTGGTCGGCCTCCTTGGAGAAGCCGAGGCCCGGGTCGACGACGATGCGGTCGGGGCTGATGCCGCCCGCCAGGACGGCGTCCACGCGCGCGTGCAGCTCGTCCACGACCTCGGCGACGACGTCCTCGTACGTGCCCCTGACGTTGCCGCCCTCGAGGAAGCCGCGCCAGTGCATGACGACGAACGGGGCGCCCGCGTCGGCGACCACCGGGATCATCGCGGGGTCGGCGAGGCCGCCGCTGACGTCGTTGACGAGGGCGGCGCCGGCCTTGAGGGACTGCGCGGCGACGGTGGCGCGCATGGTGTCGACGGAGACGGCCACGCCCTCGGAGGCGAGGCCGCGCACGACGGGGATGACACGGCGCAGTTCCTCGGCCTCGTCCACGCGCGTGGCGCCGGGGCGGGTGGACTCGCCGCCCACGTCGACCAGGTCCGCGCCCTCGGCGACCAGGTCGAGGCCGTGCTTGACGGCGGCGGTCGTGTCGAACCAGCGGCCGCCGTCGGAGAAGGAATCGGGGGTCACGTTCACGACTCCCATGACCGCGCACCGGTCCCATGCCGGAAGACCCGTCACTCGTCCGCGCCCGCTGAGGTTGTTCATACGTTCAGCGTAGGCCCAGGAGGGTGCCGGGAACGCGCGGCGGCCCGGGTGGCAGCCCCTGTGCTGGAGGGGGCGGGGCTGCCACCCGGGCCGGTCTCGGGCCGTACCGCCGGTCCGGGTGGTCAGGCGGCCCGGACGTCACGCTCGGGCACGGCGTGCGCGCAGGGGCGCCGGCCGGCCGCCCGGCGCCGGCGCAGGAAACGCGGCACCGGCAGGGCGAGGTCGACGAAGCCCTCGGCCTGCATCGCGGCGAAGCCGATGCGCGGCAGGTCGCCGGAGACGCGGTAGACCACGAAGCGGGGCTCCCAGCGCGGCTGGAACTTGGCGTTGAACTTGTAGAGCGACTCGATCTGGAACCAGCGCGAGAGGAACACCAGCAGTCCGCGCCAGGCACGCAGCACCGGTCCGGCGCCGATCTTCTCCCCGCGCGCGAGGGCGGAGCGGAACATCGCGAAGTTCAGCGAGACGCGGGTGATGCCGAACCTGGGGGCGGCCTGCAGCGCGGCGACGATGAGCAGTTCGTTCATGCCGGGGTCGGCGGCGCGGTCGCGGCGCATGAGGTCCAGGGAGGCGCCGTCCTCGCCCCAGGGGACGAAGTGCAGGACCGCCTTCAGGTCGCCGTACTCGCCGGGCTCCTCGTCCTGCTTGTGCGCGGTGGCGATCAGGCAGTCGCCGTCGGCCGCGTCCCCGATGCGGCCGAGCGCCATGGAGAAGCCGCGTTCGGTGTCGGTGCCGCGCCAGTCCTCCGCCGCCCGGCGGATGCGGTCCAGTTCGGCCTCGCCGAGGTCACGGATGCGCCGTACCCGGGTTTCGTAGCCGGCCCGCTCGATGCGCTTGACCATCTGGCGCACGTTGCGCATCGCGCGTCCGGCGAGCGAGAAATCCGCGACGTCGACCACCGCCTCGTCGCCCAGTTCGAGCGCGTCCAGACCGGTCTCACGGGTCCACACCTCGCCGCCGGTCTCCGAGCAGCCCATGACCGCGGGGGTCCAGGAGTGGGCCTTGGCCTCGTCCATGAAGCGTTCGATGGCGCCCGGCCAGGCCTCGACGTCGCCGATGGGGTCGCCGCTGGCGAGCATCACCCCGGAGACGACGCGGTAGGTGACGGCCGCCTTGCCGCTGGGGGAGAAGACGACGGCCTTGTCGCGGCGCAGCGCGAAGTGGCCGAGGGAGTCGCGGCCGCCGTGCTTGACCAGCAGGGCCCGCAGCTTCTCCTCGTCCTCCTCGGTGAGCCGCGCGGCCGGGTGCTCGGGGCGGAAGGCCAGGTAGACGGTGGTGACCGCGGTGATCCAGCCGAGGGCGCCGAGGGAGAAGGCCACGGTCCAGGAGGTGTTGCCCTGGTAGTCGACCGGGCCCTCGAAGCCGAACAGGCCGTAGACGACGTGCGTCAGCCGGTCGGCGAGGCTCGGGTCGCCGATCGTCCGGTGCGGGTGGACGTTGACGATGACCAGGCCGAGCAGCAGGGAACCGGCGCTCATCAGGACGAAGTTGGCGAGCGCGCGCCAGCGGCTGCGGGGGTCGGGCAGGGCCGCGAACTCGTCCCGGTGGCGCAGCAGCGGCACCAGCAGGGCGACCGCGATGAGCACGCCGACGAGCGAGTGCCGGTAGGCGAACTGGGCCGCCGCCCCGGCCGGCAGCAGCGCCACCGCGGCGCGCCATGCCCGGCGCTTGCGCCGCTTGAGGCCGTGCGCCAGCAGCAGCAACAGCACGCCCGCGCTCAGCGAGAGCGCGGCGGCGAAGGGGCCGAAGGAACCCGGCAGCACCTCGGCTATGGCGTGCATACGGCTGTGCCGGAAGCGCGGGAACACGCCCGCCGCGATGTCCAGGGCGCCCACGATCGCGGCCGCCCTGGCGACCAGTGCGGGGACGGCCTCGGGGCGCGGGCCGCGCAGCATGCGCCGCGCCCGGCTTGATCGGCCCGGAACCCCGCCCGACATTTCCCCATCTATCCTGACAGACATCGCATCCCGTAGTTCTGCGAGAGACCTTGAACCCGGGCCCGATCGGGCATCCGGCGACATTGCGCCCTCTAGGACGGTGTCTCGGGGAGAGAGGTTCACTCCCCACCGGAAAGTCGGGTCAAAGGCCAAGGAAAGCCCCGGGCAAGTCCGCGCGACGACGTGTGGACGCGGCACGGGCGGAAAGCGCAGGCAGGAAACAGCCCATGGGTCTCACGAGCAACAAAGTGCTGGTGCTGGCGATGTTCTTCGCCGCCGTGCTGTTCGTCGGCACAGTGTGGCTGTGGCCGCGCCTGGCCCGGCAGAACTGGCGTACCGTCAGCGGGCGGGTCGGCCTGCTGCTGGCCACCCAGCTGGCACTGTTCGCGTGCGTCGGCCTCGCGGCCAACCAGGCCTTCGGCTTCTACGCCAGCTGGGCCGACCTGTTCGGCAAGGAGACCGAGCAGGGGATCGTCGTCGACCACACGGCGCACGGCAGCACCGGCGGTCCGCTGCAGGTGGTCTCCACGTCCGACGTGCCGGGCGGGCGCGGTTCGCGGCCGGAGACGGCCGGGCAGATCCAGAAGGTCGACATCGTCGGCCGGACGAGCCGCATCGCCGCTCCGGCGTACGTGTACCTGCCGCCGGAGTACTTCCAGCCGCAGTACCGCACGCGTACGTTCCCGGTGGGTGTCGTCCTGACCGGTTACCCCGGTACGGCGGAGTCGCTGGTCAACAAGTTGAACTACCCGCGTACGGCACAGCAGCTGGCCAAGGACGGGCGGATGCAGCCGATGATCCTGGTGATGATGCGGCCGTCCGTGGCGCCCCCGCGGGACACCGAGTGCGTGAACGTGCCGGGCGGCCCGCAGGTGGAGACGTTCTTCGCCAAGGATCTGCCGGAGGCCGTGCTCGCGCACTACCGGGTCGGGAAGCGGCCGGGCAGCTGGGGGGTCATCGGGGACTCCACGGGCGGCTACTGCGCGCTGAAGTTCGCCATGCACCATCCGCGGGTGTACGCGGCCGGCGCGGGCCTGTCCCCGTACTACAAGGCGCTGATCGACCCCACGACCGGCGACCTCTTCCACGGTGACCGGAATCTGGAGAACCATGCCGATCTGTGGTGGTTCATCAAGCACCGCCCGGCGCCGGACACCTCGCTGCTCGTCACCAGCAGCAAGGTCGGCGAGCGCAACTACCGGTCCACGCTCACGTTCATACAGGGTGTGCAGGCCACGAACCTGACCCGGATCTCGTCGATCATCCTGGACAGCGGCGGGCACAACTTCAACACCTGGAAGCGCGAGATCCCCCCGGCGCTCCAGTGGCTGAGCGGCCGGCTCACCGACCGCTGACCCGCCGGACCCCTGACGCCCCGTGAGCCACGGGAAGTGGCTGGCTTTTTACGGGGCGGGGGTCCGCGAATCGCCTACGCGCGGTAAGTTTCTGGCCATGCCACGTGGACGCCACCGCCATTCCCCCCCTTTGCACCGGCTGTTGCCTCCGTCGGCGATCGCCGGTGTGTCCGTCGTCTGCGCGCTGGGTCCCTGGGTGTTCTCCGAGGCCACGGTGCTGCGCGCGCTGGCCGCCGCCGCCGCGGTGACCGCTGTCGTCGGTGCGGTCGTGATGCGCCGCTGGGACGTGCAGGCGGGCAGGCAGGTCGCCGACCTCACACGCGCGCGTGCCGGCGACGAGTGGCGGTTCGAGGAACGGGTCGCCGAACTGGAGACCGACCTGGAGGAGTCCCGCGAGCTGCGGACCAAGCTGGAGCAGCGGCTGCGCGCCAAGCGGGCCGAGCTGGCGGGCCTGCGCAACGAGCACGCCTCCCTGCTGCGCCGGTACGCCACGGCGGAGACCGAGCGCGCGAGCGCGCTGGAGGGCCGCCGGCTGCTCGAGATCGAGGCGGCCGAGCCGTCGACCTCGCCCGCCCTGCCGCCCGCGCGCAGCGCCGGCCGTGGGGCGCTGGAGGCGGCCCCGAAGACCGTGAAGGACTGCGAGAGCGCCGAGGACACCAAGGACACCAAGGACACCAAGGACGTCGAGAACGCCGGGGACACCGAGGCCGGCGGCGCGAGCTCCGAGGAGGCCGGGGGGTCCCCGGCGTCCGGGGACGGGCCGAAGGCGAACGCGGTGTTCTCGCCCGAGGGTTCCTGGCTGTACCAGCGGGCCCTGCTGGCGCTGGCCGGCTTCGACGGCGACGCCCCGGCCGACGACTCCGAGGCGGAGGCCGCGGGTTCCGGGTCCGCGGTACCCGAGACCGAGTCCGCGGTTTTTGAGGAGGAGGCGGCCGACGACGGTGCCGCTGAGCCCGAGCCCGCCGCTGCCGACGCGTCCGGGGCGGACGCGTCCGGGTCCGACACGCCCGGGCCCGAGGCCCCGAAGGGCGGGACGGCCGAGGCCGGGCCCGTCGCCAAAGGAGTCACCGAAGGAGTCGCCGCAGGAGAGGGCGCCGAGGACGGCGTGACGGACCACTCCGCCGCGCCCCGGAGCGAGGACGGCGCGCCGGCGGCGCATGAGGACGGGGAACCGGGGCAGCACGCGACGGACGGCGCTCACGCGCGCGCGGCCGACCCGACGGCTCAGGCCCTGCCCGCCAAGTCCGCAGGACAGCCGCAGTCCGGGCACTTCACGGTGCCGACGGCGGTGGCCGTCGTACCGGCCGCGCCCGCGCGTCGCCAGGTGGTCCAGGGCGGATTCGACTTCTTCGGCACGCAGAAGGGCGAGCCGAAGGCCGCGCTGGACTCCGTGCAGAACGAGGACCTCGCCGACGTCGTCGGCCAGGAGGCCCTCGCCGTGCACAAGGCCGAGGCGGAGGCCGAGTTCAAGCCCGCCGGCCCGCACTCCCTCGGGGTCGGGCAGGTCATCGACCTGACGGAGCACGACGAGACCGAGCAGATCGACGTCCAGGGACTGCGCAGCGCGGCGTCCTGAGCCGCGCGGAACCGTACGGACCGAAGACAGGGCCCGGCTCCCCCAGTCAGGGGGGCCGGGCCTTCGTCACGGCCAGGCCGTCTCCTCAGCCGGTCATCCAGCGGTCGGGGAGTGCGCCCCGGCGTCCGGTGCGGGACCGCTCCGCCTGCTCGCGCAGCAGCCGCCGGGCCTCCTCGGCGTCCCGCAGCCGCGCCGTCACGGTCTTTCCGGCCCCGGTGTCCACGTGCACGTCGGCGAGCCGCCACAGGCGCTCCCAGGGCCCCTGGGTGAGCCGTACGCTCTGCACCTTGGCGTGCGGGACCAGCGACAGCCGGCGGCACAGCAGACCGCTGCGGGTCGCGAACACGGCGCCGGTGACGGCGAGGTGGTGTCCGCGCCACCACACCGGCACGTTCCAGTGGGCCCGTCGGGGCGACCGCGACAGCTCACCGGGCAACTCACCGGGCACGGCCGCACCGGGCAGCACGCGCGCGACGACCGACTCGGCGACCGCGCGCGGGACGACGGGCAGCAGGACCGAGTTCGCGGACCCGGCCACGTCCAGTTCGACCCGGACCCGGTCGATGCGCCGCCACAGCAGGGGCTCCACGATCCGCACGGTCTGCACCCGGCCGGGCGGCACCGTCTCGTGCGCGCGGTCGAGCAGCCCGTGGTCGATGCGCAGTCCGTCCGGGGACTCGCTCACCGTCCAGTCGAACTCGGTGACGAACCGCCCCACGCTGCTCGCGCCGGCCGCGCCGAGCAGGGGCAGGGCGCTGGCGAGCACGCTCCACGGGTTGTGCGTGGTGAACCACAGCACGGCCGGCACCACGAGGGCGGCGCACAGCGAGCCCCAGGTGGCGCCGGTCAGCAGCAGGGCGCGCACCAGCTCGCGGGGAGGCACGTGCACCAGCGCGCGGGCCGGGGCCTCACCGACCTCGGCGGCGCTCTCGGGCGCGAAACCGGCCGCGCGCGCGAGCAGTTCCGCGCGCAGGGCGCGCGCGTCCCGCTCGCCCAGGAAGGCGAGCTCGTCCTTGTCGTCGGTGCCGACGACGTCGATCCGCAGCTTCGCGACGCCCGCCACGCGCGCGAGGAGGGGACGGGAGACGTCCACGGCCTGGATGCGTTCCAGCCGGATGTGCGCGGTGCGCCGGAACAGCAGCCCGGTGCGGATGCGCAGTTCGGTGCCGGTCACCGAGTAGTGCGTGAACCACCAGGACAGAAAGCCGTACAGACCGGCCACCGGCACCAGTACGGCCAGCCCCACGAGGAGCATGGTGGAGGTCAGCCGCGCCAGCTGTTCCTGGGTGCCGTTCGGGTCGTGCACCGCCCAGCCGGCCAGGACGGTGACCGGCGCCCACGCCCGGCGGAAGGGCGTGACCGGATGCAGCCGGTGCTCGGTGACGGACGGGTGCTCCGGTATGCCGCCGTCGCCGTCCGGGGAGCTCACAGCCCCGCCGATCGGGCCTCGCCCAGCTCGGTGAGCCGGTCGCGCAGCCGCTCCGCCTCGGCCGGGTCCAGGCCGGGGATGGTCGCGTCGGTCGCGGCCGCCGCCGTGTGCAGCTGCACGGTGGCCAGCCCGAAGCGCCGCTCCAGGGGCCCGGAGGTCACCTCCACCAGCTGCATCCGCCCGTACGGCACGACCGTCTCCTCGTGCCACAGCACACCGCGGCTGATCAGCAGGTCGTCGGCGCGCTCGGCGTACCGCCAGGAGCGCCAGTTGCGCTTCACCAGCCACCAGCACCAGGCGCCCAGGGCCAGGGGCAGCAGGGCGAGGGACGCCCACGCGGGACCCGCGAACAGGTTCAGCAGCAGTCCCGTCGCGAGCGCGAGCACCCCCGCCCACAGCGCCAGCAGCAGCCGGCGCACCCGTACCAGGGCGGGCCGCAGCCCCCGCCACACCAACTCGTCCCCCGGTATTCCGGTCCCGTCAGGGCTCCCCGTCTCCATGGGGCCAGCGTACGTAGGGGAAACTGGGGCCATGACTCCTACGACGGAGACCACGGTCGGTATCGGCGGCGCCGCGGAGAGCACCGACATGGTGCTGAACATCGGGCCCCAGCACCCGTCCACGCACGGCGTGCTGCGGCTCAGGCTGGTGCTGGACGGGGAGCGCATCGTGCACGCGGAGCCGGTGATCGGCTACATGCACCGGGGTGCCGAGAAGCTCTTCGAGGCGCGCGACTACCGGCAGATCGTCATGCTGGCCAACCGCCACGACTGGCTGTCGGCGTTCTCGAACGAGCTGGGCGTGGTCCTCGCCGTGGAGCGCATGCTCGGCATGGAGGTCCCGGAGCGCGCGGTGTGGACGCGCACGCTGCTCGCCGAGCTGAACCGGGTGCTGAACCATCTGATGTTCCTCGGCTCCTACCCGCTGGAGCTGGGTGGGATCACGCCGGTGTTCTACGCGTTCCGGGAGCGCGAGGTGCTCCAGAACGTCATGGAGGAGGTCTCCGGCGGGCGCATGCACTACATGTTCAACCGCGTCGGCGGCCTCAAGGAGGACCTGCCGGCCGGCTGGACCGCACGCGCGCGTGCGGCCGTCGCCGCCGTCCGTTCCCGCATGGACGTCTTCGACGACCTGGTGCTCGGCAACGAGATCTTCCGGGGCCGCACGCGCGGGGTGGGCGTGCTCTCGCCCGAGGCCGTGCACGCCTACGGCGTGAGCGGGCCCATCGCGCGCGGCTCGGGGGTCGACTTCGACCTGCGCCGCGACGAGCCGTACCTGGCCTACGGCGACCTCCAGGACACCCTGAAGGTCGTCACCCGGAGCGAGGGTGACTGCCTCGCGCGGTTCGAGGTGCTGCTGGAGCAGACCCACAACGCGCTGGACCTGGCCGACGCCTGCCTGGACCGGTTCGCGCAGCTCCCGCCGGGCCCGATCAACCAGCGGCTGCCCAAGGTGCTGAAGGCGCCCGAGGGGCACACGTACGCGTGGACCGAGAATCCGCTCGGGATCAACGGCTACTACCTGGTCAGCAGGGGCGAGAAGACGCCGTACCGGCTGAAGCTGCGCTCGGCGTCGTACAACAACATCCAGGTGCTGACCGAGCTGCTGCCGGGGACGCTGGTGGCGGACATGGTGGCGATCCTGGGCTCGATGTTCTTCGTGGTCGGGGACATCGACAAGTAGGCGACAGCGGCCGATGCGCCGGAGCGGGTGCGCCGGCGGGCCTCAGGCGAGCGGGTCGGGGATGCCGACCGGCTGGAGCAGCCAGCCGAAGTCGCCGAGGCCGCCCGGGGCGGTGAGCTCGGCGGCCTCGCCGGCACCCGCCAGCGCGCGCACGTAGGCGGCCGGGTCCGTCGAGGCCAGCGCCAGCGGGGGGCGTGCGCCGGTGATCTCCAGCGCGCGCAGGGCGTCGCGTTGCGTGAGAAGACGCGCGGCGGGCAGCCTGCGCGCCGTGTCCTCGGGGCTCCGTGCCCCGCCCGGTCCGGGCTCGCCGAGGTCGTGCGACGCGCCGGCCGCGGCGCACGCGTCCAGGGCCACGTGCGCGGTGATGTCGCAGGAGCCGTCCGGTACGGGCGGCGTCTCGCGGCCCTCCCGGAAGCCGGTGAGCGTGCCGAACGGGGGGCGCGTGTCCATGGTGTGCGCGTAGTCCACGGCCACCGCGAGCCCGCGCACCACGGTGGCGACGGCGTCCGCCCAGGCCCGGTCCCGCGGCAGCCCGATCTCCGCCCGCAGCCCCTCCTCTGCCGGCAGCGGCCACCACCGCGCCAGCCAGTCCGCCTCCGCGCCGCCCACGGGCGCCCCGAGGCGTTCGGAGCCGTCGTCCGCGACCAGCACCAGCCGGGGCACGCCCGAGGAGTCCACCTCGGCGACGTCCACGGGGACGTTGTCCAGCCACTCGTTGGCGAACAGCAGCCCGGTGACGGCGTCCGGGGGCTCGCTCAGCCAGGTGATCCGCCCGTCCGGGCGGGCCGGACGGTGGGCGATCTCGACGGCGTACCCGCGCGCGCGGGCGGCCACCTCGGCGGGCAGGGCGGCGAGCACCCCGGCGACCAGCTCCCCCCGTCCGGCGCCCATGTCGACGAAGTCCAGCACCGGGGGCCGGCCCAGCGCCTCGTCGACCCGGCACAGCAGCCGGGCCACGGCCCCCGCGAACAGCGGGGAGGCGTGCACGGACGTACGGAAGTGGCCGGCCGGGCCCTCCGGGCGCCGGTAGAAACCGCCGGGCCCGTACAGCGCCGTCCCGGCCGCCGTCCGCCAGCCGCGCGGGCCGCCCGCGCGGGGGCCCTCCGCTCCCGCGGTCGTCTCATCCGTCACCGGAACAGACTAGGCGCACAGATGATCACGTCCTCCACCTTGCGGAGTACACACGCGGGGTACGGATCGGCCCTCCGGTTGACCCCTGCACACATCTGGTTTCCCTACTCTGGGTTACGTGCAGCGCCTCTACGACTTCCTCCGCCGCCACCCGACCTGGGTCGACACCTTCTGGGCCGTCGTCCTGCTCGGGCTGTCCGGCCTGAGCGTGGTCAACCAGCACGGAGTGGCGGGCCGGCACGGCACGATCGCCGAGGGGATGGCCGTGTCGGCGGTCCTGTGCGTCGTCGTCGCGCTGCGCCGCCGCCACCCCGAGCCGATGCTGCTGCTCGCCCTCGCGACCGGACTGGCCCAGCTGGTCCTGGACGTCGAGACGACCGCCGCGGACTTCGCGATGCTGGTGATCACCTACACGGTCGCGGCGATCGGTGCCCGCTGGGCCTCCCGGCTCGCCCTGGCCGCCGGTCTCTGCGCGGCGGTCCTCGCGCAGATCCGCTGGCCGGACGAGCACAGCAGTCTCGCCGGGCAGATCGCGATAGCCGTCTTCCAGACGGTGCCCTTCGCCCTGGCCTGGGTGCTCGGCGACTCCATGCGCACCAGGCGGGCCTACTTCGCCCAGCTGGAGGAGCGCGCGGCCCGGCTGGAGAAGGAACGCGAGGCGCAGTCGAAGGTGGCGGTCGCCGCCGAACGCGCCCGCATCGCGCGCGAGCTGCACGACGTCGTCGCGCACAACGTGTCGGTGATGGTCGTGCAGGCCGACGGCGCCGCCTACGTCCTCGACGCCGCCCCCGACCAGGCCAGGAAGGCCCTGGAGACGATCTCCTCCACCGGCCGCCAGGCCCTCGCCGAGATGCGCCGCCTGCTGGGCGTGCTGCGCACCGGGGAGCACCAGGAGGGCGGGGAGTACGTCCCGCAGCCCGACGTCGAGCAGATCGACGACCTCGTCGACCAGTGCCGCACCTCCGGCCTTCCCGTCGACTTCAAGATCGAGGGCACCCCGCGCCCGCTGCCCAGCGGCGTGGAGCTGACCGCCTACCGGATCGTGCAGGAGGCGCTCACCAACACCCGCAAGCACGGCGGGCCCAACGCCGGCGCGAGCGTCCGGCTGGTCTACTTCGACGACGGGCTCGGCCTCCTCGTGGAGGACGACGGCAAGGGCGCCCCGCACGAGCTGTACGAGGAGGGCGGCGCGGACGGCCAGGGGCACGGCCTGATCGGCATGCGCGAGCGGGTCGGGATGGTCGGCGGCACCCTGGACGCCGGGCCGCGCCCGGGCGGAGGATTCCGCATCAGCGTCCTGCTGCCGCTCAAGCCCGCCTCCTGACGCGCTCGCGCCGCCGAACGAACGCCCGCCCGCCCCGAACGAAAGAGACCCGATGACGATCCGCGTGATGCTCGTCGACGACCAGGTGCTGCTGCGCACCGGGTTCCGGATGGTGCTCGCCGCCCAGCCGGACATGGAGGTCGTCGCGGAGGCGGGCGACGGCGTCGAGGCCCTCCAGGTGCTGCGCGCCGCCGCCGGCGCCGTCGACGTCGTCCTGATGGACGTCCGCATGCCGAAGCTCGACGGCGTGGAGACCACCCGGCGCATCTGCGTGGAGCCCGACCCGCCCAAGGTGCTCATCCTGACCACCTTCGACCTGGACGAGTACGCCTTCTCCGGGCTCAAGGCGGGCGCCTCCGGGTTCATGCTCAAGGACGTGCCGCCGGGTGAGCTGCTGGCCGCCATCCGCGCCGTGCACAGCGGTGACGCGGTGGTGGCGCCCTCCACGACCAGGCGCCTGCTCGACCGCTTCGCGCCGATGCTGCCCTCCAGCGGCAAGCAGCCCCACCACAAGGAGCTGGAGCGGCTCACCGACCGGGAGCGGGAGGTGATGGTGCTGGTGGCGCAGGGCCTGTCCAACGGTGAGATCGCGGCCCGGCTGGTGCTGAGCGAGGCGACGGTGAAGACCCACGTGGGCCGCATCCTGACCAAGCTCGGTCTGCGCGACCGGGTCCAGGTCGTGGTGCTGGCGTACGAGACGGGTCTGGTGCGCGCGGGCGGCCACGGCTGACGGCCGGCGGCGGGGACCGCACGGGCGGGAGGGCGTCCGTCAGCGCAGGACGCCCTCGATGAAGTCGCTGCCCAGGCGGGCCACCGCGGACAGGTCCAGCTGGTGCTGCACGTACCGGCCCTGGCGGCAGGCGGTGATCAGGCCCGCCTTCTTCAGCACCGCGAGGTGCCGGGAGATCTCCGGGGCCGACATGCCGTGCGCGTCGGCCAGTTCACTCGTGGTGTGCGGCCCCCGCGCGAGGTGCCGGCACAGCCGTATCCGCACCGGGTGCGCCAGCGCCTCCAGACGGCGCGTCAGCTGTTCCACGGACGGCGCCTGCGGGCGGACGCCGTTCACCGGATAGGTGATCGAGGGCTGCCAGCCGTAGCGGTGCAGGACCAGCAGGTGCGGATGCCCGAGGCTGGTGGGCACCAGGACCAGGCCGCCGTCGCCGGTGGCCGCGCGGCCCACCAGGAGCTTGTCCACCGTGACGAGGCCGGCCTCCTCGTCCACCGAGACGGCCGCCGACAGCGAGGTCAGGGCCTCGCCGAGGCCCTTGCGGCGGAGCAGTTCGGTCCGGTGCCGGGCGTCCGCGGCGAGCTGGGGCTGGATCCGCGCCCAGGTGTCGGCGAAGAACGCCTCGTCGCAGTCGAGCATCAGCTGCCGGAACCAGGCGCGGACGGCCGGCGGGTCCTCCAGCAGGCGGCGGGTGAACCGCTCCTGCACGGCGCCCCGCGCGGCGGCCAGTTCCAGGGAGCGTCTGCGCAGCTCGGGGTCCTCCAGCGGGCCGTCCGCCTGGAGGTGGTACCGGGGGTGGCAGGTGAACTCCAGCGCCGCGGCGACGAACTGGCCGTCGGTCAGCTTGTCCAGCTGGTCGAGCTCCTCGGCGAGCGTGACACCCGGAATCTCGCGGCCCCCGGGGATGCCGGCGAACGGGGCGAACACGTCCGAGAACGTCGTACGCCACAGGAAGTCCGCCTCGCACAGCCGGTCGGCCAGGCAGGGGTCCAGCCGCGACGAGACGGCCGTCGCCCAGCCCTGCAGCTCCGGGTGGTGGCCGGGCTCACTGAGCGCGTGCAGGGCCATCCCGAGCTCCGCGAGCGGAGAGGGCACGACGGACACCCGCCGCCACCTCTCGGCCGTGCTCGCGCCGGCCGCGCCCGTGTCGGCGGCCAGCCCGGTGATGTCGATGGTCACGCTCATGCCCCCATCGTGCACCGGCCCACCGACAGCGCCCGCACGGATTGACGGCAGCCGTCAATCCACGGGACATCCGCCCGGCGCACGAGCAGGCTGATCCGCCATGAGCATCACCCAGCAGTACCTCCTCGACACCCACCGGGCCCGTCTGCACGGCGAGCCGGAACCGCCCGCGCCGGGCCGTCACGACCTCGACGTGCTGCGCGCCCTGCGCGACCACCGCCGCTTCCGCGCGGTGATCGCCGGACGCCCCGCGGGCAAGCGCGTGCGGTACGCGCTGCGTCGTCTGCTGCGCCCGCACGCGCTGTAGCGACACGCGGGCCCCGGTTCGGTGCGCTGGGCGCGGGCTACGCGCCGGGCAGCCGGCGCGCGAAGTCGGCGACGGCCGCGCGCACGTCCCCGGCACTCCACTCCAGGCCTTCGGCGCCCACGGACACCTCCGTGCGGGACAGCCCCGGCCCGCCCGGCTCCCAGTGGCCGCCGAAGAGGTACGTCCCCGTCTCCTCGGCCTGGCACAGCGCCGCCTCCATCAGGACCGCGGAGTCGTACGGCAGCCACACCTGGAACTCGTGCGTGTGCGGCTCCCCGGGGTGCACCCGCGCCCACGGCACGCCCGCCGCGGCGAAGCCGTCCCGCAGCGCCCCGGCGACCACGCGCGCGTGCCGGACGTAGTCCGGCAGCCGGGGCAGCTCGCGCTCCAGGCCGACGAGCGCCGACAGCACGGTGGGGAACTGCTGGAAGACCATGCCGCCGTAGCGGTGCCGCCAGGTCTTCGCCTCTTCCACCAGGCTCGCCGGGCCGGCCAGCGCGGCGCCGCCGAAGCCGTCGAGCGACTTGTAGAAGGACACGTAGACGCTGTCCGCCAGCCCGGCGATCTCCGCCAGCGGGCGCCCGAAGTGGACCGTGGTCTCCCACAGGCGCGCGCCGTCGAAGTGCACCACCGCGTCGCGCTCCCGCGCGGCCTCGACGGCACCGGTCAGCTCGTCCCAGGTGGGCAGCACGTAACCGGCGTCCCGGAGCGGCAGCTCCAGCATCAGCGTCCCGAAGGGCTCCTCGAAGTCGCGGACCTCGGCGGCCGTGGGGAGCCGGGGTTCGCTCGTCACCCGGACCGGGTGCAGCCCGCTGACCCGGCTGAAGGCCTGCCGCTCGTGCACCTCGGGGTGGGCGAGGGCGTGCAGGGCGACCGTGCGGTTGCCGGTGCGGTCCGCCCAGCAGCGCAGCGCCACCTGCTGGGCCATGGTGCCGGTCGGGAAGAACGCGGCGGCCTCGGCGCCGAGGAGGCCCGCGACCCGCTCCTCCAGGTCGGCCACGATCCGGTTGCCGTACACATCCACGAGCCGGTCCGTGTCGTACACCTCGTCGGCCGCCTGCTGGAGGTGCGTCAGCCGCTCGCCGACCGTGCGGTAGGCACCGGGGCGCGACAGCACGCGCTCCGCCTTCGCGATCGCGGTGAGGCGCCGTTCCCGCCTGTGCTCCTGCTCGGACTGCCCGGTCCGCCGTTCCCCGCCCTGTGCCGCCGTCTCAGTCATGTACGGATCATGCCGTGGCCGGTGCCCGGCGCACAGCCGGATTTTCCCCGGCCGTGCGGCTCCGCGCGCGTGGGGGAGCGGTGCCGTACGCGTGTGCAGAAACCCACAGCCTGTGGACAACCGGCCGCCATCCCACCCGATAGCGTTAACATGACGAGAAATCGTTCGGTACATCGTCCGGTACCCGAAGCGGACTGGAACGGGAAGGCCGCCGTCGCGTGAGTACAGTCCACCAGCAAGACCTCAAGGACCGCCCCGCGCGGCTCACCGTAGGCGTCGTGGGCGCCGGACGCGTGGGCCCCGCGCTGGCCGCGTCCCTCCAGCTCGCCGGGCACCGCCCGGTGGCCGTCTCCGGGGTCTCCGACGCCTCCCGCAGGCGTGCCGAGACGATGCTCCCGGGCGTGCCCCTGGTGCCGCCGGCCGAGGTGCTCGGACGCGCCGACCTGGTACTGCTCACCGTCCCCGACGACGCCCTGCCCGGCCTGGTCACCGGGCTCGCCGACACCGGCGCCGTACGGCCGGGACAACTGCTGGTGCACACCTCCGGCCGGTACGGCGCGCAGGTCCTCGACCCCGCCCTGCGCGCGGGCGCGCTGCCGCTGGCCCTGCACCCGGCGATGACCTTCACCGGCACCCCCGTGGACGTGCAGCGCCTGGCCGGCTGCTCCTTCGGCGTCACCGCGCCCGAGGAACTGCGCCTGGCCGCCGAGGCCCTGGTCATCGAGATGGGCGGCGAACCGGAATGGATCAGCGAGGAGAACCGCCCGCTGTACCACGCGGCCCTCGCCCTCGGCGCCAACCACCTGGTCACCCTGGTCGCCCAGTCCATGGAGCTGCTGCGCACGGCCGGGGTGGAGGCACCCGACCGGATGCTCGGCCCGCTGCTCGGCGCCGCCCTGGACAACGCCCTGCGCTCGGGGGACGCGGCTCTCACCGGGCCGGTCGCGCGCGGAGATGCCGGCACGGTCGCCGCGCACGTCACGGAGCTGCGCAAGCACGCCCCGCAGGCCGTGGCGGGCTATCTGGCGATGGCCCGCGCGACCGCCGACCGCGCGCTCGCGCACGGGCTGCTGAAGCCGGAACTCGCCGAGGACCTGCTCGGGGTGCTCGCCCACGGCAGCGGCGGCACGAACGGCACCGACGGCACCGAGGGGAACGACCGATGACCACCGTCCTGCTCAGCACCGCCGACGAACTGCACGCGCGCGTGCGCCGTGGGCGCCGGGCCGTCGTGATGACCATGGGCGCCCTCCACGAGGGTCACGCCACCCTGATCCGCACCGCGCGGGAGATCGCGGGGCCGGACGGCGAGGTCGTCGTCACGGTGTTCGTCAACCCGCTGCAGTTCGGCGCGGGCGAGGACCTGGACCGCTACCCGCGCACCCTCGACGCCGACCTGAAGCTCGCCGAGCAGGCGGGCGCCGACGCCGTGTTCGCGCCGTCCGTGGACGAGGTCTACCCCGGCGGCGAACCCCGGGTGCGCGTCTCCGCGGGCCCCATGGGCGAACGGCTGGAGGGCGCCTCGCGGCCCGGCCACTTCGACGGCATGCTCACCGTCGTCGCCAAGCTGCTGCACCTCACCCGCCCCGACGTGGCCCTCTACGGGCAGAAGGACGCCCAGCAGCTGGCCCTGATCCGGCGCATGGTGCGGGACCTGAACTTCGGCGTGGAGATCCTCGGCGTGCCGACCGTGCGCGAGGAGGACGGGCTCGCCCTGTCCAGCCGCAACCGCTACCTCTCGCCCGACGAGCGCCTCACCGCGCTCGCGCTGTCCCGCGCGCTCTTCGCGGGCCGCGACCGGCACGCCGCCCAGGAGGCCCTGCGCGCGCGTGCCAGGGAAGTGCCCTCCACACACGCGCGTGCCGAGGCGCTGAGCGCCATAGGGGAGTCCCGGGCGGCCGCCGACGCGCACGCGGTGGCCACCGCCGCGCCCGGCGGCCCGGCGGCCGTCCGCGCCGCCGCCCGCCAGGTCCTGGACGAGGCCGTCCGCTTCGACCCGCCGCTCAAGCTGGACTACCTCGCCCTGGTCGACCCCTCCGACTTCACCGACATCGACGACGGCTTCACCGGAGAGGCCGTGCTCGCCGTCGCCGCCCGGGTCGGCTCGACCCGGCTGATCGACAACCTCCCCCTCACCTTCGGATCCCTCGGAGCCGCCTCGTGACCAGCACAGGCATACGACTGCACGCGCCCGCACCCGGGTGGGCCATCTCCGCGGACGTGGTCGTCGTCGGCTCCGGGGTGGCCGGCCTGACCGCGGCGCTGCGCTGCGAAGCCGCCGGACTCACCACCGTCGTGGTGACCAAGGCCCGCCTGGACGACGGCTCCACACGCTGGGCGCAGGGCGGCATCGCCGCCGCCCTCGGCGAGGGCGACACCCCCGAACAGCACCTGGAGGACACCCTCGTGGCGGGCGCGGGCCTGTGCGACGAGGAGGCCGTGCGGATCCTCGTCACCGAGGGCCCCGACGCGGTACGGCGGCTCATCGACACCGGCGCCCACTTCGACGAGTCCTCCGAGGGCCGGCTCGAACTCACCCGCGAGGGCGGCCACCACCGCCGCCGGATCGCGCACGCGGGCGGCGACGCGACCGGCGCCGAGATCTCCCGCGCACTCGTCGAGGCCGTACGCGCGCGCGGACTGCGCACCATCGAGAACGCGCTCGTGCTGGACCTCCTCACCGACGCCGAGGGCCGCACGGCCGGTGTCACGCTGCACGTGATGGGCGAGGGCCAGCACGACGGCGTGGGCGCCGTGCACGCCCCCGCGGTGGTCCTCGCGACCGGCGGCATGGGCCAGGTGTTCTCCGCGACCACCAACCCGTCCGTGTCGACCGGTGACGGCGTGGCGCTGGCGCTGCGCGCCGGCGCGGAGGTCAGCGACCTGGAGTTCGTGCAGTTCCACCCGACCGTGCTCTTCCTCGGCACGGACGCCGAGGGACAGCAGCCGCTCGTCTCCGAGGCGGTGCGCGGCGAGGGCGCCCACCTGGTCGACGGCGACGGCGTGCGCTTCATGACCGGACAGCACGAGCTGGCCGAGCTGGCGCCCCGGGACATCGTCGCCAAGGGCATCATGCGGCGCATGCAGGAGCAGGACGCCGAGCACATGTTCCTCGACGCCCGGCACTTCGGCGCCGACATGTGGGAGCACCGCTTCCCGACCATCCTGGCCGCCTGCCGCGCCAACGGCATCGACCCGGTCACCGAGCCCATCCCGATCGCCCCGGCCGCCCACTACGCCTCCGGAGGCGTGCGCACCGACGCGCGGGGCCGCACGACCGTCCCCGGGCTGTACGCGTGCGGGGAGGTCGCGTGCACCGGCGTGCACGGCGCGAACCGGCTCGCCTCCAACTCGCTCCTCGAAGGGCTCGTCTACGCCGAGCGCATCGCCGCGGACATCGCCGTCTCCCACGCGGAGAACGGCCTCCACGCGCGCGTGCCGGAGCCCGTACCGGACCCGGAGCGGCCCGCGCACCCGCTGCTGGCCCCCGAGGCCCGGTTCGCCATCCAGCGGATCATGACCGAGGGCGCCGGCGTGCTGCGCTCCGAGGAGTCCCTGGCCAGGGCCGCGGACCAGCTCCAGCGGCTGCACAGCGAGGCCCGCGACGCGCTCGACGAGAACGGCAAGACCGCCGAGCCCGGCGTCGACACCTGGGAGGCCACCAACCTCCTGTGCGTGGGCCGGGTCCTGGTCGCCGCCGCCCGGCTCCGCGAGGAGACCCGCGGCTGCCACTGGCGCGAGGACCGCGCCGGGCGCGACGACACCCGCTGGCGCCGCCACATCGTCGTACGGCTCAACCCGGACCGGTCGTTGGCCGTACGCACCACCGACACCGCAGACTTCCCCCCTACCCGGACCGACCAGCGCCCCCAGGAGCAGTGACAGACGTGAGCACCGACGACCTTCCCCTCGCCCCGACCGGCGGCTGCGGCGACGGCTGCGCCTGCGGGGCGGAGGGTGACGAGGAGTACCTGGAGTGCGGGCTCGACCCCGCGCTCGCCGAGCTGCTGGCCGCTGCCGGGCTCGACCCGATCGAGGTCGAGGACGTCGCCAACGTCGCCATCCAGGAGGACCTGGCCGGCGGCGTCGACGTGACGACCGTGTCGACCATCCCCGAGGACGCGGTGGCCACCGCCGACTTCACCGCGCGCGAGGCGGGCGTCGTGGCCGGCCTGCGGGTCGCCGAGGCCGTGCTCTCCGTGGTGTGCACGGACGAGTTCGAGGTCGAGCGGCACGTCGAGGACGGCGACCGGATCGAGGCCGGGCAGAAGCTGCTGTCGGTCACCACGCGCACGCGTGACCTGCTCACCGCCGAGCGCAGTGCGCTGAACATCCTGTGCCGCCTGTCCGGCATCGCGACCGCCACGCGCGCGTGGGCGGACGCGCTGGAGGGCACCGGGACGCGGGTGCGCGACACCCGGAAGACGACGCCGGGTCTGCGCTCGCTGGAGAAGTTCGCGGTGCGCTGCGGCGGCGGCGTCAACCACCGCATGTCGCTCTCGGACGCCGCGCTGGTGAAGGACAACCACGTGGTCGCCGCCGGCGGCGTCGCGCAGGCCTTCAAGGCCGTACGGGAGGCCTTCCCGGAGGTCCCGATCGAGGTCGAGGTCGACACCCTGCACCAGCTGCGCGAGGTCGTGGAGGCGGGCGCCGACCTGATCCTGCTGGACAACTTCACGCCCGGCGAGTGCACGGAGGCCGTCGGCATCGTCGACGGCCGGGCACTGCTGGAGGCGTCCGGACGGCTCACGCTCGCCACCGCGCGCGCGTACGCCGACACCGGCGTGGACTTCCTGGCCGTCGGCGCCCTCACCCACTCCTCGCCGATCCTGGACATCGGCCTGGACCTGCGCGAGGCGGAGTAACGCCATGCTGCTCACGATCGACGTCGGCAACACCCACACCGTCCTCGGTCTGTTCGACGGCGAGGACATCGTCGAGCACTGGCGCATCTCCACGGACGCGCGTCGTACCGCCGACGAACTGGCGGTCCTCCTCCAGGGACTGATGGGCATGCACCCGCTGCTCGGCGACGAGCTGGGCGACGGCATCGACGGCATCGCGATCTGCGCGACCGTCCCGTCGGTGCTGCACGAGCTGCGCGAGGTCACCCGGCGCTACTACGGCGACGTGCCCGCCGTCCTCGTGGAGCCGGGGGTGAAGACGGGCGTGCCGATCCTCACCGACAACCCCAAGGAGGTCGGCGCCGACCGGATCATCAACGCGGTCGCGGCCGTCGAGCTGTACGGCGGCCCGGCGATCGTCGTCGACTTCGGTACGGCGACCACGTTCGACGCGGTCTCCGCGCGCGGGGAGTACGTCGGCGGCGTCATCGCGCCCGGCATCGAGATCTCCGTGGACGCGCTCGGCGTGAAGGGCGCGCAGCTGCGGAAGATCGAGGTGGCCCGGCCGCGCAGCGTGATCGGCAAGAACACCGTCGAGGCCATGCAGG
The DNA here is from genome assembly GCF_043079785.1 of Streptomyces sp. NPDC015139. Lineage (NCBI taxonomy): Bacteria > Bacillati > Actinomycetota > Actinomycetes > Kitasatosporales > Streptomycetaceae > Streptomyces > Streptomyces sp. NPDC015139. The sequence continues at coordinate 35,773 of NZ_JBIBUW010000019.1, read as the reverse complement.
CGGGCATCGTGTACGGGTTCGCCGGACAGGTCGACGGGGTCGTCAGCCGGATGGCGCGCGAGCTGGCCGACGACCCGGACGACGTCACCGTGATCGCCACGGGCGGCCTCGCGCCGATGGTGCTGGGCGAGTCCTCGGTGATCGACGAGCACCAGCCGTGGCTGACGCTGATCGGCCTGCGCCTGGTGTACGAGCGGAACGTCTCGCGGCTGTGACATGACCGGCGCCCCCCGGGGGCGCCGGTGCGCGGGGTGGCCCCGGCCGGGGGAAAGCGCGGGCGACACGCCTCGACACAACATCCCGATCCGTAACTTTTGTCCGATTAGCGATAGCGTCGCCGCATGCCCACGCCATACGGATCCCGCGGCGGCATGGCGTTCGGCGTGGAGGAGCTGCGTGTGCTCCGCCGCGCCCTCGCCCTCGCCCTTCACCCCGGCCAGGCGTCCGCCGAGGACGTCCAGGACTGCTTCCGCCTCGCCGAGTCCCTCGACGAGGCGACACGCGAGGGCGTCAGACTGCGCGCCTTCCTGGTGGCCGACCTCGACCGGTACCGCGCCGCCCTGCCGGGCGCGGTCTCCGGCTATCTCGCTCTCCTGGAGGAGGCGCTGGGCGCCGGGCACCGGCCGACAGCGGACGATCTCGCCGCGCTGCGGGCGCTGCGCGGGAACCCCGCGGCGGCCGCCCTGCTGGACCGCTGCCGGGCCCTGGCCGAGCGGGACGTACGGGCCCGGTTCGCCCAGGGCCCGCGCAAGGTGCCCGCACCGGCCGTACCGGCCGCACGTACCCGTCTGCTGGCCCTCGCGGGCGGTGGGGGAGAGTACGGGGCACCTGGGGTCTCCGTCGTCCGGCAGGGCGAGGAACGGCCCGCGGAGCCCGCTCAGGAGCCGAAGCCCGCGCCCAAGCCGGCGCCGGCGCCCCGCGAGCGGCCCGCCGAGGAGCCGGCCGCCCCGAAGCGGCCCATCCCGACCCCGGGCGAGGTCTTCCCCCGCCGCAAGCCGACCCCACCGTCGGGCGCGACCGCCGCCGACCACCTGGCAGCCGGCTGACCCACCCACCGGCCCGGACGCGCGGGTGGCGCCCCCTCCTGGAGGTCCGGGAGGGGCCGCCCCCTTGGCCGGACAACGCACCCCCCGCGGCCGCGGCGCGCCGAGGGGTGGTTCGCGTACCCCGCCCCTTTCGTGCCGTCCCGCGTGGCTACCCTGGTCGCATGGACTACGTCTCCGCGCTCGTGCCCCCCATCGTCATGGCCGCCTTCTTCATCGGTGTGGTCAGGGTGATCGTGAAGACCCAGGGCGGGGCCGCCAAGGCCAAGGAGGACGCGGCCGTCGACGCCGCGCTCGCGCGCGCGGAGGGTGCGCGCCAGACCCCCGCGGGCAGCGGCGGGGCCTGAGGCGACGGCGCCCGGCGGGCGCCCCTCACCGGCGTACGACTCCACGCCGCCGTGCCGTCGGCACGTCCGGCACCCATCGAGTCGTGCGCCCTTTTTGTTCACTTTCGTCGGATTGGTGCACGTCCGGCACGCCATTGCCGGGATCTCCCACTATTGTTCTGAGCGTGCCTCGCCCATTGGGAGAACTCGAAGACGCGGTCATGACGCGGGTGTGGAAGTGGAACCGCCCGGTGACCGTTCGAGAAGTCCTTGAAGACCTCCAGCAGGAACGCTCCATCGCGTACACCACCGTCATGACCGTTTTGGACAATCTCCATCAGAAGGGCTGGGTGCGCCGCGAGGCCGAAGGGCGGGCCTATCGATATGAGGCCGTCTCCACGCGGGCCGCGTACGCCGCCGCCCTGATGAACGACGCGTGGTCGCAGAGCGACAACCCTGCGGCCGCTCTCGTCGCCTTCTTCGGGATGATGAGCGAGGAACAGCGCCAGGCCCTCAGGGACGCCGTACGGATCGTCCAGGGACCGGAAGAAACCCAGGAAGCGCCCGAAGTGAGGCAAGAGGAGAACCCCGGCTCGGCCGAGGACGGCACCGGGCGATAGCGTCCGCTCATGTCCGCAGAGCGTCCCGAAGTCTCCGCAAAAGCCATCACCGTCCGGCGGGCCAGGACCAGCGATGTCCCGGCCGTACGCGACCTCCTCGACGCCTACGTCCGCGGTCGCATCCTGCTCGACAAAGCCACGGTCACCCTTTACGAGGACATCCAGGAGTTCTGGGTCGCGGAACGCGACGACAACGCCGAGGTGGTCGGCTGCGGGGCGCTGCACGTCATGTGGGAGGACCTGGCGGAAGTCCGCACTCTGGCCGTGAAGCCCGGCCTCAAGGGCGCCGGCGTCGGCCACCGGTTGCTGCAGAAGTTGGTGGAGACCGCCCGCTGGCTCGGCGTTCGCCGGGTTTTCTGCCTGACCTTCGAAGTCGACTTCTTCGGGAAGCACGGCTTCGTCGAGATCGGCGAGACACCGGTCGACACCGATGTGTACGCGGAGCTGTTGCGTTCCTATGACGAGGGCGTCGCGGAGTTCCTCGGTCTCGAACGAGTGAAACCGAACACCTTGGGCAACAGCCGGATGCTTCTGCATCTGTGATCGTCATTGCCCCGGTGGCCTATGTCCGAAACGCGCATGTTTCCGGACGCCGGCAGTCCACCGGTCCTCTCCCAGGGGTTTGTGTTTTTCCGGCAAAAGCGGTTTGCTTTCCGACGTACTGCAGTACTGCATATAACAGGGGTGGCGAAACGGCGGACGCTGCACAACCCCCTGACCCTGAACGTTATCGATGAAAGGAAATCCGGTGGCACAGAAGGTTCAGGTCCTTCTTGTCGACGACCTCGACGGCGGCGAGGCGGACGAGACCGTGACGTTCGCGCTGGACGGCAAGACCTACGAGATCGACCTCACGACCGCCAATGCGGACAAGCTGCGCGGCCTTCTCGACCCGTATGTGAAGGGTGGCCGTCGTACCGGTGGCCGTGCTTCCGGAGGCCGCGGAAAGGCCCGTGCCGCTTCCGGTGGCAGCCAGGACACCGCGGCGATCCGCGCCTGGGCCAAGGAGAACGGTTTCGAGGTCAATGACCGGGGCCGTGTTCCCGCGTCCATCCGCGAGGCCTACGAGAAGGCCAACGGCTGATTCCGCGGGACCCGTGGGAACGCCTAGCGCCGGCCTCGCCGGCGAGCGGGCGGTCCGGCGCACGCGCGCCGCAGCCGGATCCGGTGACATCGCGCTGCCACCGTGTCCACCAGTCGTACGAGATCGGGGGCGCTCCCCTCGCGCCCCACGGCCGACAGAGCCGGCAGCGAGGCCTCGACCTCGCGACCCGGCCCGGGGGGCCGCAGCCACACGGCGGCCCCCTGCACGGAACCACCCCGCAGGGCGGTCATGAGCGCGGTCGGCGCCAGGGGGGCCGCCATCGAGTCGCCCGCCCCCAGGGCTCGCAGGTCGAGAGCGACAGCGCTCCACTCCAGCCAGTCCAGCAGCCCCGGCAGCTCCTCGGCGCTGCCCGCGGCCACCAGCAGCCCCATCCGGTCCCCGCGCAGGGCCACCGGTGAGTCCGGAGCGAGATGCCGGAGCGCGCCCGCGCCCGCCTCGGCCGGAACGTCCAGCACGTCGAACCGCACCCCGGTGCGCAGCCGCAGCGGCCGCCCGGGCACTGTCGCCCACCCCAGATCGTTCTCGTACCAGAGCCCGGCCCGGGTGACCGGGTCGGCCGGCTCGGACACCCGGGCCGGGACCGGTTCCGGCCCCGCGTCGAGGGGTCGCCGGGGAAAGGGGAGCGTATGGATCGTGCGGGCCGAGCCAGCCATGCCACATGCAACCGCCGAAACAGGCGTCGGGTTACGCTGAGTGCCCTTCCGGGCGCGAGGAGTGCCGACAAAGGGGGCGCGTGGGGCACGGGGGAGGCGCAAGGTTGTTCGCCCATAGCGGAGGGAACCGGTGCGCGCGGCATGGAGTGTCAGTCCCAGCGGGTAAGACATGCCTAGTGGGAGGGGGCGACACGCAGGTCGGGGCGTCTCACGTTCGCCATCGGCGTACTGGCGACTGGGGTAACTGCCTGGCCTGCGGGAACATCGTCTCGCACCATCGGGTTGGAGCAGATGTCGGCGTTCGGGGTCAGGAGGCCATCGACGGTGTCGGCAGTTGGAATGAGCGGTCCCCGCTTGCGGGACTAAGCTGCGGAAGGACAGGGAGGGGAAGTTCCCCCCACTGCCTGACCGCTCTGAGGAGCGATTAACGATGTTCGAGAGGTTCACCGACCGCGCGCGGCGGGTTGTCGTCCTGGCTCAGGAAGAAGCCCGGATGCTCAACCACAACTACATCGGCACCGAGCACATCCTCCTGGGTCTCATCCACGAGGGCGAAGGTGTCGCCGCTAAGGCCCTGGAGAGCCTCGGCATTTCGCTTGAGGCGGTCCGCCAGCAGGTGGAGGAGATCATCGGTCAGGGCCAGCAGGCCCCGTCCGGGCACATCCCCTTCACCCCCCGTGCCAAGAAGGTCCTGGAGCTGTCGCTCCGCGAGGCCCTTCAGCTGGGCCACAACTACATCGGCACGGAGCACATCCTGCTCGGCCTGATCCGTGAGGGCGAGGGCGTCGCCGCCCAGGTCCTGGTCAAGCTCGGCGCAGACCTCAACCGGGTGCGGCAGCAGGTCATCCAGCTGCTCTCCGGTTACCAGGGCAAGGAGACGGCCACCGCCGGCGGCCCGGCCGAGGGCACCCCCTCGACCTCCCTGGTCCTGGACCAGTTCGGCCGGAACCTCACCCAGGCCGCTCGTGAGTCCAAGCTCGACCCGGTCATCGGGCGCGAGAAGGAGATCGAGCGGGTCATGCAGGTGCTGTCCCGCCGTACCAAGAACAACCCGGTGCTGATCGGTGAGCCCGGCGTCGGCAAGACCGCCGTCGTCGAGGGTCTCGCCCAGGCGATCGTCAAGGGCGAGGTGCCCGAGACGCTCAAGGACAAGCACCTCTACACGCTGGACCTCGGCGCCCTGGTCGCCGGCTCCCGCTACCGCGGTGACTTCGAGGAGCGCCTGAAGAAGGTCCTCAAGGAGATCCGCACCCGCGGCGACATCATCCTGTTCATCGACGAGCTGCACACGCTGGTCGGTGCGGGTGCCGCCGAGGGCGCCATCGACGCGGCCTCCATCCTGAAGCCGATGCTGGCCCGCGGTGAGCTGCAGACCATCGGTGCGACCACGCTGGACGAGTACCGCAAGCACCTGGAGAAGGACGCGGCCCTCGAACGCCGCTTCCAGCCCATCCAGGTCGCCGAGCCGTCCCTGCCGCACACGATCGAGATCCTCAAGGGTCTGCGCGACCGGTACGAGGCGCACCACCGCGTCTCCATCACGGACGAGGCCCTGGTCCAGGCCGCCACCCTGGCCGACCGGTACATCTCGGACCGCTTCCTGCCGGACAAGGCGATCGACCTGATCGACGAGGCCGGTTCCCGGATGCGCATCCGCCGGATGACCGCGCCGCCGGACCTTCGCGAGTTCGACGAGAAGATCGCCGCCGTCCGCCGGGACAAGGAGTCCGCGATCGACTCGCAGGACTTCGAGAAGGCCGCCTCCCTGCGCGACAAGGAGAAGCAGCTCCTGGCCGCCAAGGCCAAGCGGGAGAAGGAGTGGAAGGCCGGCGACATGGACGTCGTCGCCGAGGTCGACGGCGAGCTGATCGCCGAGGTCCTCGCCACGGCCACCGGCATCCCGGTCTTCAAGCTGACCGAGGAGGAGTCCTCCCGCCTGCTGCGCATGGAGGACGAGCTCCACAAGCGGGTCATCGGCCAGGTCGACGCCGTCAAGGCGCTGTCGAAGGCGATCCGCCGTACGCGTGCCGGTCTGAAGGACCCGAAGCGCCCCGGTGGCTCGTTCATCTTCGCCGGCCCGTCCGGTGTCGGTAAGACCGAGCTGTCCAAGGCCCTCGCCGAGTTCCTCTTCGGTGACGAGGACGCGCTGATCTCCCTCGACATGTCGGAGTTCAGCGAGAAGCACACGGTGTCGCGTCTCTTCGGTTCGCCCCCCGGCTACGTGGGCTACGAAGAGGGCGGTCAGCTGACCGAGAAGGTCCGCCGCAAGCCGTTCTCCGTCGTCCTCTTCGACGAGGTCGAGAAGGCCCACCCGGACATCTTCAACTCGCTGCTGCAGATCCTGGAGGACGGTCGCCTGACCGACTCCCAGGGCCGGGTCGTGGACTTCAAGAACACGGTCATCATCATGACGACCAACCTCGGCACCCGGGACATCTCCAAGGGCTTCAACCTCGGCTTCGCCGCCGCGGGTGACACGAAGACCAACTACGAGCGCATGAAGAACAAGGTGTCGGACGAGCTCAAGCAGCACTTCCGCCCCGAGTTCCTCAACCGCGTCGACGACGTCGTCGTCTTCCCGCAGCTGACGCAGGAGGACATCCTGCGGATCGTCGACCTGATGATCAGCAAGGTGGACGAGCGCCTGAAGGACCGGGACATGGGCATCGAGCTCTCCCAGTCCGCCAAGGAGCTGCTGGCCAAGAAGGGCTACGACCCGGTGCTGGGTGCGCGTCCGCTGCGCCGCACGATCCAGCGCGAGGTCGAGGACACGCTCTCCGAGAAGATCCTCTTCGGCGAGCTGCGTCCCGGTCACATCGTGGTCGTGGACACCGAGGGCGAGGGCGATGCCCGGACCTTCACCTTCCGCGGTGAGGAGAAGTCGGCGCTGCCCGACGTCCCGCCGATCGAGCAGGCGGCCGGCGGTGCCGGTCCGAACCTGAGCAAGGACGCGTAGGCGTCCGGGCGATGCCCCAAGGGGCCGGTGCTTTCGCACCGGCCCCTTTCGCATGCCCGGGTGATACGCCGCCCTACGGCTGCCTCAGAAGTGTCGTTCTACGACAACTGGCCGTTGTAGTCGGGCAGTTTGTACGTCGTCTCGGCGTGGCCGCCCGAGAGGTCGGTGGCGCTGTTGCCGATGTTCGCGATGATCGTGTAGCCCTGGTTCTCGATGCCGACGCGCTGGGCGGTCTTGTAGGCGGCGACGTCCTTGAAGAGGTCGAGGAGACCGCGCACGTAGAGCCCGGATACGTCGTAGCCGTCGTGTTCGAGGTTGTACTCGGTGGGCCAGTAGACGATGCCCGGCCGGGCGGTCACGAAGAACAGCTTGACGCCGTGCTCCTGGGCGTAGCGGGCGACGTTCAGCACCGGCTTGTTGGCCGGCTGCGGGAAGCTGAAGCCGAAGTCGGTCTCCAGCGTGGTGTTGTCGATGTCGAAGACGATCGCCTGCTTCTCGCCGGGCTTCGCGGCGGCGATGCGCTGCTTCAGGTAGGGCAGGGCGTCGTTCATGACGGTCTGGCAGTCCTGCTGCCAGGTCGCGTAGTCGACCTTGGCGGCAGCGCCGGCGGTGCTGCTCGTGGTCGCGGCCTCGGCCGGGGCGGCCATCGCGGCCAGGGCGGCCACGGAGACGGTGGTCACGGATATGCGGCGCGCCCAGGGGCGTCTGGTCATCGGTGGGGGTCCTCTCACGTCCGTACACGTGCCTGAATGTCAGGGGCATGATCTGAGGTGAGGGTGGCGCGAGAGGAACCGTAAGGTTACCGATGGGTAGGCGCCTAGGGGTCTGCGGCACTTTTCTTCGTGGGAATCGCGGAGACCTGGGTCACCTTTCCAGCGGATTTACGCGACCTGGGTCACGTTTGTCGGATGCATTCGAGAGGCCCAGGTCACATTCACGGGTGGGACACCGAGAGGCCCAGGTCACATTCGCCGGCCCTGCGCCCGGGCGGCCGGTGACATGGCGCACAGGGTAAATACCCCGTACTAAGCCGGATAGTGTCATACGTAATAGGGCAAAACGGACATATTAAAGAGGCTGAGCAGGAAACGGCCAGTTCACCCGGGTGGCGGAACGTGTCGGGTATGTCAAGAACTGGGCGAATTGGCCGACATCTACTACAGAGTGCCGTAGAACGGGGCTTTGTGGCGGCATGGGAAGTCGGGTTACCAATGAATGGCCCCACCGGCGAAAGTCAGTACGCCGGATGGTCGTTCCGTCCCCGAGCCCACGAGGTTTCGTATGTTCCAGCGCGTCACGTCCCGTTCTTCCCGTACGTCCTCGCTCCGCAACCGCGTGGCCGTCGTGGCTGCCGGCATCGGCGCCACGGCCGTCATGGGGGCCGGGGTCGCGAGCGCCGCCGCGCCGTCCGCCGCCTCCTGGGTGGACCCGGTGAAGAAGTACACGCTCTCGGCCAGCTTCATGCAGGCGGGCAGCCACTGGGTCGCCAAGCACAGCGGTCAGGACTTCGCCGTGCCGACCGGCACCGAGGTCATCGCCGCGCACGGCGGCACCGTCGTCAAGGCCGGCCCCAACGGCGCCGGTGACGGTCCCGCGTACGGCAACGCCGTCGTCATCAAGCATGGCAACGGCACGTACTCGCAGTACGCCCACCTGTCGCGCATCGACGTCAAGGTCGGGCAGATCGTGAAGACCGGCCAGCACATCGCCCTGTCCGGCTCCACCGGCAACTCGACCGGGCCGCACCTGCACTTCGAGATCCGCAAGACCCCGAACTACGGCTCGGCCGTCGACCCGGTCTCCTTCCTGCGCGCCCAGGGCGTGAAGGTCTGATCTAACCCTTGCCGTGGGCGCGCTCGTGCGCCTGCGTGACGAGGTCCAGGGCGACTTCGAGAACGGCCTCGCGCTTTTTCTCGGAGTCGCCTTCGAGGTCCTGCATCACGAACATCCCGGCGTGCAGCGTGAACATCGCGCTGATGGACCGCACCTGGTCCACGAGTTCGGCCTCGGGGTCGATCAGGATGTCCCGCAGGCCGCGCATCCGGTCCTTGAAGGTGTCGCCGATGCGCAGTTCCCGTACCGTCGCCTGGTTCTCCTGCATGAAGCGGAAGAGCGGTTCCGCCCCCGCGAGCGCCTGGCTGTAGCGGCGGACGATCTCCTGCTTGGTCTCCAGAGTGTGCGGCTGCTGTCTGCCCCACTCGATCAGGTCCAGGATCGGTTTCGTCAGGTCCTCGAAGAGGCTGACGATGATCTCTTCCTTCGTCTTGAAGTGGTAGTACAGAGCCGCCTTCGTGACGTCGAGGCGCTCGGCGATCTCGCGCAGGGAGGTCTTCTCGTACCCCTGCTCGGCGAAGAGCTCGAGCGCGACGTCCTGGATGCGCTGGCGGGTGTTTCCGCGGCGCTGCTGCTTGGTGCCGTCCATGGTGCCGCCCATCCTCGTACTCCTCGCGCTCCCAGGAAAACTTACTTGACGCCCGGCTAGTTACAGGTCTACCTTCCCAGTGTAGTGAACTAGCCGGGCGGCAAGTAAGTGCGCGCCGCAGGGGGAGTGGGAAGAGATGGCGGACACGGTGGAGAGTGTCGAGGGCAAAAAGCCCAGGAGCGTGCGGGTCGTCCTGCTCGCGCTCATGATCGCGATGATGCTCGCGATGCTGGACAACATGATCGTGGGTACGGCGATGCCCACGATCGTCGGTGAGCTGGGCGGCCTGGAGCACCTGTCCTGGGTGGTCACCGGCTACACCCTGGCCACCGCGGCCTCGACCCCGATCTGGGGCAAGGTCGGCGACATGTACGGGCGCAAGGGCGCCTTCCTCAGCTCGATCGTGATCTTCCTGATCGGCTCCGCGCTGAGCGGTATGGCCCAGAACATGGGCGAGCTCATCGGCTTCCGGGCCGTTCAGGGTCTCGGCGCCGGCGGTCTGATGGTCGGCGTCATGGCGATCATCGGCGACCTCATCCCGCCGCGCGAGCGCGGCAAGTACACGGGCATGATGGCCGGCGTCATGGCGCTGGCGATGATCGGCGGCCCCCTCGTCGGCGGCACCATCACCGACAACTGGGGCTGGCGCTGGTCCTTCTACATCAACCTGCCGCTCGGCGCGGTCGCCCTCGTCCTGGTCAGCGTCGTGCTGCACCTGCCGAAGAAGCGGGCCAAGGCGCGCATCGACTTCCTCGGCGTGGCACTGCTGACCGTCGGCATCACCTCGATCGTGCTGGTCACCACCTGGGGCGGCACGGAGTACGCGTGGACCTCCGCGCGGATCATGGAGCTGACCGGTATCGGCGTGGCCAGCCTGGTCGGGTTCGTGTTCTGGCAGACCAGGGCCGCCGAACCGGTGGTGCCGCTGCACATGTTCCGCAGCCGCAACTTCACCCTGATGTCGGTCATCGGCTTCATCACCGGCTTCGTGATGTTCGGCGCCACGCTGTTCCTGCCGCTGTACCAGCAGGCGGTGCAGGGTGCCTCCGCGACCAACTCGGGTCTGCTGCTCCTGCCCATGCTCGGCGCGATGCTCGTGACGTCGATGGTCGCCGGCCGGGTCACCACCAACAGTGGCCGCTACAAGATCTTCCCGATCGCCGGCGGCGCCCTGATGATCGTCGGTCTGTACCTGCTGTCGCTGATGGACACGGACACGACCCGGTTCACCTCCGGTGTCTACATGGCCGTACTGGGCCTCGGCATGGGCTGCCTGATGCAGACCACCATGCTGGTGGCGCAGAACAGCGTGGAGATGAAGGACATGGGCGTCGCGTCCTCGTCCACCACCCTGGTCCGTACGCTCGGCTCCTCCTTCGGTGTCGCCATCATGGGCGCCCTGTTCAACCACCGGGTCCAGGACGTCATGTCCGAGCGGGCCGGCGCCCTGGGCTCGAAGATCACCGAGCAGTCGGCGCAGCTGGACGCGGCGAGCCTCGCCAAGCTGCCGGCGGCGGCGCGGGAGGCGTACCAGCACGCGGTCTCCGCGGGCACGCACTCGGCGTTCGTGCTGGGCGCGGCCGTCGCGATCCCCGTGCTGATCGCCGCGTTCTTCGTGAAGGAAGTGCCTCTGCGCAGCGGTCCGCAGAAGCCGGCTCCCGCCGAGGGCGGCGAGGACGTCGCTCCGGCCGCCGTGATCGAGGCCGTCTGAACGAGTCCCCGGTGATCGAGCGCGTCTGACGATCGCCGACGAAGGCCCCCGGCCGGTGTCCGCCCCGGGGGCCTTCGCCATGCCCGGCGCCCGAACCGGCGCCGCCCCGGCCGTCGGTGTCCCGGACCGGATCCGCGGGTGCGCCGGGCCGGGACGCGACGGGCCGGGACCGGCGCCGCCGGGTGCGCCGGGTGCGCCGGACGGGGACGCGACGGGCCAGGACCAGGTCTCATGTGGCCGGGGACGCGTCGGACCTGGACCGGGGCCCATGTGGCCGAGAGGGGACGGGACGGGATCGGGTCCGACGTTGCCCGGGGCGTGCCTGGCGCCGAAGTGGCGTAACCCGGGGCGTGCCCGAGCGGCCGCGTCACCCGCCTCCCGACAGCGGCATCACCGGGTAGCTGCCCGTGTTCGTCGGGGCGTGCTCCGGGAGCCACAGCACGGCCACCGCGCCCTCCGCGGGGACATGGGCGGGGACTCCGGCGGGCCGCACGTTCCGGAACGTCAGGCGGGCGCCGAGCACTCGCGCCTGGCCGGCCGCGATGGTCAGGCCGAGCCCGTGTCCGGTGCCGGCGCGGTCCATGCTGCCGGTGCGGAACCGGCTCGGACCCTCGGCGAGCAGTTCCTCGGGGAAGCCGGGGCCATGGTCGCGGACCCGGATGACCCGGCCCTCCACGGTCACCTCGATCGGCGGCCGACCGTGCCGTGCCGCGTTGGCCAGCAGGTTGAACAGGACCCGCTCCAGGCGTCGCGGGTCGGTGGTGACCTCCGACTCGTGCACCACCCGTACGACGATGTCCGGGTCCTTGGCCGCCACCCGGCGGGCCACGAACTCGCCGAGCATGAGGTCCTGCAACTCCGCCCGCTCCGAGGCGCCGTCCAGCCGGGCCACCTCCAGGACGTCCTCGACCAGGGTGCGCATGGCCTTGGCGCGGTCCAGGACCAGCTCGGTCGGCCGGCCGGGGGGGAGCAGTTCGGCCGCGGTCAGCAGACCGGTCACCGGGGTGCGCAGCTCGTGCGCGATGTCGGCCGTGACCCGCCGTTCGGCCTCGATCCGCTGCTGGAGCGCGTCCGCCATGGCGTCCACCGCCCGCGCGAGATCGTCCGTCTCGTCGCGTACGACCCCGCCGATGGCCTTGCGCACCCGGACCTCGGCCTCGCCCTTGGCGACCTGGTTCGCGGCGGCCGCCGCCTTGCGCAGCCGCCGGGACAGCTGACCGCCGATCAGCACGCCCAGCGCGCTGCCGCCGAGCACGACCGCGACGGAACCGATCACCAGGGCCTGGTCCAGGTCCTTCATCATGTCGGTGCTGCGGTCCGGCATGTGGAGGTGCACGGACAGCACGTGACCGCCCTTGACGGGTACGGCCGCCCAGATGTCCGGCACCCCGTCGTGCTCGGCCACGTCACTGGCCCGGCGGCCCTGTTCGACCTTCTCGCGCAGGGTGGCCGGCAGTCCCGCGTCGTCGATCTTGATGTAGGGGAAGGTCGGTCCCCGGTTCAGCTCGTAGTTGCGCTGGGCCAGCAGCAGGCGTTCGTTGGCCAGTTCGCGCGCGTTGTCCAGCATCGAGACACGGGCCGCGTTGTGCACGACCAGGCTGAGCACGATCGCCACCAGACCGGCCACCAGCGCGATCGCCGCGCTGAGCTTCCATCTGAGCCCGGTGCGCAGACCGGCCCGCTCCATGTGCCGGACCGGGTGCCGAAGGATCCCCCGCATCATGCCGCTCCGCTCAGGCCTTCAGCTTGTAACCGAAGCCGCGGACCGTCTCGATCCGGTCCTGGCCGATCTTCTGCCGCAGCCGCTGCACATGCACGTCGACGACCCGGGTGTCCCCGCCCCAGCCGTAGTCCCACACCCGCTCCAGCAGCTTGTCGCGGGAGAGCACGGAGCCCGGCGCGGAGGAGAACTCCAGCAGCAACCGCATCTCGGTCGGGGTCAGCGCCACCGGCCGGCCGGCCCGGCGCACCTCCATGCCGTCGGTGTCGACCTCCAGGTCGCCGAAGGCGAGCGTGCCGCCGTTCACCGGGTCGGCGGACTCCCCGGCCTGCGCGGCACCGCCGGCGTGCCCGAAGCGCCGCAGCACCGCGCGGATCCGCGCGACCAGCACGGCACCGTCGAACGGCTTGGTCACGTAGTCGTCCGCACCCGCCTCCAGGCCGAGGACCACGTCGATGGAGTCGGCGCGCGCGGACAGCATGATCACCGGCACGGTGGACTCGTCCCGGATGCGGCGGCACAGGCTCACGCCGTCCAGGCCCGGCACCATGACGTCCAGCAGCGCGATGTCGGGACGGTCCGCCCGGAACGCCTCCAGTCCCGACAGGCCGTCGGGCATCGCGGTGACCGCGAAGCCGTCCCGCTCCAGCGCGAGTTGGGTGGCCTCGCGGATGACGTCGTCGTCCTCGACGAACAGGACGTGGGTCTGGTCTGCCATCCCGGTGCTCTCAGTCCTCGTGATCGTGTGGGGGGTCAGTCGTCCGCCGCGCCGGAGTCGGCGCCGGTCTTGCTGTAGTCGGTCTCGTGGATCTGTGTCTGGACGAAGCGCCCCGACCGCCAGCCGTACGTGATCACGGTCTCCCTCGACGGGTTCGACACCGGATTGTCCGTGTCGTAGACCTGCTTGGTCACGGTCAGGTCGGCGCCGTCGATCTCCGCGTAGACCGGCGACTCCTCGTTCTTGAAGACGTTCGTGAACGTGCCGTTCTCCTCGCGGTACACGTACGTGGCGATGCCCACGTAGTCACCGCAGGTCGTCACGTTGACCAGGACGTCGTTGACGGATCCGCCGGTCAGGTCGCCGTAGGTGACGTCGACCGGGTAGTCGTCGCCGCTGCACGGCTTCAGCTCCCGCTTCACCGTCCCGGACACCGCCGGATCCTTCTTGATCAGGTCGACCGCGTCCACCCGCCGGTACTTCTCGGACGGGCTCGGCGAGGGGGAGGCGACGGCGCCCGCCACCGCGGACGCGTGCGCCGGGCCCTCGTCCCGGGGCCCCGTCCCCCCGGCACCGCAGGCGGCGACGAAAAGGGCGAGGGCGGCGATCGAGGCCACCGCCGCGATCACCGCCAATGAACTCCCTCGGGCCCGGTCGGGCCCGGCCCCGGTCAGGCCGCGCAACGCTCCTGCTCCTCACGCTCCAGCGCGCGTGCGTCCAGATCGCGGGCCTCCAGCTCCTCGCGGAGCCGGGCGAGCGCCCGGTGCAGCGTGCTCTTGACCGTTCCGGCCGACATGCCGAGGGCGGCGGCCGTCTCCTCCGTGGACATCTGCTCCCAGTGTCGCAGCACCACGACACTGCGCTGCTTCGGTGCCAGCACCTTCATGATGTCCATCAGCAGGGCCCGGTCGGCGTGCTGCTCGGTGGAGTCGTCCACGGACGCGTCCGGCAGCTGCTCGGTCGGGACCTCCTCCAGCTTGCGCGCCCGCCACCACTCGGTCCGCGTGTTGATCATGACCCGGCGCAGGTAGGCGTCGGCGAGCCGCTTGTCGGCGATGCCGTCCCAGCGGCCGTACGTCCGCACCAGCGCGGTCTGCAGCAGGTCCTGGGCGTCGACCGGGTCCGGCACCAGTCGGCGGGCGCTGCGCAGCAGCGCGTCCTGCCGGGTGCGGACGTACTCCTCGAATTCGAGCACCTCGCCCTGCGCCATGATCAACCGCCTCCGTTCCCCGTTCACCCCGGATCGCGTCCGGAGTCCTTCAGTCCCCGTGTCCCGTGGTCTGCCGGGCACGGAGAAGAAGCTACGGAGCGGTTGTCACGGGGCTGTGCGGACCAGCCTGCGGCTAGCAATCGGCTGTCCGTCGGTTGTGTAACGGAAGGAGGAAACGGGTAAAGCGAGTGACCTGAATGTCCCTTTATCTAGCGCTTTGTCGGGCTGAGGGCTTCGTAACGAACCCCCGTCGGCCGTGACTTGGCCGCCCGTCAGGTCGACGGCAGCCGGTACAGACCGCCCGCCAGCGGCTCCACCAGACCGTCGGTGACGAGCCCGTCGAGCGCGCGGGCGCGCTGCACCGGCTCGTGCCACACCCGGTCCAGGACCGTCTGCGGCACCGGCGCGTGCGCCTCCCGCAGCACGGCGAGCAGCTTGCCGCGCACCTGCCGGTCGGTGCCCGCGTACGTCTGCCCGCGACGCGGCGGGCCGGCGTGCTCCGGCTTGCCGGCGAGCCGCCAGGCGCACTGCGCGGCGATCGGGCACCGGGCGCAGCCCTCGTTCCGTGCCGTGCACACCAGCGCGCCCAGCTCCATGGAGGCGGCGGCCCAGCGGGCGGCGGTCCCGTCGTCCTCCGGGAGCAGTTCCCGGGCCAGGCGCCGTTCGGCCGCCGTGGTCGCGTTCGGCGGGTACTGCACACCCGTCACCGCCCGGGCGAGGACCCGGCGCACATTGGTGTCCAGTACCGGGTGCCGCTGCCCGTAGGCGAACGAGGCGACGGCGGCGGCCGTGTACTCGCCGATGCCGGGCAGGGCCAGCAGCTGCGCGTGGTCCGTCGGTACGTCGCCGCCGTGCCGTTCCGTTATGGCGACCGCGGCGCCGTGCAGCCGCAGGGCCCGGCGGGGATAGCCGAGCCGGCCCCAGGCGCGCACCGCCTCGCCCGGGGCCTCCTTCGCGAGGTCGGCGGGGCGGGGCCAGCGGGCCAGCCACTGCTCGTAGACGGGCAGCACTCGGCTGACGGGGGTCTGCTGGAGCATGAACTCGCTGACCATCACACCCCACGGGCCCGCCTCCGGGCGGCGCCAGGGGAGGTCGCGGGCGTGGGCGTCGAACCAGGCGATCACGGGGGCGTGAAGCTTCTCAGTCATGGCCTTCCGATCCTGCCACGGCTCGGCGGGTGCCGGGTGTGACGGCGCGGTGACCGAACGTCGCGAAACGTGAAGAAGCCCGCCGCCGACGTCAGTTGCCGGGATGATGATCCGGAAAAGTTGGTGCGGGCGCGGCGGGTGGGGCCAGCAAGCGTCACGATCTCTCGTAAAGTTTGCGCCGTGGGATCTCTGCGCAATCCGGTCGGGCCGCTTCCCTCCACCATCTACTGGCGTCGGAGGGCCGTACTGCTGTCCGTGGTCGCCCTGTTGGCGCTGCTGGTCACGTGGATCGTGACCTTCGGCGGCGGTGGCGGCAAGAAGGGCGCCGACGGGGCCGACGGCAAGAATCCCCAGCACACCATCACGCCGGGCCCCACCCCCTCGGGGTCCGCGATCAGCCAACACCCGGGCGGACGCGACGAGTCGGGCGGTGGGGACTCCGACGGGAGCGGTTCCGGCACCGGTGGCGACGGCGGCGGTGGCGCGGACGCGGGGTCGTCGGGGTCCGCCGGTTCCGGGGGTTCGGGCGACGGCTCGGGGTCCGGCTCCGGCTCTGGTTCCGGTGCCGGGAACGTCGGCACGGGCGACGCCATCCCGGCGTCCTCGTCACTGCGCAACTGCTCCGCCGGATCGCTGGTGTTGAGTCTGCGCAGCCTGCACAACTCCTACTCGCCGGACCAGACGCCGACTTTCGAACTCACCGCGAAGAACAGCGCGTCCGAGGACTGCAAGGTTGATCTCGGGCCGAGGAACGCGGTGTTGACGATCACCCCGGCGGACGGGGACGACGCGTACTGGTCGTCGGACGACTGCCCCAAGGGAGCCGGGAGCCTGCTGTTCCGGGTGACCGCGGGCAAGAGCATCACGTACACCGTGACGTGGGACCGCAAGCCGAGCGCCGCCCACTGTGCGACGCCCCCCGCGGGCTCGGCGAAGGCGGGCACCTACCTGCTGGAGGCCAAGGCGCCGGGCCTCACCAAGACCCAGGCGTCCTTCGTCCTGTCCGCGGACTAGACACCACCGGAGCGCCCCGAAGGGGCGCGGGGAACCGCGCGGCAAGCCACGACGCCCCCGCAGCCGCGGGACGGCAACGCCCCCCGAGCCGGTGGGCGCCCCGGCCGGGTCTCAGACGTACCGCTCCAGGATGGACGACTCCGCCAGCCGGGACAGACCCTCGCGCACGCTCCGCGCCCGGGCCTCGCCGACCCCGTCCACGGTCTGCAGATCGTCGACGCTCGCGGCGAGCAGCTTCTGCAGACCGCCGAAGTGCTCCACCAGGCGGTCGATGATCGCGCCCGGCAGCCTCGGAACCTTGGCCAGCAGCCGGAAGCCGCGCGGGGACACCGCGGAGTCGAGCGTCTCGGGAGAGCCGGTGTAGCCCAGCGCCCGCGCCACCGTGCCGAGTTCGAGAAGCTCCGCGTGGGTCAGGGCGTCCAGCTCGGCCAGCGCCTCGTCGACGGTGCGGGAGCGCTTCGCCGTCGGCTCGGGGACGTAGTCCCGGACGACCAGCTCGCGGTCGGGCTCCACCCCCGCGATCAACTCCTCCAGCTGCAGCGCGAGGAGACGTCC
This sequence comes from Streptomyces sp. NPDC015139, assembly GCF_043079785.1. Taxonomy (NCBI): domain Bacteria; kingdom Bacillati; phylum Actinomycetota; class Actinomycetes; order Kitasatosporales; family Streptomycetaceae; genus Streptomyces; species Streptomyces sp. NPDC015139. The sequence goes on along the minus strand of NZ_JBIBUW010000019.1, from coordinate 18,572 downwards.
GTCCGTGCCCAGTTCGACCACGTATTCGGCGATTTCGGTGGCGATGCGCCGGACCATCTCCAGTCGCTGGGCGACCGCCGACACGTCCCGGACCGTGACCAGGTCCTCGATCTCCAGCGCCGACAGCGTGCCCGCGACCTCGTCCAGGCGGAGCTTGTACCGCTCCAGCGTGGCGAGCGCCTGGTTCGCGCGGGACAGGATCGCCGCGGAGTCCTCCAGGACCCGGCGCTGACCGTCCACGTACAGGGCGATCAGCCGCATCGACTGGGAGACCGACACCACAGGGAAGCCGACCTGCTTGCTCACCCGGTCCGCCGTACGGTGCCGCGTGCCCGTCTCCTCCGTGGGGATCGTCGGGTCCGGCACCAGCTGGACGCCCGCGCGCAGGATCTTCGACAGGTCCGAGGACAGCACGATGCCGCCGTCCAGCTTGCACAGCTCCCGCAGCCGGGTCGCGGCGAACTCGACGTCCAGGACGAAACCGCCCGTGCACATCGCCTCGACCGTCTTGTCCGAGCCGAGCACGATGAGACCGCCGGTGTTGCCGCGCAGCACCCGCTCCAGGCCGTCGCGCAGGGCCGTACCCGGAGCCACGGCACTCAGCGAGGCGCGCATCAGGCGATCGGAACCGGCACTCCCACCGGACTTTCCGGGAGCTGCTGCCCGGTCATTGGCTGCCACTGCACTCCTCCGGTCGCAGGTTCTGGGCGCTGCCGTCGTGCGCACTCTGTTCGTACGGACGGGCGAGACCTGGGCAAAGTCTACCGGCGCTCCTCCGACTCCCGTGGGGCCTCTCGGCGACGGGAGCGCGGCAGCACCCGGAGCGCGTCTCCCATGTCGGCGACTTCCAGCACCTTCATACCGGCCGGCACCTTGCCCGGATCGGTCGGCACGAGCGCGTGCGTGAAGCCCAGCCGGTGCGCCTCGGCGAGCCTGCGCTGCACCCCCGTGACCCGTCTGACCTCCCCGGCGAGCCCCACCTCGCCGATGGCCACCAGGTTCTTCGGCAGCGGGGTGTCGCTCGCGGCGGACGCGAGCGCGAGCGCGATGGCGAGGTCCGCGGCCGGCTCCGAGAGCTTCACCCCGCCGACCGTCGCGGAGTAGATGTCGCGCTTGCCCAGCGCGCTGATCCGGCCGCGCTGCTCCAGCACGGCGAGCATCATCGACACCCGGGAGGTCTCCAGGCCCGACGTCGTGCGGCGCGGGGAGGGGATCTGGGAGTCGACGGTCAGCGCCTGCACCTCGGCCACCAGCGGGCGGCGGCCCTCCAGCGTGACCGTCAGACAGGTGCCGGGGACCGGTTCGGCGCGGCGGGTGAGGAAGAGACCGCTCGGGTCGGCGAGACCCGTGATGCCCTCGTCGTGCAGCTCGAAGCAGCCGACCTCGTCCGTCGCCCCGTAGCGGTTCTTCACGCCGCGCACCAGGCGCAGGCGGGCGTGCCGGTCGCCCTCGAAGTGCAGGACGACATCGACCAGGTGCTCCAGCAGGCGGGGGCCGGCGATCGCGCCGTCCTTCGTGACGTGGCCCACCAGGAGCGTGGACATGCCGCGTTCCTTGGAGGCGCGGATGAGGGCGCCCGCGACCTCCCGGACCTGGGCCATGCCGCCGGGCGCACCCTCGATCTCCGGGGAGGCCACCGTCTGCACCGAGTCGAGGATCAGCAGCGACGGCTTCACCTCGTCCAAGTGGCCGAGGACGGCGGACAGATCGGTCTCGGCCGCCAGATAGAGGTGGTCGTCGAGGGCGCCGATGCGGTCGGCGCGCAGCCGCACCTGGCTCGCGGACTCCTCACCGGTGACGTAGAGGGTGGGGTGCTCGGTGCTCGCGGACTTGGCGGCCACGTCCAGCAGGAGGGTGGACTTGCCGACGCCGGGCTCGCCCGCGAGGAGCACCACCGCGCCGGGCACGAGGCCGCCGCCGAGCACCCGGTCCAGCTCGGGCACCCCGGTGGAGCGGGCGGTGGCCTGGCGGCCGTCGACCTGGCCGATGGGCAGCGCGGAGCTGGTCACCCGGCCCGGCGCCGTCGTGCGGACCGCGGGCGCGCCGTACTCCTCGACCGTGCCCCAGGCCTGGCACTCGGGACAGCGGCCGAGCCACTTGGCCGTCTGCCAGCCGCACTCGGTGCAGCGGTAGGACGGGCGGTCCTTGGTGGTCTTGGTACGGGCAGCCATGCGGAAACCGTAGCCCGGAGCACTGACAACGGGACCGGGGGCCGCGTGTGGGTGGTCGGGTATCGGCCACCCTCCACCGGGATCCGGCCGCGGAATAAAAGGTTCCTGTCCCCTTATGAGGGATCGTTTCACCCGTACGGATTAAAAGTGCTCAAGGTTCCAGAAGGGGCACTCCGCCGCCGCCTACGGTCGCACGGGTGATGAGCAGCAGTCCGCAGACCACGACCCGCACGACCGGCGCGCACCGGGCGCACCGCGAGGCGCGCGACCGCGCCGCCGCGCGCACCCTGGCCCAGCGGCCGCCGGCGCGCTACGAGCCGTACCTGGACGGACTGTTCACCTACTGTCTGTCGGTGCTGTGCGACCACGACACGGCCACCGCCGCCCTCGGTGACGTCCTCGCCCTGGCGGAGCGGCGCGGGACCCGCGTCCCGGAGGCCGCGGGAGACCGCAGGGCCTGGCTGTACGCGCTGGCCCGCTGGGCGTGCCTGCGCAAGCTGGCCGAGGCCAAGCAGAAACGTCAGGCCTCCCACGCGGCGGGCCGGACGACGGCCGGTAAGGCGGTGCCGGAACCGCCCGTCGCCGTGGAGGTCCAGGAGCAGCGGCGCCGCGAACTGGCGCTGCTGGCCTGGCCGGAGGCGGCGGGCACCACCCCGGAGCAGCGCGAGGCCCTGGAGCTCGCCGTCCGCCATCGTCTCGCCGCCCACGAGGTCGCCGCGGTTCTCGGCATGGAACCCGCGGCCGCGCGCGAACTCCTCGCCACGGCCGCCTGCGAGGTCGAGCGGACCCGGGCCGCCCTCGCCGTCGTCGAGACCGGCGGCTGCCCGAGCGTGGCCCACCTCACCGGGGACAGCCGGCTCGTCCTGAGCACCGCACTGCGCCGGGAACTGGTCCGGCACGTCGACGACTGCCCGCGCTGCCGCCGCACCGCCGAGCGCGCCGTACCCGGCCGCTGGCCCGGTGCCACGGTCACCCCGGCGGAGCTGCCCGTCCTGGAGGCCCCCCGCGCCGCCCTGCACATGGCCCTCGCGCACCACTCACGCACGCGCGGCGCCGACGTGCCGCGTTTCGACCGGCGCGGCTTCCCGATGGACCCCAAGGACCGCGCGGCCCGCCGCGACCGCATCCGCGCGCGTGCCGTCACCACGACCGTCGTCGCCACGGTCGTCGCCGCACCGGTGCTCGCCCTCTGGGCGGCCTACCGGGGCGCCCCGGTGGGTGACGAGGACGGCCCCTCCGCCACCGCGCGGGAGGCGCAGGGCCCCGACGCCCTCGGCGGCGACACGGCCGGCGGCTACGAGAACGCGGGCAACGCGCGCGTGAAGCCCGGCGTCCGTATCGGCAAGGACGGCAAGCCGGACGTCTCCGTGGAGGTCGTGAGCGTCTCCGACGACGACGGCGAGGGTGCCGCGCGGCTCACGGTCGGCGCGGCGAACGCCGGCGACACCACCCTGATCACCCTGACCGCGTCCGGTTCCGGGAAGGTGCGCTGGTCCACGGCCACCTCGGCGGCCTGGCTCTACTTCAGCCGGTCCTCGGGGACCCTCGCCCCCGGCGAGACGGCGACGATCAAGGTGTACGTCGACCATCTGCGGGAGCCCTCCGGTCACTGGCGCGCGCGGGTGGCGGTCTCCCCGGCCGGTGCCGTGGTCACGATCGACGGCTACGGCACCGCGCCGAGCCGTCCCACGCCCCCGCAGTCGTCCGCCAGCCCCGATCCGACGCCGTCCGCCACGCCCCCCACCGACCCGCCCACCAGCGAGTCACCCGCACCGTCCACCCCGCCCGCGACCCCCAGCGACCCACCGCCGTCCGGCTCCCCGACCCCGACGCCCCCGCCGAGCGACAGCGAGCCACCGAGCCCGTCGGACAGCTAGCGGTGGACGCGAGGGGGGAGCCGGGGGCCGGGGCGGGGGACCGGCCGGGTCACCGCCTCCGGCCGGAAGCCGCGTCGCCGGACGCGGCCCGGGCGGCGTGGACGGGACGGGCATGTCCGTTCCCGGCGCCGGACGAACCGCGGGCCGGAGGACGTCCCGCCGGGAGCGCGGGGCACCGGTCGGCCGGGCACGCGGAACGGGTCCGCCCCTCGCCCACCGGGACGGCAGGCCGCATCCCGCGCCCACCGGAACGCCCTCCGCCCGACCGGGACGGCCGGGCGGAGGGCCGGGCCGCGGGCCGCGCGGGAGGGCCGGCTCCGCCGCTAGGGCGCCGGGTCGGCCGGGTGCGGGGCGACCAGGGGCAGCTGCGACGCCAGCCGCTGTTCGCACAGCTCGGCGAGGCGGTCGTAGCCGGCCTTGCCCATCAGCTCGGTCAGCTCGGCCCGGTAGGAGACGTACACGGGGTCGCCCGCGCCGTGCGCCGAGGTCGCCGAGGTGCACCACCAGTGCAGATCGTGGCCGCCCGGGCCCCAGCCCCGGCGGTCGTACTCCCCGATGGACACCTGCAGCACGCGCGTGTCGTCCGGCCGGTCGATCCAGTCGTAGGTCCGCCGGATCGGCAGCTGCCAGCACACGTCCGGCTTGGTCTCCAGCGGCTCCCGGCCCTCCTTCAGGGCGAGGATGTGCAGCGAGCAGCCCATGCCGCCCGCGAACCCGGGACGGTTCTGGAAGATGCAGGAGCCCTGGAAGGGCCGCGTCTGGCGGGACCCCTCCTCGTCCTCGGAGACCCAGCCGCCGCGCACGCCCTCGTCGTGGTGCTGCCAGATGTCCGGGGTGAGCCTCGCCACATGCTCGGCCACCCGCTTCTCGTCGTCCTCGTCGGAGAAGTGGGCGCCCAGCGAGCAGCACCCGTCGTCCGCGCGGCCCGCCTGGATGCCCTGGCAGCCGCTGCCGAAGATGCAGTTCCAGCGGGAGGTCAGCCATGTCAGATCGCAGCGGAAGACCTGCTCGTCGTCCGCCGGATCAGGGAACTCCACCCAGGCGCGTGCGAAGTCGAGCCCCTTCTCGTCGCTCACCTTCGACCCCTTGGAGGACTTGCCGCCCTTGCGAACCTTGTCCGCCTTTTCTGCTTTATCGGAGTTCGCCTTTTTCGTCTTTGGCACCCGTCCAGGGTAAGTGGCCGGGGCCCGCTCCGGGGACCGAGCAGCGGCGTTCTGGCAGTAGCGTTCCGTATATGAGACTCGGTGTCCTGGACGTGGGTTCGAACACGGTGCATCTGCTGGTGGTGGACGCCCACCCCGGCGCGTGCCCGCTGCCCGCGCATTCGCACAAGGCCGAACTTCGGCTCGCCCAACTCCTCGACGACAGCGGTGCCATCGGCGACGACGGCATAGAGAAGCTGATCGCCGTCGTACGGGAGGCGCTCCAGGCCGCCGAGGACAAGGGCGTCGAGGACCTGCTGCCGTTCGCCACCTCCGCCGTGCGCGACGCCGAGAACGCCGACGACGTCCTCGCGCGCGTGGAGGCCGAGACCGGTGTCCGCCTCCAGGTGCTCAGCGGCGAGGAGGAGGCCCGGCTCACCTTCCTCGCGGTCCGCCGCTGGTTCGGCTGGTCCGCCGGAAAACTGCTGGTCCTGGACATCGGCGGCGGCTCCCTGGAGATCGCCTACGGCATGGACGAGGAACCGGACACCGCCGTCTCCCTCCCGCTCGGCGCCGGCCGGCTCACCGCCGGCTGGCTGCCCAAGGACCCGCCGGCCCCGGAGGACGTCCGCGCCCTGCGCCGGCACGTCCGCGCGCAGATCGCCCGCACGGTCGGCGAATTCAGCCGCTTCGGCGCCCCCGACCACGTCGTCGCCACCTCCAAGACCTTCAAGCAGCTGGCCCGCATCGCCGGCGCCGCCCGCAGCGCCGAGGGTCCCTACGTCCAGCGCGAGCTCAAACGCGAGTCCCTGGAGGCCTGGGTGCCGCGCCTGGCCGGCATGACCACGGACCAGCGCGCCGAACTCCCCGGGGTCTCGGAGGGCAGGGCCAACCAGCTCCTCGCCGGCGCCCTGGTGGCCGAGGGCGCGATGGACCTGTTCGGGGTGGAGAACCTGGAGGTCTGTCCGTGGGCCCTGCGCGAGGGCGTGATCCTGCGGCGCCTCGACCACATGGGCTCCGCGTAGCGTCCCGGGAGGGGCTCGGGGGGCCGCGCGGGATCCCGCGGCCGCCCGCATGGCAAACCTCACAACGGCGAACAGGCACCGAACATGGGCCCCACCCGACGCCGTATGGTGACGGACGTGGCTGAAGCAAAGGACGTGCGCGTCGCCCTGTCGACGGCCTCCGTGTATCCGGAGTCGACGGCGACGGCCTTCGAGATCGCCGCGCGCCTCGGCTACGACGGCGTCGAGGTCATGGTGTGGACCGATCCGGTCAGCCAGGACATCGAGGCGCTGCGCCGCCTGTCGGACTACCACGCCGTCCCGATCCTGGCCGTCCACGCCCCCTGTCTGCTGATCACCCAGCGGGTCTGGTCCACCGACCCCTGGGTCAAGCTCCAGCGGGCCCGGTCGGCCGCGGAGAAGCTCGGTGCCTCCACCGTCGTCGTCCACCCGCCCTTCCGCTGGCAGCGGCAGTACGCCCGGGACTTCGTCGACGGGATCTGGCGGATGGCGAACGAGACGGACGTACGGTTCGCCGTCGAGAACATGTACCCGTGGCGCTACCGCGACCGCGAGATGCTCGCCTACGCCCCCGACTGGGACGTCACCCGGCACGACTACCGGCACTTCACGATCGACCTCAGCCACACGGCGACGGCCCGCACCGACGCCCTGGACATGATCGACCGCATGGGCGACCGCCTCGGGCACATCCACCTCGCCGACGGCCGGGGCTCCGCCAAGGACGAGCACCTCGTGCCCGGCCGCGGCACCCAGCCCTGCGCCGAGCTGCTGGAGCGCCTGGCGTTCACCGGGTTCGACGGCCACGTCGTGATCGAGGTCAACACCCGGCGGGCGATGTCCAGCGCCGAGCGCGAGGCCGATCTCGCCGAGGCCCTGGAGTTCACGCGCAAGCACCTCGCCTCGGCGGCGGTGCGGGTGCCCCGGCGATGAACGGCACCGCGCGGCCGCCGGCGGACGGCGGCACGCCCCCTGCGGGGAACGGGACCACGGCACGCCGCCGGGGCCGCCCCCCGCGCGCCGAGTCCGCCGACACCCGCGACCGCATCCTCGCCGCCGCCCGTGAGGAGTTCTCCGAGCGCGGGTACGAGAAGACGTCCGTACGCGGCATCGCCAAGGCGGCCGGTGTGGACTCGGCGCTCGTCCACCACTACTTCGGCACCAAGGACCAGATCTTCGAGGCGGCCATCGAGGTCGCCTTCGCGCCCGCGCTCGACGCGCCCAACGCGCTGGCCGACGGACCGCTGGACGGCGTGGGGGAGCGGCTGACCCGCTTCATCTTCGGTGTCTGGGACAACCCCACGACCCGTACCCCGCTCCTCGCGATCGTGCGGTCCGCCGTGAACAACGAGACCGCCGCCGCCGTCTTCCGCCGCCTCGTCGCCGCCCAGCTGCTGCGCCGCGTCGCCGCCCAGGTGGACCTGCCGGACGCGGAGCTGCGGGCCGAGCTGGCCGCCGCGCAGCTGGTCGGTGCGGCGATGATGCGCTACGTGATCAAGCTGGAGCCGCTGGCCTCCGCGGACCTGGAGCAGATCATCGCCCGGGTCGCTCCCGTCGTGCAGGGGCACCTCACCAACCCCTGAGCCGTGCGGCGACCGCACCCCGGCACCCGCCGCACCCACGGCCCATGGGACACGCGTCCCGCATTCCGGACAACCGTGTCCAGTCCTTGGAGGCGCGGCGTACGCTCGTAGACAGTCAGAACTCACTGGCAGAAGGTCTTCGAAGGAGCGAGCGACGATGCCCGAGCTGAGGTCCCGCACAGTCACCCACGGCCGCAACATGGCGGGCGCCCGCGCCCTTATGCGCGCCTCCGGTGTACCCGGTGCGGACATCGGCCGGAAGCCCGTCATCGCCGTCGCGAACTCCTTCACCGAGTTCGTGCCGGGCCACACCCACCTCCAGCCGGTCGGCCGGATCGTCAGCGAGGCGATCAAGGAGGCGGGCGGCATCCCCCGCGAGTTCAACACGATCGCCGTCGACGACGGCATCGCCATGGGCCACGGCGGCATGCTCTACTCCCTGCCCTCCCGCGACCTGATCGCGGACTCGGTGGAGTACATGGTCGAGGCCCACTGCGCCGACGCCCTCGTGTGCATCTCCAACTGCGACAAGATCACCCCGGGCATGCTGATGGCCGCCCTGCGCCTGAACATCCCCACGGTCTTCGTCTCCGGCGGCCCCATGGAGTCCGGCCGGGCCACGCTGGTCGACGGCACGGTCCGCACCCTCGACCTGGTCGACGCGATCTCCGACGCCGTCAACGACAAGATCTCCGACGAGGACATCCTGCGCATCGAGGAGAACGCCTGCCCCACCTGCGGCAGCTGTTCCGGCATGTTCACCGCCAACTCGATGAACTGCCTGACCGAGGCCATCGGTCTCTCCCTGCCCGGCAACGGCTCGGTCCTCGCCACCCACACCGCCCGCCGCGCCCTGTACGAGAACGCGGCCCGCACGGTCATGGACCTCACCCGCCGCTACTACGAGCAGGACGACGACACCGTCCTGCCCCTCAACATCGCCACCTTCCAGGCCTTCGAGAACGCCATGGCCCTGGACATCGCGATGGGCGGCTCCACGAACACGATCCTGCACCTGCTGGCCGCCGCCCAGGAGGCCGGCGTCCCCTTCGGCCTGGAGCAGATCGACGCCGTCTCCCGCCGGGTGCCCTGCCTGGCCAAGGTGGCGCCCAACGTCGCGAAGAACCGCACGTACTACATGGAGGACGTGCACCGCGCCGGCGGCATCCCGGCCCTCCTCGGCGAACTGCACCGCGCGGGCCTGCTGAACGAGGACGTCCACGCGGTCCACAGCCCGTCCCTCTCGGACTGGATGAAGACCTGGGACGTCCGCGGCGGCTCCCCCTCGCCCGAGGCCGTGGAACTCTGGCACGCGGCCCCCGGCTGCGTCCGCTCCGCCGAGGCCTTCTCCCAGTCCGAGCGCTGGGACTCCCTGGACGACGACGCCGAGAACGGCTGCATCCGCTCCGCCGAGCACGCCTACTCCAAGGACGGCGGTCTGGCGGTCCTCAGGGGCAACCTGGCGGTCGACGGCTGCGTCGTGAAGACGGCCGGCGTCGACGAGTCGATCTGGACCTTCGAGGGCCCGGCCGTGGTCTGCGAGTCCCAGGAGGAGGCCGTCCAGCGGATCCTCACCCAGGAGGTCAAGGACGGCGACGTCGTCGTCATCCGCTACGAGGGCCCCAAGGGCGGCCCCGGCATGCAGGAGATGCTGTACCCGACCTCGTACCTGAAGGGCCGCGGCCTCGGCAAGAGCTGCGCGCTGATCACCGACGGCCGCTTCTCCGGCGGCACCTCCGGGCTCTCCATCGGCCACGCCTCCCCCGAGGCGGCCTCCGGCGGCACCATCGCCCTGGTCCGGGACGGCGACCGCATCCGCATCGACATCCCGAACCGCACGATCGAGCTGCTGGTCGACGAGGCCGAACTGGCCCGCCGCGAGAAGGCCCTCGACGGCGTGTACGCCCCGAAGGACCGCGAGCGCAAGGTCTCCGCCGCCCTGCGCGCCTACGCCGCCATGGCGACCAGCGCGGACAAGGGCGCCGTCCGTGACGTGAGCAAGCTCGGCTGACCCGGACTCCCGCGCGGGGCCGCTCCCACCGGGGGCGGCCCCGCGCCGTCTCACCAGGCCGCGGGGGTACGGCCGTCCACGGCGAAGACGCTGCCGTCGGGCGCCGTGGCGTACACCTGGGCGCCCGCGGCCAGCGGAGCCGGCAGGGTGCCGGCGACCTGGCCCGAGCCCGCCCCGAGCCGGGGCGGTGTCTGCCCGAGCAGGCGTCCGTCCCGGGCGGCCACGGCGAGCAGGCGCCCGTCGGGGGCGCTGAAGTAGACGTGATCGGCGGTGGCGACCGGCGCCGAGCCCCGGCTCACCGCCGTCTCCAGGTGCCAGAGCCGCTTGCCGGTGCGCAGGTCGACGGCTTCCAGCGAGCCGCCGGCGGCCAGCAGGTGCAGCACCCGGCCGTGCACGGCCGCCTGCGGAGCCGTCAGCGGCACGGTCAGCTTCGTCCGGCGGGTCGTGCCCGAGGCCGGCGAGTAGCGGACCACCGCGTCCGTGACCGCCGCCGCGCTGTCGTCGGACAGCAGGATCAGCGCACCGCCGTCACTGCCGACCGGCCGCAGCACGCCCCGCAGCCGCGCCGTCCAGCGCGTGCCGCCGGTACCCGCGTCCAACTCGGTGACCTGCGTGTACGCCCCGTCCAGCGAGGTGGTGGCCGCATGGACCAGGGTGCCGCCGGCGTCGGCGGTCAGGGCCGGGGTGCCGCGGCCGGGCAGCCGGCGGTGCCAGCTCTCGCGCCCCGATGCTCCGTCCACCCCCGTCACCGTGCCGTCCGTGCCGGTGACGAGGAGCATGTCGCCCGCGATCCGCGTCTCCGTGCCGGCGGCCCGGTCCCGCTGCCAGCGGGTCCGGCCGGAGGCCGGATCCAGGCCCACCAGCCGCCGGCCCCCGTCCGTCGGCAGCACCAGCACCCCGCCGGCCAGCGCGGGCGCGCCGTTCGCGTCCGGGCCGCCGACCGCGCGCCGCCACAGCCGCGTGCCGTCCGCCGCGTCGAGCGCGTACGCCGAACCGGACCGGAAGCACAGCAGCCGCCCGGCACCCTCCGTGCACCGCGGTATCCCGGATCCCCGGCCCGCCGGCTTCGCCCGCCACGCCCCGACCGCGGGCACACCGGCCCGGGCCCCGGTCTCCTTCACCTCCGGTCCGTCCGCACCGCGCGGCCACAGCAGTGCCGTGCACACCCCGCCCACGACCAGGACGACGGCCACGGCCGCGACGAGACTCCGCCGCACCACCGGGCGGCCGGGAAGCGACCGCCGGGCCCAGCGGCCGGGGAGCGACCGCCGGGACGGCCGTCCGCCGCCCTCCGGTTCGCCGGCTCCGGCCGCGGGCAGCCGCCGTTCCCCGTCGGCGCCGTCCCGCCGTCCGGCTCGGGCACCGGCCAGGGGATCCGCGATGTCACCGGCCCGCCGCTCCCCGTCGCCCCCGGTCCGCCGTCCCGCGTCGTCACCGGTCCGCTGCGCCGGTATGAAGGCCTGGGTGTCGTACGAGGCCGCCACCGAGCGCAGCTCCCGCATCAACTCGTCGGGCGTCGGCCGCTCGTCGGGCTCCTTGGCCAGACAGCGCACCACCAGTGGCGCGAGGCTCTCCGGCACACCCGTCAGATCGGGCTCGTCGTGCACCACCTGGTACGCCACCACGTACGGGCTGTCGGAGTCGAACGGCCCCCGCCCGGTGGCCGCGTGGACCATGACGGAGCCGAGCGCGAAGATGTCCGCCGCCGGCCCCACCTCCCGCGGCCGCCGGAACTGCTCGGGCGCCATGAACGGCGGCGTGCCGATCAGCTTCCCGGTCTCGGTGCGCAGTTCGCTGTCCTTCGGCCGGGAGATCCCGAAGTCGATGACCTTCGGCCCGTCGTCCGCGAGCAGCACATTGCTCGGCTTGAGGTCCCGGTGCACCACGCCGACCCGGTGGATGTCGCGCAGCGCCTCCGCGAGTCCGGCCATCAGCCGCCGCAACTGCTCCGTGGCCATGGGCCCATGACGCTTCACCTGGTCGGAGAGGGTCGGCCCGGGAATGAACGACGTGGCCATCCAGGGCCGTTCGGCCTCCGGATCGGCGTCGACGACGGGCGCGGTGAACGCACCGCTGACCCGCCGGGCGGCGGCCACCTCCTGCCGGAAGCGGCCCCTGAACTCGGGATCCCGCGCGAACTCGGCGTGCACGACCTTCACCGCGAGCCGCATCCCCGAGGTGCTGCGGGCGAGATGGACGACCCCCATGCCGCCGGAACCGAGACATGACTCCAGGCGGTAGTGGCCGGCGTACTCGGGAAGTTCCGCTTCCGCGCCCGTTCCGCTGCTGCGCTGTGGCGCCATGGACCGCCCCCCGTGCTCGTCGTCCGCGCGCGACGCACGGAGCCTAGTCGATGACTCGTGCGAGACAGAGGCGGCTTGCTAGCCTCCGCGTGCGAGTCGCGCACAACTGTTCAGCGACTCGCTTCTGTCGCCTCGGTCACCGTGACCGGGGGAACGACGGTCCCCATGACAGCCGTGGGGGCCGAGGGGGGAAGTCTCATGTCCGTCGACTCCGTCGACCACCCGGAAGCGGTCCAGGGCTCCGGCGAGCAGGAAGCCCTGACGGCGGAGGCCGCCGTGCGCACCTTCGCGGTCGCCCCGGGCGTCAGCCTCAACGTCCGCAGCGGCCCCGGCACCCAGTACGGCATCGTCCGCGTGCTCCCCGAGGGCTCCCGCGTGGCGATCTTCTGCCAGGCACCCGGCACCACGGTCACCGGCCCGTACGGCACCACCAAGATCTGGGACAACATCGACAACGGCCAGTACGTGTCCGACGCCTACGTCCACACGGGCAGCGACGGCTACGTCGCCTCGCGCTGCGCGCTCTGACGCCACCCGCGACGGCCGACCCGGCCGGGAGCCCGCCGGGGTCCGGCGCCATAATCGTCCCGTGAGCGACGAAACCGGCACCCCGGACACCCCCGCGGGCTCCGCGGGCGAGACGGCGCCGACCAGCGGCCCCCGCCCGGAGCCGCTGCGCTTCTTCGGCACCTCCTGGGTGAACCACGACGCCGGCTACGCGGCGCGCCGCGCCGGCGTCGCCGCCGGGTCCCTGGTCGCGGCCGCCGCCTCCTGCCTGGTGCTGCGCTTCGCCTACGAGGGCATCGCGATCGCCGACACCGGCTCCTTCGTGACCGTGCTGATCATCGCCATGTTCGCGATCTGCAGCGCGCTCGCCTTCCGCAACACCTGGGAGGGGTTCGGCAGCCGGCACGACCCCCAGCGCCAGGCCTCCCTGCGCGGCCTGCTCGCCATCGGCTTCGTCGGCTCCCTCCTCGCCTACTTCTTCCGCTCCCTCACCGAGGCCCCGGGCGAGAAGCTGCACCGCGAGGAGTACGACAAGGCCCGCGAGGAGTACGAACGCCGTACCACCCGCCGCACCGGCAACCCGGCGAAGAAGAAGCGGCACCGCTGACGACGGCTGCCACCGGTACCGGCTCCCCGGCACGCCCGCTCCCGGCCGAGTCCACGCCGGGGCCCGCCCTTCGCCGCGTACGCCCCGGCGTCCGGCGCCCCGCTCCCGGCGGGCGCGTCGACCGGGAAGCGTTCGCCGCCCAGCCGGATCACCGCGCCGGTCGCGCCCCACCGCACACGGCGCCGGCCCACGCCGGCCACCCGGTCCGGTCGCCCGGGCGCGGTCACGGAAATGCGGTGCCACCGGATGCCGCGCTCACCGAGCATGGTCGTATGACCACGACGCAGCCGCCCTCGCACGCCGCCCGCGCCCACTCCTTCAACGCCGCGGCGGCCCAGTACGCCGCGAACCGCCCGTCCTACCCGCCCGCGCTGTTCGACACCGTCGAGGAACTGGCCGGCCGCTCCCTGTCCGGCGCCCGGGTCGTGGACGTCGGTGCCGGTACCGGAATCGCCACCGCCCTCCTGCACGGCCGCGGCGCCGACGTCCTCGCCGTCGAACCCGGCGCGGGCATGGCCGCCGAGTTCCGCCGCGCTCTGCCGCACATCCCGATCGTCCGGGGCGACGGCAACGCCCTCCCCGTCGCCGGCGGCCACGCCGACTTCGTCACCTACGCCCAGGCCTGGCACTGGACCGACCCGGCCCGCGCGGTGCCCGAGGCGTTGCGGGTGCTGCGGCCGGGCGGTGCGCTGGCGCTGTGGTGGAACGGCGACGCCCTGGACGTGCCCTGGCTCGCCGAGGCCGCGGGCCGTATCGGCCGCTTCCTCGGCACGGACATCGTCGCCCAGCAGCGGGACGGCACCCGCCCGGAACTGGCCGACCCGAGCGGCCGCCTCGGCTTCAGCCGGCGGGTGGTCCGCTGGAGCCGCCGCGTCCCGGTCGACACCCACCTCGCGAACATCGGCAGCCACTCGGCGTTCCTCCTCACCCCCGAGGACTCCCGGAACGGCTTCCTCCAGGAGGAGCGCGGCCACCTGCTGGAGGTCTTCCCCGACGGCGTGGTCGAGGAGGTCTACGACGTGCTCCTGCTCGTCGCCACCAAGCCCTGACACCCGGGCTCCCACGACCGACGGAGCGGCGGCCGGGTCCACCCGGCCGCCGCTTTCGCATGCGCCGGACTCCCAGGAGCCCCGCCGGTCCGCGCCGAGAACCGTCGAGTCCCCCCTTGACGGCCCCTGTCCGCGGCGCAATTATTCATCACATGATGAATTACGTGCCGGACCCACCGCACCCGGCCCCGACCCCCGCCGTCCACGCCGAGGACCTCACCGTCCGGCGCGGCCCCCGCACGGTCCTGCACCAGCTCCGATTCACCGTCCCCCGCGGCCAGATCACCGGCCTGCTCGGCCCCTCCGGCTGCGGCAAATCCACCCTCATGCGCTCCGTCGTCGGCACCCAGGCCAAGGTCACCGGCACCCTCGACGTCCTCGGCCACCCGGCCGGCCACCCCGGCCTGCGCAACCGCATCGGCTACGTCACCCAGGCGCCCTCCGTCTACGACGACCTGACCGTCCGCCAGAACCTCGAGTACTTCGCCGCGATCCTCGACCCCGGCCGCACCGCCGACGAACGCCGCCAGGAGCACGTCACCCGGGCCATCGCCGACGTCGACCTCACCAGCCACGCCGCCGCCCTCGCCGGCAACCTCTCCGGCGGCCAGCGAAGCCGCGTCTCCCTGGCCGTCGCCCTGCTCGGGGCCCCCGAACTCCTCGTCCTCGACGAGCCGACCGTCGGCCTCGACCCCGTCCTGCGCCGCGACCTGTGGCAGCTCTTCCACGAACTCGCCGCCGGCCGGGGCGCCACGCTCCTCGTCTCCTCCCACGTCATGGACGAGGCCGAGCGCTGCCACCGCCTCCTCCTCATGCGCGAGGGCGAGATCCTCGCCGACGACACCCCGGACGCCCTGCGCACCCGCACCGGCACCGACACGGTCGAGGCCGCCTTCCTTCACCTCGTCGACCAGGCCGTCACCGCGGGCCGCAGCAAGGAGAGCACCCGATGAGCACGACCGGCCCCGCGCACACCGCCGCACCCACCAGCGCCTTCAGCGCCGCCCGCAGCAGCGCCACCGCGTCCCGGGTACTGCGCCAGCTCCGCCACGACCCGCGCACCATCGCGCTGATGATCCTCATCCCGTGCCTGATGCTGATCCTGCTGCGCTACGTCTTCGACGCCAGCCCCCGCACCTTCGACAACATCGGCGCCTCCCTGCTCGGGATCTTCCCGCTGATCACGATGTTCCTGGTCACCTCCATCGCGACCCTGCGCGAACGCACCTCCGGCACCCTCGAACGCCTCCTCGCCATGCCCCTCGGCAAGGCGGACGTCATCGCCGGCTACGCCCTCGCCTTCGGCGCCCTCGCCATCGTCCAGTCGGCTCTCGCCACCGGCCTCGCCGTGTGGCTGCTCGGCCTCGACGTCACCGGCTCACCCTGGCTGCTCCTCCTCGTCGCCCTCCTCGACGCCCTCCTCGGCACGGCCCTCGGTCTGTTCGTCTCGGCCTTCGCGGCCTCGGAATTCCAGGCGGTCCAGTTCATGCCCGCGGTGATCTTCCCCCAGCTGCTCCTCTGCGGCCTGTTCACTCCCCGCTCCGCCATGCACCCCGCCCTGGAGGCCGTCTCCGACGTCCTGCCGATGTCGTACGCCGTGGACGGCATGAACCAGGTCCTGCACCACACCGACATGACCGCGACCTTCGTCCGCGACGTGCTGATCGTGGCCGGCTGCGCCCTGCTCGTCCTGGGACTGGGCGCGGCGACCCTCAGGCGCCGTACCGCGTAGGCACCGCGGGGGTGTTCCGCCTGCCGGACAACCCCGCCCACCGTCCGGAGCCGGTGCGAGGATGACTCCATGAGCCAGAAAGTCGCAGTCCTCGGCACCGGCAAGATCGGCGAAGCCCTGCTCAGCGGAATGATCCGGGGCGGCTGGGCTCCGGCCGATCTCCTGGTCACCGCACGCCGACCCGAACGCGCCGAGGAACTCCGCACCCGGTACGGAGTCACCCCGGTGGCCAACGCCGAGGCCGCCAAGACCGCCGACACCCTGATCCTCACGGTCAAGCCGCAGGACATGGGCACCCTCCTGGACGAGCTCGCCCCGCACATCCCCGCCGACCGCCTGGTCATCAGCGGCGCCGCCGGCATCCCCACCTCGTTCTTCGAGGAGCGCCTGGCCGCGGGCACCCCGGTCGTCCGCGTCATGACCAACACCCCGGCCCTCGTCGACGAGGCCATGTCCGTCATCTCCGCCGGCACCCACGCCACCGGCGCGCACCTGGCCACCGCCGAGGAGATCTTCGGGGCCGTCGGCAAGACCCTGCGCGTGCCGGAGTCCCAGCAGGACGCCTGCACCGCCCTGTCCGGCTCCGGCCCGGCGTACTTCTTCTACCTGGTCGAGGCCATGACCGACGCCGGCATCCTGCTCGGTCTGCCCCGCGACAAGGCCCACGACCTCATCGTCCAGTCCGCGATCGGCGCCGCCGTGATGCTCCGCGACAGCGGCCAGCACCCCGTCAGGCTCCGCGAGAACGTCACCTCGCCGGCCGGTACGACGATCAACGCCATCCGTGAGCTGGAGAACCACGGCGTACGCGCCGCACTGATCGCCGCCCTCGAAGCCGCCCGCGACCGCAGCCGCGAACTCGCCTCCGGCAAGAAGGACTGAGAAGCCCGCTCCGGCCGACGGGACCGAACCGGTGCCGAACGGGGTCTTCCCCCTCCGGCACCGGCCGACCGCTCCCGGGCACCCGGCCCGCCCGTAGACCTACGCGGTCAGGGCCGTGTCGAACACCGGCGGCAGCAGCCCGATCGCCCGGTACGCGGCATCGACGGTCGGTCGCGCCATCGCCCGCGCCTTCTCCGCTCCGTCCCGGAGGACCCCTTCCACGTACGCGGGGTCCGCGCACAACTCCCGGTGCCTGGCCCGCACGGGCCCGAGGACCTCCACCACGGCCTCCGCGGTGTCCTTCTTCAAGGCGCCGTACGACGCGTACGCGCCGGCCAGCGCCTCGGGGTCCCCGTCCGTGCACGCGGCGAGGATCTCCAGCAGATTCGCCACGCCCGGCCCGTTCTCCCGGTCGTACACGACGTCCCGCCCGCTGTCGGTCACGGCCCGCATCACCTTCTTGCGCACCACGTCGGGCTCGTCGAGCAGGTACACGATCCCCGGCCCCGAGTCCTCCGACTTCCCCATCTTCGACGTCGGGTCCTGAAGGTTCATCACCCGCGCCGCCACTCCCGGCCGGGTCGCGCGCGGCACCACGAACGTGTGCCCGTACCGCTGGTTGAACCGCACCGCCACGTCCCGCGCCAGCTCCACGTGCTGCACCTGGTCGTCGCCGACCGGCACCTCGTCCGTGCCGAACGCCAGGATGTCCGCCGCCATCAGCACCGGATACGTCAGCAGCGACAGCCGGACGCTGCCGCCCCGCTCCCGCTCGCGCGCGGACTTCTCCTTGTACTGCACCATCCGTCGCATCTCGCCGTCGGTCGCCACGCACTCCAGCAGATAGGACAGCCGGGTGTGCTCGTCGACATGGCTCTGCAGATAGACCGTGCAGACCTCCGGGGCGAGCCCGGTCGCCAGCAGCAGCGTCGCCGCCTGCCTGCTGAGCCTGCGCACCCGCGCCGGATCGTGGTCCACGGTCAGCGCGTGCAGATCCACGATGCAGAACAGCGAGTCCGCCCGGTGCTGGTCCACCTGGGCCCACCGCCGCATGGCGCCCAGGTAGTTCCCGAGGGTCACGTGCCCGGTCGGCTTGATCCCGCTGAAGACCCGCGTCATCTCCACTCCACCTCCTGATCGGGACCGCCGCTTCTGCGGCCGGCCCCCGGAGTCCCGGAGGAGATATGAGAACGGCCGCCGAAGCGGCGGCCGTTGAGTGCATACGTGTGTACGGCCGCCGTCAGGCGGCCCACCAGAGCTGGGTACACGTACGCGTAGACATGACGGCCAGCGTACGCCGTCGGAGGGCCGTCCGGACGAGGGTTGACACACCCCGGGCCGATGCGTAGTGTTCTCCGAGTTGTCCGACGTGAGCACCGACTCCGGTCGGCCCCGGACAGCCATTCCGCAGGTACCAACCACTCTCTCGTCGCTTCGGCGTCGAATGTTTTGGCGTGCGTATTTGCGAAATGAGGAATCCGCGTTCGAAAGGGCGCCGGCCCCGATTAGCTCGGGGGCGAGGAATCCGCTAAAGTCTCACTCGTCAGAACGGCCCAAGGGCCGGGAAGACAAACCCCGCCGACGGGGGATCGGACGCCGAAAGGATCTGATAGAGTCGGAACCGCCGGAAAGGGAAACGCGAAAGCGAGAACCTGGAAAGCACCGAGGAAATCGGATCGGAAA
>NZ_JBIBUW010000018.1:0-126214 GCF_043079785.1 Streptomyces sp. NPDC015139 | reverse complement strand
CCTCGACCTGCTCCGCCCGATCTACTCCCAGACGGCTGCCTACGGCCACTTCGGCCGCGAGCTGCCCGACTTCACCTGGGAGCGCACCGACCGCGTGGACGCCCTGCGCCAGGCCGTGGGCCTGTAGCCCCCGCCCCCGCCTTCCACGAGGCCCGGCTCCCCGACGGGGGCGCCGGGCCTCGGCGTGTGGGCCGGGCGACGGGCGGGCGCCGGTTGTCGGTGCCGTTTGGTAAGAATGCAAGCGTGAGCAGCGAGAACGGGGTGCCCCGGGCGGACGGGGACGGTGGGGCCGAGGCGGCGCCGCCGGAACAGCTCGCGCTCATCCGGGAGAGCGTGCGCCGGGCGAAGGCGCCGCGGGCCAAGCCGCGGACCTGGCGTGGTGCCGAGCTCGCCAAGGAGCTGCCCGTCGCGCGGGTGCTGGTGGACAAGGGCGTGCTGCACCTCGACCGCTACTTCGACTACGCGGTGCCCGAGGAACTGGACGAGCAGGCGCAGCCCGGCGTCCGGGTCCGGGTGCGGTTCGGGGCCGGGCGCGGACGGGTGCGCGAGGGCCGCCGCGAGGGGGGCGGGCTCATCGACGGATTCCTCGTCGAGCGGCGCGCCGAGTCGGACTACTCCGGACCCCTGGCCGTGCTCGCCCAGGTCGTCTCACCGGAACCGGTACTGAGCGAGGAACTGCTGGGGCTCGCGCGGGCCGTCGCCGACCGGTACGCGGGCAGCCTCGCCGACGTCCTCCAGTTGGCCGTGCCGCCGCGCAGCGCCCGCGCCGAGCAGCGGCCGTCCCCGCCGCCGCTGCCACCGCCCGAGGCGCCGGACGCGGGCTCCTGGGGGCGGTACGAGCACGGTGGCGCCTTCGTCGAGGCGCTTGCCTCCGGCGGCGCCCCCCGGGCCGTGTGGAACGCGCTGCCGGGCCCGCTGTGGAGCGAGGAGCTGGCGAGGGCGGTGGCCGCCACGCTCGCCTCGGGACGCGGTGCGCTGGTCGTCGTACCGGACGGGCGGGCCGCCGCGCGGGTCGACGCCGCGCTCACCGCGGTGCTCGGCGAGGGCCGGCACGCGCTGCTCACCGCCGACGCCGGACCCGAGAAGCGGTACGCGCAGTGGCTCGCGGTGCGGCGCGGGTCCGTGCAGGCGGTCGTCGGGACGCGCGCGGCCATGTTCGCGCCCGTGCGGGACCTGGGGCTCGTCGCCGTCTGGGACGACGGCGACGACAGCCACAGCGAGCCGCACGCGCCCCAGCCGCACACGCGGGACGTCCTGCTGCTGCGCGCCGCCCTGGACGGCTGCGCCTTCCTGCTGGGCGGCTTCGGCTGCACGGTGGAGGCCGCCCAGCTCGTCGAGAGCGGCTGGGCCCGTCCGCTGGTCGCCGGCCGCGAGCAGGTCCGCCGCACCGCGCCCCTGGTGCGGACCGTCGGTGACGAAGACCTGGCGCGGGACGAGGCCGCCCGCGCCGCCCGTCTGCCCTCGCTGGCCTGGCAGGCGGCGCGCGAAGGGCTGCGGCACGGACCGGTGCTGGTCCAGGTGCCCCGGCGGGGCTACGCGCCCCGGATGGCCTGCGCCCAGTGCCGGGCACCCGCGCGGTGCCGGCACTGCTCCGGCCCGCTCGAGGGGCAGGACGCGGGCGTCCTGAAGTGCGGATGGTGCGGCCGCGAGGAGGGCTCCTGGCACTGTCCGGAGTGCGGCGGCTTCCGGCTGCGGGCCCAGGTCGTCGGCGCGCGGCGGACCGCGGAGGAGCTGGGCCGGGCCTTCCCCGCCGTACCGGTGCGCACCTCGGGGCGGGAGCACGTGCTGGACACCGTGCCGGGTACGCCCGCGCTGGTCGTCAGCACCCCGGGGGCCGAGCCGGTCGCCGAGGGCGGCTATGCGGCGGCCCTGCTGCTGGACGGCTGGGCCATGCTCGTACGCCCCGATCTGCGGGCCGGTGAGGACGCGCTGCGCCGCTGGATGGCGGCGGGGGCTCTGGTACGGCCGCAGGGACAAGGAGGCACGGTGGTCGTGGTGGCGGAGCCGACCCTGCGGCCCGTGCAGGCGCTGGTGCGCTGGGACCCCGTCGGACACGCGGTGCGGGAGCTGGCCGAGCGTGCCGAGCTGGGCTTTCCGCCGGTGTCCCGGATGGCGGCCGTGTCCGGCGTACCCGAGGCGGTCGCCGAGTTCCTGGCGGCGGTCGACTTGCCGCCGGACGCCGAGGTGTTGGGCCCGGTCCCGGTGGCTCCGACCTTGCCCGGCCGGCCGCGCCGACCCGGCGCCCCACCGCCCGGCGAGCAGTGGGAGCGGGCGCTCGTGCGGGTGCCCCCGGGCAGTGGGGCGGCGCTGGCCGCCGCCCTGAAGGCCGCGCAGGCCGCGCGCATGGCACGGGGGAGCGGGGAGGCGGTGCGGGTGCGCATCGATCCGCCGGACATCGGGTGACGGGCCGGTGCGTACGGTGCGGCGGCGGGGGCCGTGCGCAGGCCCGGCGCATACGTCCGCCCTCCCGGACGCGGACCGGGAGGGCAGGGGTGGTGGCAGGACGTCAGCCGTTGCGCGGGCCGGGGAAGGCGGTCGGCCGGGCGTCCTCGCGCAGGGCCGGGCTGCCCGCGGTCGGCTGGGTGGGCATGGAGCGGGCCGCGGGGACCGTCGGCACCGTGGGCAGGGCGGTGTTCACGTTGAGCGGGTGGGTGGCGGACGGGTCCGTCGTCCGCTCGGCCTCGGCGGCGGCCTGGGCCGCGGCCCGGCGGGCGCCGTAACGGCGGTGCACCGCCTGCTTGGTGACGCCGAGGGCCGAGCCCACCGCGTCCCACGAGAAGCCGAGCGAGCGGTCGAAGTCCACGGCGGCCGTGACCAGGGTCTCGACACTGTCCCGGAGTTCCTGGGCCAGACGCACCGTCGGGGCGGGGGCGCGTCCGTAGACGACGAAGCCCGTGGACGGGCCGGAGCGGCGCGGGCGGTAGACGTTGCCCAGCTGGGCGGTGAGTGTGCGCAGGGCGTCCACCTGCCGGCGGACCCGCTCGATGTCCCGCACCAGCAAGTGCAGGCTGGCCCGGGCCTGGGCGTCGTGGGTTGCGTGGTCGGCCATGAACAAGCCTCTCGAACCGGCGTTGAAAGGAATTGGGCCGCCGAAGCGGCCCGATGTGGTCAACTCTTTCTTGACCAACGCGTGTGCGCTCCGCTGGTCACGGGGTGGGGGCGTACGGGCATATGCGTACGCCGCCCTCCGGTCCGCGCGCCGCCCGTTCCCGGACGGAACCTCGGGGCCGTTCGCCGTCGGCGCCTTCGCGGTCATGGTCATAGACTGGTGCGCTGCCCGCCCGACCCCCGCCCGAGAGGCCCGATCCCGCCCATGAAGCTCGTCTTCGCCGGTACCCCCGAGGTCGCCGTTCCCGCTCTGGACGCCCTGATCGCCTCCGGGCGGCACGAGGTGGCCGCCGTCGTCACGCGGCCCGACGCGCCGGCCGGGCGCGGGCGCAGGCTGGTCGCGTCGCCCGTGGCCGAGCGGGCGGAGGAGGCCGGGATCGAGGTGCTCAAGCCGCTGAAGCCGCGGGACCCGGAGTTCCTCGAGCGGCTGGGGGAGATCGCCCCGGACTGCTGCCCGGTCGTGGCCTACGGCGCCCTGTTGCCGAAGGCCGCCCTGGACATCCCCGCCCACGGCTGGGTCAACCTGCACTTCTCGCTGCTGCCCGCCTGGCGCGGGGCGGCACCGGTGCAGCACTCCCTCATGGCGGGCGACGAGATCACCGGTGCCTCCACCTTCCTCATCGAGGAGGGGCTGGACTCCGGGCCCGTCTACGGGACCGTGACGGAGGAGATCCGGCCCACCGACACCAGCGGCGACCTGCTCACCCGGCTCGCCTTCGCCGGCGCGGGGCTGCTGGCCGCGACCATGGACGGCGTCGAGGACGGCACGCTGAAGGCCGTTCCGCAGCCGTCGGAGGGCATCTCCCTCGCGCCGAAGATCACCGTCGAGGACGCCCACGTGGACTGGGCGGCCCCCGCGCTGCGGGTGGACCGTATGGTGCGCGGCTGCACCCCGGCGCCCGGCGCCTGGACGGCCTTCCGCGGCGAGCGGCTCAAGCTCATCCAGGTCACGCCCGTGCCCGAGCGGACGGACCTCGCCCCGGGCCGGCTCGCGGTGGGCAAGAACAGCGTGCACGTCGGCACCGGCTCGTACGCCGTCGAACTGCTGTGGGTGCAGGCCCAGGGCAAGAAGCCGATGCGCGCGGCCGACTGGGCCCGCGGCGTCCGCATCACGGAGAACGAGACACTCGGCGCCTGATCCCTGCCGGGAGCGCCGGGAGCGCCGGGAGCGCCGGGAGCGCCGGGACGTCGGGTGGAGCGGCACGTCCCGGAGGACGCAGAGGCGGCAGGGCGGTGCCTTGTGACGCCGTGCCGTTGGCCGGGGCCCACGAAGTGACCGGGGCCGTACCGAGGCACGGCCCGCGTGCGTCGGAAGCGTGCCGGTCCGCCGGATCCGCTCAACCGGCCCGTGAGTCAGGCCCTGGGCGACGGACGGGTGAGGACGAGGCCGGGGTCAGAACGCCGGCCGGCCGTCGGCGGTGGGCCGGGTCGGGCTGACCCGGGGAGCGTGCGACGCAGCCGTGCCCATCGGGGTGTTGGTGGCCGGGCCGGCCGGTGGCGGCCATTCGGGCTGCGCCGGGCCGGGGCCGCGGCGTTCGCGTCCGGGGCGCCGGACGTGGCGGGCGGCATTGTCCGGGCCGCGGCACGGCACGGTGCGCGGGCGGTGAGGTCGTGGGGCGACGCCGCGGCAACGCGCCGGGGCGGCGCCGCGGTCGCCATGGGGTGGCGCGGCCCGGTCGCCCGTCGGCGGGGCGCCCCGGGCGGTGGGAGGGGCCTCGGGGCGACGTAGGCTGGACGGTGCAGCCACCTTCTTCACATCCGGAGCACCTTTTTCGTGAGCGAGCAGTCCCGGCGGCCCCACAAGCCCGCCAAGCCCTACCGCCGTCCCCAGAAGGACCCCGTCCGCATGCTGGCCTTCGAGGCGCTGCGCGCGGTCGACGAACGGGACGCCTACGCCAACCTCGTGCTGCCGCCGCTGCTCAGGAAGGCGCGGGAGAAGGGCGACTTCGACTCCCGGGACGCGGCCCTCGCCACCGAGCTGGTGTACGGCACGCTGCGCCGGCAGGGGACGTACGACGCCGTCATCGCCGCCTGTGTCGACCGGCCGCTGCGCGAGGTCGACCCGCCGGTCCTCGACGTGCTCAGCCTCGGCGTGCACCAGCTGCTCGGCACCCGCATCCCGACGCACGCCGCCGTGTCCGCCTCCGTCGAACTGGCGCGGGTGGTGCTCGGCGACGGCCGGGCCAAGTTCGTCAACGCCGTGCTGCGCAAGGTCGCGCAGGACGACCTCCAGGGGTGGACGGAGAAGGTCGCGCCGCCCTACGACGAGGATCCCGAGGACCACCTCGCCGTCGTGCACTCGCACCCCCGCTGGGTCGTCTCCGCGCTGTGGGACTCCCTCGGCGGCGGGCGCGCCGGCATCGAGGAGCTGCTGACCGCCGACAACGAACGGCCCGAGGTGACGCTCGTCGCCCGCCCGGGCCGGTCCGGCACCGAGGAGCTGCTGCGCGAGGAGTCCGCGGTACCGGGACGCTGGTCGCCGTACGCCGTGCGGCTCGCCGAGGGCGGTGAGCCGGCGGCGGTCGACGCCGTGCGCGAGGGCCGGGCCGGCGTGCAGGACGAGGGCAGTCAGCTGGTCGCCCTCGCGCTGGCGAACGCCCCGCTCGACGGCCCCGACGAGAAGTGGCTCGACGGCTGTGCCGGGCCCGGCGGCAAGGCGGCGCTGCTGGCCGCCCTGGCCGCCGAACGCGGCGCCGCCCTGCTCGCCGCCGAGAAGCAGCCGCACCGGGCCGGCCTGGTCGCCAAGGCCCTGCACGGCAACCCGGGGCCGTACCAGGTCGTCACAGCCGACGGGACCCGGCCGCCGTGGCTGCCCGGCAGCTTCGACCGGGTGCTGATGGACGTGCCGTGCACCGGCCTCGGCGCCCTGCGCCGGCGCCCCGAGGCCCGCTGGCGGCGGCGCCCGGAGGACCTCGACAACTTCGCGCCGCTCCAGCGGACCCTGCTGCGCACGGCGATCGACTCCGTGCGGGTCGGCGGGGTCGTCGGCTACGCCACCTGCTCGCCGCACCTCGCCGAGACCCGGGCGGTCGTCTCCGACGTGCTCAAGCAGCGCCCGGACACCGAGCTGATCGACGCCCGCCCGCTGCTGCCGGGGGTCCCCGACCTCGGCGACGGCCCCGACGTCCAGCTCTGGCCGCATCTGCACGGCACCGACGCGATGTACCTGGCGCTGATCCGCCGGACCGGCTGACCCGGCCCGCGGGGCACGTCCCGCGCACCCGGGGTGCGACACCGCGGACACCTCCGAGCGTCACGGCCCGTTCACCGAGTGTCGCGGAAGCGCTCCGGCTACGCCGCGTGTCGTCCACAGGCGACCGCCCGCGGTCGTACAAATACGACGAACGGCCTCGCCTGTGGACCGGTGCGAACATCAGTGCTTCGGACATGGCAGGCTTGGGTCATGGCCGCGCAGATCAACCCCAGCATCCTGTCCGCCGACTTCGCCCGCCTCGCGGAGGAGGCCAAGGCGGTCCAGGGCGCCGACTGGCTCCATGTCGACGTCATGGACAACCACTTCGTCCCGAACCTCACGCTCGGTGTGCCGGTGGTGGAGTCCCTGGCCCGGGCGACGGACACCCCGCTGGACTGCCACCTGATGATCGAGGACCCCGACCGCTGGGCGCCCCAGTACGTCGAGGCGGGGGCCTCGTCGGTCACCTTCCACGTGGAGGCCGCCGCCGCGCCCGTGCGACTCGCCCGGGAGATCCGTGCCAAGGGTGCCCGTGCCTCGATGGCGCTCAAGCCGGCGACGCCGATCGAGCCGTACGAGGACCTGCTGCCGGAACTCGACATGCTGCTGATCATGACCGTCGAGCCGGGCTTCGGCGGCCAGGCCTTCCTCGACATCATGCTGCCGAAGATCCGCCGCACCCGGGAGCTGATCGGCAAGCACGGTCTCCAGCTGTGGCTGCAGGTCGACGGCGGCGTGTCGGCCTCGACGATCGAGCGGTGCGCGGACGCGGGGGCGGACGTGTTCGTCGCCGGCTCGGCCGTGTACGGGGCGCAGGACCCGGCGGAGGCGGTACACGCACTGCGCAGCCAGGCGGACGCGGCCACCGCCACGGCGTCCTGGGCATGCGACCACTGAGCCACAGCTACGTGAACGGTTGAGAGTACGGCGCCCATCAGGGCGGATCAGTTGCGCCGAATCTGCAAGGATGAACGGCGAATCCAGAGTGTGAACAGCAGTGAGGAGATCGCCGTGTCGGGTATGTCGGCGGGCCGGTCAGCCATGCGGATGGGACCCGCTGAGCTGGTCCAGGCGGCGGCCATGGCCCGCCGCTTCTACCTCGAGGGCAAGTCCAAGATCCAGATCGCGGAGGAGTTCGGCGTCAGCCGCTTCAAGGTGGCCCGGGTCCTGGAGACGGCTCTCGAACGGGATCTCGTGCGCATCGAGATCCGCGTCCCGGCCGAGCTGGACGCCGAGCGCTCCGACGCGCTCCGCGCCCGCTACGGCCTCAGACACGCCGTCGTGGTCGAATCCCCGGCCGACGCCGAGGAGACCCCCGACCCGGAGAACCTGGGCGAGGTCGCGGCCGACCTGCTCGGCGAACTCGTCAACGAGGGGGACGTGCTCGGGCTGGCCTGGGGACGCTCCACCATCCACATGGCGGCGGCGCTCGACCGGCTGCCGCCCTGCACGGTGGTGCAGCTGACGGGTGTGTACGACGCCGGGACCGCCGAGCGCGGCTCCGTGGAGGCCGTGCGCCGTGCCGCCCAGGTGTCCGGCGGCGACGCGCACCCCATCTACGCGCCGATGCTGCTGCCCGACGCGGCGACCGCGGCGGCGCTGCGCAACCAGACCGGGATCGCCCGGGCCTTCGAGTACTTCGACAAGGTCACGGTCGCCTGCGTCTCCATCGGCTCCTGGGAGCCGGGCATCTCGACCGTCCACGACATGCTCAGCGACGAGGAGCGCGCGCACTACGCCTCGCTCGGGGTCGCCGCCGAGATGTCCGCGCACCTCTTCGACGCCGACGGGCGGCGGATCGGGCGGGACCTCGGCGAGCGGTGCATCACGGTCAAGACCGACCAGCTGCGCCGTATCCCGGAGGTCGTGGCCATCGCCGGCGGGCAGCGAAAGGCGTCGGCGATCGACGCGGTGCTGCGGTCCGGCCTGGTCACCAGCCTGGTGACGGACACCTCCGCCGCGGACTACCTGATGACCGCGGGCCCGACGCCGAAGCCCGCGCTCAACCGCCAGGACCCCGACGGGCCCTGAGCGCGGGTCGCGGCACCCGCGTAGCGGGACGGCCGTGGCAGCATCGTCCACATGCTGCTGCGGTTCGTCCCCCGCGCGCTCGCGGGACTGCTGGTCTGCCTCTCCGTCCTGCTGACGGGGTGCTCGCCCGGCCCGGTCACCACCACCGCGCCGGCGGCGTCCACCCCGGCGTGGGCCAGGGGCACGGGCACCGTGGCGGCGTCCCGGCTGCCCGCCGAGGCGCGCAGGACGCTCGCGCTCATCGACCGGGGCGGCCCCTACCCCTACGCCCGCGACGGCGTCGTCTTCGGGAACTTCGAGGGGCGGCTGCCGGCGCACCGGCGCGGCTACTACCACGAGTACACCGTGCCGACGCCGGGCTCCCGCGACCGCGGGGCGCGGCGCCTCGTCACCGGTCAGGGCGGGGAGATCTACTACACCGACGATCACTACGACACGTTCCGGGCGGTACTGAGATGAGCCAAGACCTGACGGGGCGCTTCGTGGTCGCACTGGACCTCGCCGGCGTCACCGACAAGCCCGGCCTGATGGACCGCGTCGCCCGGGCCCTCGCGCTGCCCGACTGGTTCGGCCGCAACTGGGACGCGCTGGCCGACTCCCTGTGCGACCACACCGTCTGGCCCGAGGGCGCGGTCGAACAGGGGATGCTCGTCGTCGTGCGGGGCTGGCAGCCGTACGCCGAGGCGAGCCCGCGGGAGTGGCGGACCGCCCAGGAGGTGTTCGCCGAGGCGGTGGACCGTACTCCCTCCCTCGCCGTCGTCCTCGCCCTTGGAGGAACCTCCTAGGTGATCGGCCGCGACCCTGGATGTTCTGTCGGGGCCTGACAGCCGCGGCGTCATGGGACAATGAAGTACGTGCTCTTTTCCCCTGGCGCACCCGTCGGGGGGTCACCTCTGATCGACTGGGATGTGCAGCACGTGCGTTTCCTCAATGACATCCAGCCCGCGTACGACCTGACGTACGACGACGTGTTCATGGTGCCGAGCCGCTCCGCGGTGGGCTCGCGTCAGGGCGTGGACCTCAGCTCCCCGGACGGCACGGGCACCACCATCCCGCTCGTCGTCGCCAACATGACCGCCATCGCCGGCCGCCGCATGGCCGAGACGATGGCTCGCCGCGGCGGCCTGGTGGTCATCCCGCAGGACATCCCGATCGACGTGATCACGGACGTCATCTCCTGGGTCAAGAGCCGCCACCACGTGCTCGACACACCCATCGTGCTGGCCCCGCACCAGACCGTCGCCGACGCACTCGCCCTGCTGCCCAAGCGGGCCCACAACGCCGGTGTGGTCGTCGACGAGAACCAGCGGCCCGTCGGTGTGGTCACCGACGCGGACCTGACCGGCGTGGACCGCTTCACCCAGCTCGAAGTGGTCATGTCCAAGGACCTGCTCCTGCTGGACGCGGACATCGACCCGCGCGAGGCCTTCCACACGCTGGACACCCACAACCGGCGCTACGCGCCCGCCGTGGACAAGGACGGCAAGCTCGCCGGCATCCTCACCCGCAAGGGCGCCCTGCGGGCCACGCTGTACACCCCGGCCGTGGACGCCCAGGGCAAGCTGCGCATCGCCGCCGCCGTCGGCATCAACGGCGACGTGGCGGGCAAGGCCAAGCAGCTGCTCGACGCGGGCGTGGACACGCTCGTCATCGACACCGCGCACGGCCACCAGGAGTCGATGATCAGCGCGATCAAGGTGGTCCGCGCCCTCGACCCGCAGGTGCCGATCGTCGCGGGCAACATCGTCTCCGCCGAGGGCGTCAAGGACCTCGTCGACGCAGGCGCGGACATCATCAAGGTCGGCGTGGGCCCCGGCGCCATGTGCACCACCCGCATGATGACCGGCGTGGGCCGGCCGCAGTTCTCGGCCGTCCTGGAGTGCGCGGCCGAGGCGAGGAAGCACGGCAAGCACGTGTGGGCGGACGGCGGTGTCCGCCACCCGCGCGACGTGGCCATGGCCCTCGCGGCCGGCGCGTCCAACGTCATGGTCGGATCCTGGTTCGCCGGCACCTACGAGTCCCCGGGCGACCTCCAGCAGGACGCCGGCGGCCGGCTGTACAAGGAGTCGTTCGGCATGGCCTCCGCGCGCGCCGTGGCCAACCGGACCTCGGAGGAGTCGGCGTACGACCGGGCCCGCAAGGCGCTGTTCGAGGAGGGCATCTCCACCTCGCGGATGTTCCTCGACCCGGCCCGACCGGGCGTCGAGGACCTGATCGACTCGATCATCGCGGGCGTCCGCTCCTCCTGCACCTACGCCGGCGCCGGCTCCCTAAAGGAGTTCGCCGAGAAGGCGATCGTCGGCATCCAGAGTGCCGCCGGCTACGCCGAGGGCAAGCCGCTGCACGCCAGCTGGAGCTGACCCCAAGTACCGTCCGCGCGGCCCCCGTTGTCCCCCTCCCGGGAACAGCGGGGGCCGTCGGCGTTCCCGGGCTCCGCGGGGCCGGCGGAGCCCGTCGCAGGGCCCTCGTGCAACGGTCGGCAGCCCGCGCGCAACGATTTGGCATTCCGGTCGGATGAACGCAATGATCATGCGGGCATGCGCAAGGTTGCTGCATTACGCCCGTAAAGCCCACCCCCGTAGGGTGCTGCGCTGTACGTGGCGTGGCGGGGACTCCGCTCGGCGGATCCCTGCTCTCGCGGGCTGCCGCCGGTCCCCGCCCCGAGGGTCCGGCGGCCATGCCGGACCCGACCCCACCCAGACCGGCAGCGATAAGGAGCCCCTACGTGCTCGACCAAGGCGCACCCCCGCACAACGAGAGAGCGGCCGCCCCCGCGTCCCCGGGCGTCGCCGCGCGCCTCATGCGTCGCAAGCCCGTGGAACGCCTGGTCGCCGAGGGCGGCCAGGGCGAGGGAGGGCAGCTCCGGCGCTCCCTCGGACTGTGGCAGCTGACCATGATCAGCATCGGTGCCACGCTCGGCACCGGCATCTTCGTCGTCCTCGGCGACGCCGTCCCGAAGGCCGGTCCGGCGGTCACCCTGGCGTTCGTGATCGCCGGCCTCACGGCCCTGTTCTCGGCGCTGTCGTACGCCGAGCTGGCGGGCAGCATCCCGGTCGCCGGCTCCTCCTACTCGTATGCGTACGCAACGCTGGGTGAGCTGGTCGCCTGGGTCTGCGGCTGGTGTCTGGTACTGGAGTACGGCGTGTCGGTGGCCGCCGTCGCCGTCGGCTGGGGCGAGTACCTCAACGAACTGCTCGACGGCACGATCGGTGTCACCATCCCGGGCGTCCTGTCCTCGGCTCCGGGCGAGGGTGGCATCATCAACCTGCCCGCCCTGATCGTCGTCCTGCTGGCGATGGTGTTCCTGCTCGGCGGCGCGCGCGAGTCCGCCCGCGCCAACACGATCATGGTCTGCGTGAAGATCGTCGCCCTCGTGCTGTTCTGCGCGGTGGGCTTCATGGGCTTCAAGTCCGGCAACTACGCCGACTTCATGCCGCTCGGCATGACGGGTGTCAGCGCCGCCGGCGCCACGCTGTTCTTCTCGTACATCGGTTTCGACGCCGCCTCCACCGCCGGTGAGGAGGCCAAGAACCCCAAGCGCGACCTGCCCCGGGCGATCATGCTCTCGCTGATCATCGTGACCGTGCTGTACGTGCTCGTCGCGGGCGTCGCCGTCGGCGCCTGGAACTGGAAGAAGTTCGACGGCTCGGAGGCGACCCTCGCCGCGATCATGGACGACGTCACCGGCCAGACCTTCTGGGGCACCCTGCTGGCGCTCGGCGCGGTCATCTCCATCGCGAGCGTGGTGCTCACCGTTCTCTACGGCCAGACCCGCATCCTCTTTGCGATGGCCCGCGACGGCCTGGTGCCGAAGGCGCTCGGCAAGGTCCACGCGAAGACCGGCTCGCCCCGCCTCAACACGGTGATCGTGTCCCTCTTCTGCGGTGTGCTCGCCGCGCTCATCCCGCTGGGCAAGCTGGTCGACGCCACCAGCATCGGCACGCTGTTCGCCTTCGCCCTCGTCAACGTCGCGGTGATCGTCCTGCGGTACAAGCGGCCGGGGCTGGAGCGCACGTTCAAGGTGCCGTTCGGGCCGGTGCTGCCGGTGCTGGGCTTCCTGTTCTGCGCGTACAACATGTTCAGCCTCGACACCGTCACGTGGGTCGTCTTCGGATGCTGGATGGCCGTCGGGCTCGTGTTCTACTTCGTGTACGGCTATCGCCGTTCCCGTCTCGCGACCGACGACGTGCTCGCGGTGACGGCAGAGAAGTGATCGAACCGAAGAAGTGAACAACCCCCTGTGCTGAACGATCTCGACGAACGCATCGTGCACGCCCTCGCCGAGGACGCCCGCCGCTCCTACGCGGACATCGGGCAGATGGTCGGCCTGTCAGCGCCCGCGGTGAAGCGGCGCGTGGACCGGCTCCGCGCCACCGGAGCCATCACCGGGTTCACCGTCCGGGTGGATCCGGCGGCGCTCGGCTGGGAGACCGAGGGATTCATCGAGATCCACTGCCGGCGCAACACCTCGCCGGAGACCATCCAGCGGGGTCTGGAGCGCTACCAGGAGGTCGTGGCCGCGTCGACCGTCACCGGCGACGCGGACGCGATCGCCCAGGTCTTCGCCTCCGACATGCGCCACTTCGAGCGGGTCCTGGAGCGGATCGCGGGGGAGCCGTTCGTGGAACGGACCAAGTCGGTCCTGGTCCTGTCGCCCCTGCTGCGCCGCTTCTCCTCCGGTGCGCCGGGGTAGGGAGACACGGTTCCCCGCGCCTTTCCGGGCAGGCTGCGCCGCAGCCCCCAGGGGCGCGGGAAACCGCGCGAGCGACCACGGTGGCCCCGCACCCGGCGACGAGGACGAGCCCCCGCTCTACTCCGCCGCCTTCCGCGCGAGCGGATTGTTGCCGATCGAGTTGTGCACGCTGAAGCTCACCGCGTCCGGCCGGTAGCGGTCGTCCGACCACTCGACCGGCCGGCCCTCCCGTGTCGTCGTCACACGCCGCACCCGCAGCAGCGGGCTGGTCCGGCGCACCCCGAGCAACTCGGCGTCCAGCGCGCCGCAGGCCACCGCGTCGATGACGTGCTCGCCGTAGGCGAAGACCAGACCGGTGTCGTCGTACAGGCGCTGGGTGACCGACGGACAGTCGGGCTCGATCGCCTCGACCGCGGGGGAGATCCAGTCGGCGTACACGGTGCGCTCCAGCAGCACCGGCTCGCCGTCCAGGCCGCGCACCCGCAGGACGTGCAACACCGGTGTGCCGACGGTGAGTTGCAGGCGCACGGCGTCCTCGTGGCCGGCCGGGCGGTACTCCTGGGTCACGACGTGGCCGGTGGCCTCGTGGCCCATGGCCCGCGCCCACTGGGCGAAGCTGCGCAGTTCCTCGAAGCTCTGGCTGCGGCGGCTGGCCAGGACCACCCGGCGCGCGCCCTGCCGGGACCCGATGAGCCCTTCGGCGGTCAGGGCGGCGACGGCCTGGCGGACGGTGCCGCGCGAGACGCCGTAGTGCGCGGCGAGTTCCGACTCCGAGGGCAGCCTGCTGCCGACCGCGTACTCCTCGCGGTCGATCGCGCGGCGCAGTTCGTCCGCGATCTCCTCGTGTCGCGCCGTCATGCTTCCCCTCTGCGTAGGCCGCTGTGCACAGCGTGACCAGCCTAATCGACGTTCCCCGGTGATCCGTTCCGGCCGGAAGTGTGCAGGGAATCAGGGGTTGCTGTTTCGCCGGTGTTCACGGACAGGACACCGACGCCGGGCGTACTGAGGCCAACTTGTTCATACAAGTTGCCCGCACTACTCCACCCTCGTGCGCCCCCTGGAGAGACCGTGACCGTGTCCCTGCCGAGAAACGCCGTCCTCGGCGGTTCCCTCGCCGTCGTCGCCGCGCTCGCGCTGAGCGCCTGCGGCGCCGCCCCCGACAACGCGTCCAGCACCACCAAGACCGGCAGGAACGCCGCCACCGCCACCTCCGCGGCCGACTTCGGCGGTATGGACGCCCTGGTCGAGGCCGCCAAGAAGGAGGGGAAGCTGCACATCATCGCGGTGCCCCGCGACTGGGCCAACTACGGCGCGATCATCGACGGCTTCCAGAAGAAGTACGGCATCAAGATCGAGGACGAGAGCCCCGACGGCTCCAGCCAGGACGAGATCAACGCCGTCACCTCCCGCAAGGGCCAGGACCGCGCGCCCGACGTCCTCGACCTCGGCAGCTCCTTCGCCCTCAGCGCCGCCCAGCAGGGCCTGCTCGCGCCGTACAAGGTGGCCTCCTACGGCGACATCCCCGAGGCCCAGAAGGACCCGCAGGCCCGCTGGTACAACGACTACGGCGGCTACATCTCCATCGGCTGCGACGCCAAGCGGGTGAAGACCTGCCCCACCACCTTCAAGGACCTGCTCAAGCCGCGGTACAAGGGCCAGGTCGCCCTCAACGGCAACCCCACCAAGTCCGGCTCGGCGTTCGGCGGCGTCTACGCGGCCGCCCTCGCCGACGGCGGCTCCTTCGACGACATCCAGCCCGGCCTCGACTTCTTCGCCAAACTGAAGAAGAACGGCAACTACACGCCCGTCGAGTCCACCCCGGCCACCGTCGAGAAGGGCGAGACCCCGATCTCCGTCGACTGGGACTACCTGAACGCCGGTTACGCCGACGAGTTCCGGTCCAAGGGCGTGGACTGGAAGGTCTCCATCCCGGCCGACGGCCAGTACGCCCAGCACTACTCCCAGGCGGTCAACAAGGACGCCCCGCACCCGGCGGCCGCCCGCCTGTGGCAGGAGTACCTCTACAGCACCGAGGGCCAGAACCTGTGGCTCAAGGGCTACGCCCGGCCCGCCCTGATGACCGCGATGGACAAGGCCGGCACCCTCGACAGGACGGCCGCCGCCAGGCTCCCGAAGGTCACCGGCACGCCCGCCTTCCCGACCGAGGACCAGCAGAGCAAGGCCAAGACGGCCCTCGCGCAGGGCTGGGGCAAGGCCGTCTCCGGATGACCGCCGCCCTCCCGCGCGCGGACGTGGCGCCCGCCGCTCCGGCGAAGCGGCGGCGCCACGCCCCCGGCTGGCTCGCCGTGGTGCCGCTGCTGGTGTTCACGGCGATCGCCTTCGGGCTGCCGGCCCTGGCGGTCCTTGACGGTGCCTTCACGGTCAAGGACCCGACGACGGGCGCCGCCTCCTACACCGCCGCGAACCTCACCGCCTCGCTCCGGGGCCCGTACCTCACCGCCCTGCTCGGCAGCGTGAAGCTGTCCGCGGTCTCCGCCGTGCTCGGCGCCCTGCTCGGGCTGCCGCTCGCGCAGGCCGTGGCCGGCTCCCGCTCCCGCGCGCTGCGCGAGGCCGTGCTGACCGCGTCCGGCGTGCTCGCCAACTTCGGCGGGGTCCCGCTCGCCTTCGCCTTCGTCGCCACCCTCGGCAACGCGGGCGTGCTGACCGTGCACCTCGGCCTGAAGGACACCGGCTGGGACCTGTACAGCTTCTGGGGACTGGTCCTCGTCTACCTGTACTTCCTGATCCCGCTCATGGTCCTCACCATCACCCCGGCCCTGGACGGTCTGCGCTCCCAGTGGCGGGAGGCCGCGCTGAACAACGGCGCCACCGGTGTGCAGTACTGGCGGCACGTGGCCCTGCCCGTGCTGGCGCCCTCCCTGCTCGGCGGCCTGGTGCTGCTGTTCGGCAGCGCCTTCGCCGCCTACGCCACCGCCGCCGCGATGGTCGGCAGCGCGGTCCCGCTGGTCACCCTGCAGATCGCCGACGCGCTGTCCGGCAACGTCCTGGTCGGCCAGGAGAACGTGGCCCTCGCCCTCAGCCTCGACATGGTGCTGGTGGCGGGCCTGGTGATGGCCGTGTACCTGCCCCTGCAACGACGGAGCGCCCGATGGCTCGACGCCTGACCCCGTGGCGGTGGGCCGTCCTCGGCCTGGCCGCGCTGTACTTCCTGGTGCCGCTCACCGCCTCCGTGATCTTCACGGTCGACGTGCCCGGGCAGGGCGTCACGTTCGACGCCTACACCAGGATCCTGTCCACCGAGGGCTTCGTTTTCAGCCTGCTGCTCTCGCTGGAGCTGGCCGTCGCCACCATCGCGGTCGTCCTGCTGCCCATGGTGCCCGCCGCGGTCGCGCTCAGGCTCGGTGCGCCCCGGATGCGACCGGTGGTCGAGGTGGTGTGCTCGCTGCCCCTGGTGGTGCCGCCGATCGCGTTCGTCGCCGGGATCGTCACCGTGCTCAAGTGGGGCCCGGAGCATCTGTCCCGGACCCCGCTGTTCCAGACGTTCGTGGTGATCCAGAACGAGAACTTCCCCCTGGTCCTCGTCCTCGCGTACGTCGTGATGGCGCTGCCCTTCGTGTACCGCGCCCTGGACGCCGGCCTGCGCTCCATCGACGTACGGACCCTGGTCGAGGCCGCCCGCAGCTGCGGTGCCTCCTGGCCGCAGGCGCTGGTCCGGGCCGTGCTGCCGAACCTGCGCGGTGCCCTGCTGAACGCCTCCTTCCTCACCCTGGCACTGGTCCTCGGCGAGTTCACCGTCGCCCAGCTGCTCGGCTTCCGGCCCTTCGCCGTGTGGATCTACAACGTCGGCGGCTCGCAGGCCCAGATGTCCGTCGCCGTGTCCGTGCTCAGCCTGCTCGTCACCTGGGCCCTGCTCCTCGCGCTCGCCGGTGCCGGCGGCGGACGCACCCGAACCGCTTCTTCCCGGGGATGAACCGTCATGACCGTCACCACGCCTGAGAAGGCAACGGCCGAGAAGGCCGCCACCGTCGAATTCCGCGGTCTGCGCAGGGAGTTCGGCGCCACCGTCGCCCTCGACGGACTGGACCTCACCGTCCGGCCGGGGGAGTTCCTTGCCCTGCTCGGCCCGTCCGGCTGCGGCAAGACCACCGCGCTGCGCATGCTCGCCGGGTTCGAGCACCCCGACTCCGGCGCCGTCCTGGTGGACGGCGAGGACGTCACGCGGGTCCCGGCCCACCGTCGCGACGCCGGGATGGTCTTCCAGTCGTACAGCCTCTTCCCGCACCTGGACGCCCTCGACAACGTCGCCTTCGGGCTGCGGATGCGCAAGGTCCGCACGGCCGAACGCCGCTCCCGCGCGGCCGAGTTGCTGGAGCTGGTCGGCCTCGGTGACAAGGGCGCGCGCTACCCGCACCAGCTGTCCGGCGGCCAGCAGCAGCGCATCGCGCTCGCCCGCGCCCTCGCGCTGCGTCCGCGCGTGCTGCTGCTCGACGAGCCGCTGTCCGCGCTGGACGCCAAGGTGCGCCTCACCCTGCGCGAGGAGATCCGCCGGCTCCAGCAGGAGCTCGGCATCACCACCCTGTTCGTCACCCACGACCAGGAGGAGGCCCTGTCGGTCGCCGACCGGGTGGCCGTCATGCGGGCCGGGCGGCTCGAACAGTGCGCCGCGCCCGCCGAGCTGTACGGGCGTCCGGCCACCGCGTTCGTCGCCGAGTTCGTGGGCACCATGAGCCGTTTGCCGGGCGAGCTGAAGGACGGCACCGTCGAGGTGCTCGGGCAGCGGCTGCCCGCCGAGGGCGAGGTGCCCGACGGCGCGGTGGACGTGCTGGTGCGGCCCGAGGCCGTACGGCTGCACACCGACGACCGGGGCGGCGCCCGCGTGGTCGCCACCGCCTTCCTCGGCGCGGTCGTCCGGGTCACCGTACGGCTCGCCGACGGCACCGAGGCCAAGGCCGACCTGCCCGCGCACGAGGCCGCCGGACTCGGCGCCGGAACCGCCGTCACCGTGTCGCTGCCGGAGCGGCCGGTGCTGGTGGCCGAACGTATCCAGAAGTGAGGAAAGACCCCGACGTGACCCCCCACGCCCCCGACCGCCCCCACCACCGTCTGCACGCCGTCCTGTTCGACATGGACGGCACCCTCGTGGACACCGAACGCCTGTGGTGGGAGGCGGTCGAGCAGGTCGCCGGACGCCCGCTGACCGAGGCCGACCAGCCGGAGGTGCTCGGCCGCCCCGTAGAGCACACCGCCGACTGGCTCGGCGCGGCCACCGGCAGGCCGGCCGCCGACCTCGCCGCCGTCCTGCACCGCGAGTTCGCCGAGCGCGTCCGCACCGGCATCGTGCCCCGCCCCGGCGCCGTCGAGCTGCTGGACGCGCTCGCCGCCGCGGGCGTCCCCACGGCCCTGGTCACCGCGTCCCCGCGCGCGGTCGCCGACGTCGTCCTCGACGCACTGGGCGCCGACCGGTTCGCGACCTCCGTCACCGCCGACGACACCGCCCGCACCAAGCCCGCCCCCGATCCCTACCTGGCCGCCTGCCGGATCCTCGGGGTCGACCCGCCGGCCTGTGTCGCCGTCGAGGACACCGAGACCGGCGTCGCCTCCGCCGAGGCCGCCGGGTGCACGGTGCTCGCCGTGCCCTCGCTCGCGCCGATCGGCGAGGCGCCCGGCCGGACCGTGCGGGACAGCCTGGCCGGGGTCACGGCCGCCGACCTGGAACGGATGGCCGTTCCCCGGCTTCGCGTGATGAGCTGGAACCTGTGGCTCGGCGGCAGCAAGGTCGACGACCACCGGGCCAAGCAGGTCCAGGCGGTCCTGGAGAGCGGTGCCGACGTCGTCGGGCTCCAGGAGACCGGCGGGACGGCCGCCCAGGAGCTGGCCGAGGCCCTCGGCTGGCACCACCACCGGGCCGGCGAGAACCTCGGCGTCCTCAGCCGCCACCCCGTCACCGCCCGCTTCGGCGACCCGGACGTCGGTTTCTACGGCGCCGCCGGTGTCCGGATCGCGGTCGCCCCCGGCCGCGAGGTGGACATCTGGACCGCACACCTGCACTACACGCCGTACGGGCCCTACGAGGCCGCCTTCGACGGACTGCCGGCGGCCGGGCTGATCGCCCACGAGGAGCTGCGGCTGAGCCAGATGCGGGACGCGCTGGACCGGATCGCCGAGTCGTCGGACGACGGCGTCCCGGTCGTCCTCGTCGGGGACTTCAACTGCCCCTCCCACCTGGACTGGCCGGACGTGCGCTGGCCGGTGACCGAGGCGGCCGAGGACGCGGGGTTCGCCGACTCCTTCCGCGAGGCCCACCCCGACCCGGCCGCCGAACCCGGGCACACCTGGTCGCCCGTTCATCCGGTGCACGAGGACGGCGGCGGACGGCCCGAACCGCAGGACCGGATCGACTACGTCCTGCACCGCGGACTGACCGTGCTCGACTCCCGGACGCTGGTCACCGGCACCCCGCGGCCCTGGCCGGACGTGGCGGGCAACGACTGGCCCTCCGACCACGCGGCGGTCGTCACCACCTTCGCCCTGCCCGCCGGGTGACCCGGGGTTACCGCAGGTCACCATTGCGGGGCCGGTGCTGATCCCGTAGGTTGTGCCGAACTTTCTACCGACTGGTAACACCGGCAGGTCTCCATGCGCTGGCCCCTCGGCCGTCCCACCACCGTTCGTGCGCGGATCGTGGCGCTCGCGCTCGCCCCGGCCGTCGCCCTGATGGCCCTGTGGAGCTTCGCCATGGTGTCCGTCACCGCCGAACTGCGCGCGCTGGTCCGGCTCCAGGGGGTGTACGAGGACTTCGGCACCCCCGTGGACACCGCGGTCGGACAGATCCAGATCGAGCGGCGGTTGTCCGCCACCTACCTGGGCGGCCGCCTCGACACCACCACCGCCGGGCAGCTGCTCGGCCAGCAGCGGCGTACCGACCGGGCCGTGGACGCCATGCGGCAGGCGGTCCGGGACGGAGACCGGGACCGGCTCACGGACCGTCAGCGGCAGGCCCTGGACACCATGGTGAAGGCCACCGGCAGGCTGGAGGGGCTGCGCGAACGCGTGCTGTCCCGGCGGCTCAGCTGGGACCGGGCCGTGGACGAGTACAGCGCGCTCGTCGAGCCCGGCTTCGACGTGCAGTCCACGCTCACCGCGCTCCAGGCCGGACAGCTCGCCCGCGAGGCACAGGTCGTCGTCGAGCTGGTCCGGGTCCGGGAATTCGTGTCCCGGGAGGACGCCCTCGTCGCGGGCGCACGCGCGGCCGGCACGCTGACCGACCGGCAGTACGACAGCCTGACCGCGACCATCGAGGACCGGCGCGTCTTCGAGCGGACCTACGTGCCGGACCTGCCCGCCGACTCGCGGGCGCTGTTCGAACAGTTCGCCCGGGACGACCCGCACCGCTCCCTGGAGCGGGGCGAGGACGCGCTGCTGCGCTCCGGTGCCGCCGGGGCCGGGCGGGCCGTCGCCGCCGACAGCTGGCGCTCCACCACCGACCGGGCCGTCAAGCGGTACATGCTGCTGTGCACCCGCTCCGCCGAGAACTCCGCCGCGCGCGGACGCGCCTTCGCCTACCGGGAGCTGACGAAGGCGGCCGTCGTCGGCGCGGTCGGGCTGGCCGCCGTGGCCCTGTCGCTGTGGTTCGCGGTGCGCGGCGCCCGGCGGATCTCCCGGCGCCTGGAGACCCTGCGGGACGCCGCCGACGTCCTCACACAGCGCCAGCTGCCCGACGTCATGCGGAGACTGGGCGCCGGCGAGGAGGTGGACGCGGCCGCCGAGGCCCCGCCGCTCGCCGCCGACGACGTGCGCGACGACGAGATCGGGCAGGTCGGCCGGTCCTTCAACGCGGCCCGCCTGGCCGCCGTGGAGGCCGCGGTCCGGCAGGCGACCCTGCGCCGCGGTCTGTTCGCCGTCCTGCTCAACATCGCCCGGCGCAACCAGGCGCTGGTGCACCGCCAGCTGAAGCTCGTCGACACGCTGGAGCGGCGCACCGAGGACCCGGACGTGCTGCGCGAGCTCTTCCGCATCGACCACCTGACCACCCGGATGCGCCGGCACGCGGAGAGCCTGATCATCCTGTCCGGCTCCGCGCCCGGCCGCCGCTGGCGCAGGCCCGTGCCCGTCGCGGACGTCGTCGCGTCGGCCGTCGGTGAGATCGAGGACTACGCGCGCGTGGTCGTGCCGCCGATGCCGGAGACGGGCGTGGCCGCGGACGCGGTCGCCGACGTCGTGCACCTGGTCGCCGAGCTGCTGGAGAACGCCACGGTGTTCTCTCCGCCGCACACCCAGGTCACCCTGCGCACCGGGCGGGTGGGCGGCGGCTTCGTCCTGGAGATCGACGACCGGGGCCTCGGTCTCGACGCCGGACAGCGGGCCGAGGCCCAGCGCACCCTCACCGACCCCGACGCCTTCGACCCGACCCGCCACGACCGGCTCGGCCTGTACGTCGTCGGCCGCCTCGCCGCCCTCCACGGCATCGAGGTGAGCCTGCGCGACTCGCCGTACGGCGGTACGACGGCGGTGGTGCTGCTGCCCGAGAGCGTGCTGGCGGAGCCGGAGCCGGTGCGGGCCGCAGCGGGGGTACGCCGGCCGGCGACGGACGCGGAGACGGGCCGGGGAGCCGGGGCGCGGCCGAGGCCGGACGGCACCACGGACACGGCCGCGGGCGCACCGCCGGCGGGCACCGCGGACCCGGCGACCGGTGTCCGTGCGGCGCGCGGGCTTCCCGCGCCGCGGGCCGGCGAGGGGATCGCCCCGGTGCGGGAGCTGCCGACGAGGAAACGGACGCGGCCCGCGCCGGCGACCGCCGCACCGGTCGTTGAGCGGGATTCGCCCGCCCCGGAGTCTTCGGTCCGGGAACCCGCCGGATCGGTCGTGGAGGGGGACTCGCCCGCCCCGGCGCCCGCCGGATCGGTGGTGGAGCGGGATTCGCCCGCCCCGGAGTCTTCGGTCCGGGAGTCCGCCGGATCGGTGGTGGAGCGGGATTCGCCCGCCGCGGAGCCTCCGGCCCGGGAACCCGCCGGACCGTCCGTGCTGCCCACGTTGCCCAGCCGGACCCGCCAGGCCGCCCTGGCCCCCGAGCTGCGCGACGAGCCGGCCGGACCCGGGGCCGTGCCCGAGCGGGCCCTCGACCCGGAGGAGATGCGCGCGATCTTCGGCGCCTTCCAGCGGGGCCTCGACCGCGGCCGCAAGGGCCTCCCCGCGGCCGGGGAGCCGGGCGCGGACGGGACGGCAGCGCAGGCCACCGACATGACCACCCACGCCGACGAAGGGACGGACACCGACGATGCCCGGTGACGATCACAACCCCGAGCAGACCGACGTGCCCGCGGGAGCGCCCGGCACGGACCTGGGCTGGCTGCTGGACGATCTCGTGGCGCGCACCGACCACGTACGCCAGGCCGTGCTGCTCACCGCCGACGGGCTGCCGCTCAGCAGCTCGGACGGCATGCGCAGACGGGACATCGAGCACCTGGCCGCCATCTGCTCCGGCTTCCACGGCCTGGCCAGATCGGCGGGGGAGCGGTTCGCGGCGGGTGAGGTGCGGCAGACCATGGTGATGCTGGACGACGCCTACCTCTTCATCACCCCCGCCGGCCACGGCAGCAGGCTCGCCGTGCTGAGCGAGGCCCGGACCGACGTCGGTCAGCTCGCCCACGAGATGGCCCTCCTCGTCCGCCGCCTCGGCAGCCACCTGGACGCCGCCGCCCGATCGGGCTCCTGAGCCGACGGTGAGCGACGAGCACTGGTACGAGGACGAGACCGGGTCGATGGTGCGCCCCTACACGGTGACCCGGGGCCGTACCCGGCCCGACGGCCGGCACACCGTCGATCTGATGTCCCGGGTCACCGCGCTGGACACCGAGGGGCCGGAGCCCGCCGTGGACCACGCCGGTGCGACCCTGCTCGAACTGGTCCGGCGCGGCCCTCGCCCCGTGGTGGAGCTCGCGGCGGACGCCGATCTCCCCCTCACGGTCGTCCGGGTCCTCCTCGGCGACCTGGCCGCGGCGGACCTGATCCGCATCGACGAGCCCCGGCGCGCGGGACCCGACGGCACCGCCACCGACCCGGTCCTGCTCCGCGAGATCGTCCAACGGCTCCGGCAGATCTAGCACGGGCGCCGGGGGACCGCCGTACCCGCGCTGAGCAGCGGGGACGCGGCCGGTGAACCGACGGTGATCTTCCTCCCGAGGGCAGGGCGGTGCCGCCGTGAGCTCCTGTCCGCGCCCGAGCCCCCCGAGGGACGGGCACCGCTCCGACGGCCGCGCAACGAATCGCCGCCGAACCCATGGTGCGCGCAACAAACCGTGCACCGGCGCGCAACGGCTCCTTCTTGTCCGGCCGAGCGTGCCGAACGTACCTTTCTTCTGGCCCCCAAAACCCCTTTTTCCGGTGAGGACCCCGCATGCGCACCGCCCTGCTCCAGAGCTCCGGCCGCCCCGGCTCCGTCGCCGAGAACCTCAAGGTCCTCGACGCGGCCGCGGGCCGGGCCGCCGCCGCGGGCGCCGCGCTGCTCGCCGCGCCGGAGATGTTCCTGACCGGGTACGCGATCGGCGACGACATCGCCCGCCTCGCCGAGCGCGCCGACGGTGACTCCGCCGACGCGATCGCCGAGATCGCCGGCCGGCACGGCATCGCGATCACCTACGGCTACCCGGAGCGCGACGGCGAGACCGTCTACAACTCCGCCCAGCTGATCTCCGCCGACGGCACCCGGCTCGCGAACTACCGCAAGACCCACCTCTTCGGCTGCGCCGAGCGCGAGCACTTCACGCCCGGCGAGCAGTCGCTCGTCCAGGCCCGGCTGGGCGGCCTGACCGTCGGCATCATGATCTGCTACGACGTCGAGTTCCCGGAGAACGCCCGCGCCCACGCCCTGGCCGGCACCGACCTGCTCGTCGTGCCGACGGCGAACATGCACCCCTTCCAGTTCGTCGCCGAGTCCATGGTGCCGGTGCGTGCCTGGGAGAACCAGATGTACGTCGCGTACGTCAACCGGGTCGGCGCCGAGGGCGAGTTCGAGTTCTTCGGGCTCTCCGCGCTCGCCGGGCCCGACGGGATCGCCCGCACCCGCGCCGGCCGCGGTGAGGAGCTGGTCGTCGCCGACGTCGACCCGGCCTTCCTCGCCGCCTCCCGCGAGGCCAACCCGTACCTGAAGGACCGCCGCCCCGGCCTGTACGGGTCCCTGGTCTGATCCCCCCGAGCCCTCCCCGATCCACCCCCGCGCAAGGAGTCCGTACCCCATGACGTCCACGGTGCCCAACGCCGTCGAGCACACCGACGAGCAGCAGCCGCCGATCACCATGTTCGGCCCGGACTTCCCCTACGCCTACGACGACTTCCTCGCCCACCCGGCGGGCCTCGGCCAGATACCGGCAACCGAGCACGGCGCCGAGGTCGCGGTCATCGGCGGCGGTCTGTCCGGCATCGTGGCCGCGTACGAGCTGATGAAGATGGGCCTCAAGCCCGTCGTCTACGAGGCCGACCAGCTCGGCGGCCGGCTGCGCACCGTCGGCTTCGAGGGCTGCGACGAGGAGCTCAACTGCGAGCTGGGCGCCATGCGGTTCCCGCCGTCCTCCACCGCCCTGCAGCACTACATCGACCTGGTCGGCCTGGAGACCACGCCGTTCCCGAACCCGCTGGCCGAGACCACCCCGTCGACCGTGGTCGACCTCAAGGGCGAGTCGCACTACGCCGAGACGGTCGAGGACCTGCCCCAGGTCTACCGGGACGTCGCCGCCGCCTGGAACAAGTGCCTCGAGGACGGCGCCGACTTCTCCGACATGAACCGCGCGATGCGCGAGCGGGACGTCCCGCGCATCCGCGAGATCTGGGCGCAGCTCGTCGAGAAGCTCGACAACCAGACCTTCTACGGCTTCCTCTGCGACTCCGAGGCCTTCAAGTCCTTCCGGCACCGCGAGATCTTCGGCCAGGTCGGCTTCGGCACCGGCGGCTGGGACACCGACTTCCCGAACTCCATCCTGGAGATCCTGCGCGTCGTCTACACCGAGGCCGACGACCACCACCGCGGCATCGTCGGCGGCTCGCAGCAGCTGCCGCTGCGCCTCTGGGAGCGCGAGCCGGAGAAGATCGTCCACTGGCCGTACGGCACCTCGCTGAAGTCCCTGCACGTGGACGGCGAGCCGAAGCCGGCCGTGACCCGGCTGCACCGCACCGCGGGCAACCAGATCACCGTCACCGACGCCAACGGCGACATCCGCACCTACAAGGCGGCCATCTTCACCGCCCAGTCCTGGATGCTGCTGTCCAAGATCGCCTGCGACGACTCGCTCTTCCCGATCGACCACTGGACCGCGATCGAGCGCA
Organism: Streptomyces sp. NPDC015139; assembly: GCF_043079785.1. Taxonomy (NCBI): domain Bacteria; kingdom Bacillati; phylum Actinomycetota; class Actinomycetes; order Kitasatosporales; family Streptomycetaceae; genus Streptomyces; species Streptomyces sp. NPDC015139. Next base: position 100,913 of record NZ_JBIBUW010000018.1, on the reverse strand, counting down.
CCCACTACATGGAGTCCAGCAAGCTCTTCGTGCCCGTGGACCGGCCGTTCTGGCTGGACAAGGACGAGGAGACCGGCCGGGACGTCATGTCGATGACGCTCACCGACCGCATGACCCGCGGCACCTACCTGCTGGACGACGGCCCGGACAAGCCGGCCGTGATCTGCCTGTCGTACACCTGGTGCGACGACAGCCTGAAGTGGCTGCCGCTGTCCGCGAACGAGCGGATGGAGGTCATGCTGAAGTCGCTCGGCGAGATCTACCCGAAGGTCGACATCCGGAAGCACATCATCGGCAACCCGGTGACCGTCTCCTGGGAGAACGAGCCCTACTTCATGGGCGCGTTCAAGGCCAACCTGCCGGGCCACTACCGCTACCAGCGGCGCCTGTTCACGCACTTCATGCAGGACCGGCTGCCCGAGGACAAGCGCGGCATCTTCCTCGCCGGCGACGACATCTCCTGGACGGCCGGCTGGGCCGAGGGCGCGATCCAGACCGCGCTGAACGCGGTCTGGGGCGTCATGCACCACTTCGGCGGCGAGACCGACGCGGTCAACCCGGGCCCGGGCGACGTCTACGACGAGATCGCCCCGGTGGAGCTTCCCGAGGACTGACCGGGACCAAGGACAAAGGCGCGGCCGGCCGGCCTCAGACTCCGGCCGCCCGCGCCTTTTCGAACACCTCGGCGGCGACGTCCGTCAGCTCCTGCGCGTCCCGCGCCTCGCCCTGGAGGTCGACGAGGATCTCGTCCAGTCCGATCCCGGCGTGCTCCACGAGATCGGCCACGATCTGGTCGACGCTGCCCTGGAAGGGCCTGCGGTCGGCGCCCTCGCACGGCTTCGCGCGCACGCTCGTGTTCGCCCGCAGCACCGTCCGGATCGGCTCGGTGCGCCCGCGCTCCTCGGCCATGTCCCGCAACCGCCGCCGCTGGGCGGCGATCTGCTCCGCGCCGGCGCCCGTGGGCAGCCAGCCGTCGGCGTGGTCGACCAGCCGGCGCAGGGCCCTGCCGTTGCTCGCGGCGAGCAGGATCGGGATCGGCCGGGCGGGCTTGGGCCCGACCACCGCCGAGGCGATCCGGGCGACCGTGCCCTCGTGCACCACCGGGTCCGGGCCCCACACCGCGCGGCACACCTCGATGGTCTCGTCCAGCACCCTGCCGCGTTCCTCGAAGGGCCGGACGCCCGAGGCCGCGTACTCGTCCAGGGACCAGCCCGTGCCGAGGCCGGCCACCACCCGGCCGCCGCTGGCCGCGTCCAGCGTGGCCAGGGCCTTGGCGAGCTGGAACGGCAGGTGCAGCGGTGCCACCAGCACGCTGGTGCCCAGCTCCGCCCGCCGGGTGGCCGCCGCGGCCAGCGTGAGGGTGACCAGCGGATCCGCCACCGCCCGGTAGCGGTCGGGCCAGGGCAGGCCCTCGATGCCGTACAGGCCCTGGGTGGCGGGCTCCGGGAACAGGGCCCGCTCGAAGACCCACAGGCTGTCGTAGCCGATCTCCTCGGCCGCGCGCGCCACCCTCGGGACGTCGTCGCCGATCGAGTACTGCCGCATCTGGGGAAGTCCGAGTCCGAGCCGGGTCGCCATGCGGTCGCTCCTCTGCAGTCGGGTACCGGCAATGCAACTCCCGTCGGGCGCGGGAGAGTTCCGGATATCGGGTCCGGATCAGCCGGCGAGCGGGGTCAGCAGCATCCGCCCGGCGAACCCCACCGCCGCGTCCAGTCGTTCGGTGAACTCCTCGGCCAGCTCCCCGCAAGCCCGCAGTGCCCACAGCGCCCGCGCCGCCGCCCAGGTGGCGTCCCGGGCCCGCTCCAGACTCCAGGAGCCCAGCAGATGGGTGAGCGGATCGGCGATCTGGAGCAGATCGGGGCCCGGCATCAGATCCTCGCGGATGCGCTCCTCCAGCGAGACGAGGAGATCGCCCACGCGGTCGAACTCGTCCTCCAGCTCGGCCGGTTCGCAGCCGAGCGTACGGCAGGCGTCCACCACGGCGAGCGCGAGATCGTGCCCGATGTGCGCGTTGATGCCCGCCAGCGCGAACTGCAGGGGGCGTACCCCGGGGTGGTGGCGGAGCTGGAACAGCGGCCGCCAGCAGGCGGGTGGACGGCGGCCCGCGGATACCGCGTCGACCGCCGCGAGATACCGCTCGGCGAACCGCACGTCCAGGGCGATCGCCGCCCGCGGGTCCCCGAACCTCCCGCCGTGCAGGTGCCGTCCGACCTCCTCGGTGACGGCCAGGTAGACGCGGTTGAACACGGCGACCCCGTCCCGCTCGGGCAGGGCCGCGTCGAGCGCGCGCATCCGGCCGAGGACCGCGTCGACGGGAGTGGTGAGGTGTTCCAACTGCGCCATGGGGGAAGGGTCCCAGCCCCACGCCGACCGGCGTGCCGACCGGCCCGGTGCTTCGCCGGATCGGGGGAACGCGGGGCCGTACGGGGTGCGGCACCGCGCGCACTTCAGGGGGACCGGCGGTGGAGGGGGAACGGCAGCAACGTCTCCAACCTCCGGGGCACGGCCGACGAGATCGCCTACGACCGCTGGGTCCTCATGATCGGCCGGCCCCCGACGCCGACCACGGGCGGGGCGCGTGTCGACGCCTGCCTGTGGGTGAAGCTGCCGGGGGAGTCCGACGGCTGCCGGGGCCCGGCCGGGACGTTCACCCCGTCGTACGCCTACGACTTGGCGCGCGGGGTCCGGTCGTCGTAACTGGACGTGCCCTCGTCCAGCAGCGGCCCCTGCTTCTTCAGATGGGCCGGGGCGAAGGCGCGCAGCGTGTGATAGCCGGTGATGACGACGAGGGTGCCGAGCGCGATGCCGCTGAGCGAGAAGGTGTCGGAGAACTTCATGCTCACGTTGCCGACGCCGATGATGATGCCCGCGGCGGCCGGGACCAGGTTCAGCGGATTGCGCAGGTCGACCTTGGCGTTGATCCAGATCTGGGCGCCGAGCAGGCCGATCATGCCGTAGAGGATGACGGTGATGCCGCCGAGGACCCCGCCCGGGATCGCGGCCACGATCGCGCCGAACTTGGGGCAGATGCCGAAGAGCAGCGCGAAGCCGGCGGCGGCCCAGTAGGCGGCGGTCGAGTAGACGCGGGTCGCCGCCATCACGCCGATGTTCTCCGAGTAGGTGGTGTTCGGCGGGCCGCCCACCGCGGTCGACAGCATGGAGCCGACGCCGTCGGCCGAGATCGCCGTACCGAGCTTGTCGTCCAGGGGGTCGCCGGTCATCTCGCCGACGGCCTTCACGTGTCCCGCGTTCTCCGCGACCAGGGCGATGACGACCGGCAGCGCGACCAGGATCGCCGACCACTGGAACGTCGGCCCGTGGAAGGACGGCAGACCGATCCAGTCGGCCCGGGAGACGCCGGAGAGGTCCAGCCGCCAGTGGTCGGTGACCTTGCCGCTCGGGCTCATCGAGTGGATCTTCCCGAAGATCCGGTCGAACGCCCAGGAGATGAAGTACCCGAAGAGCAGCCCCAGGAAGATCGCGATGCGGGACCAGAAACCGCGCAGACAGACGACGGCCAGACCGGTGAACAGCATGACCAGCAGCGCCGTCCACTGGTCCTGCGGCCAGTAGGTGGAGGCGGTGACCGGGGCGAGGTTGAAGCCGATCAGCATGACCACCGCGCCGGTGACGATCGGCGGCATCGCCGCGTGGATGATCCGCGCCCCGAAGCGCTGCACCGCGAGCCCCACCAGGAACAGCGCGGCACCGACGACGAAGACCGCGCCGGTGACGGTCGCGCTCGTACCGCCCTGCGCGCGGATGACGGCGGCGACGCCGACGAACGACAGCGAGCAGCCGAGGTAGCTGGGCACCCGGCCGCGGGTGGCGAGCAGGAAGATCACGGTCGACACGCCCGACATCATGATCGCCAGGTTGGGGTCCAGGCCCATGAGCACCGGTGCCACGAAGGAGGCGCCGAACATCGCGACGACGTGCTGCGCGCCCAGTCCGACCGTGCGGGGCCAGGAGAGCCGTTCGTCGGGGCGTACCACCGCTCCGGGCGCGGGCGTGCGCCCGTCACCGTGCAGCTTCCAGCGCACGCCGAGATCCATGTGGGGTTTCGCTTTCTCTGTACGTGAAGACGGTCCGAACCATTGTCACGTGTACCTCGCGGCTCTACGCTCGCACGGTCCTATTCATGAACTATGTTCATGTATCTGACCACCTTGCTCCCGAGATCGGAGTGCCCGATGAGAGGAAGCCCCCGTGCGGCCGTGCTGATCGCCGCCGTGGTGACCTTCACGACAGCCCTGCTCGCCCCCTCCGCGCACGCCGCCCCGGCCGCCCCCGGGGCCCCGCGCACCGCCGTCCTCGACGGCGCCCGCCTCGAGCGGACCCGGGCCCGCCTCGACCACGACCCCCGGCTGCGGCGGACCCTGAAGGACCTCACGACCCGTGCCGACACCTGGCTGGACCAGGGCCCCTGGACGGTCGTCGACAAACCGAGGCCGGCGCCCGGGGGCGACGTCCACGACTACCTCAGCCAGGCCCCCTACTGGTGGCCCACGACCACCCCGACGGCCGGCAACCCCTGGGGCTGCCCGTACGTCCAGCGCGACGGGCAGCGCAATCCCGAGGTCGACACCGGCACGGACCGCCAGGACGCCGAGAAGGTCTTCGACGCCACCTACGACCTCTCGCTCGCCTGGTACTACACGGGCAGACGCGCCTACGCCGTGAAGGCGGGGGACATCCTGCGCACCTGGTTCCTGGACCCGGCCACCCGGATGAACCCGAACCTGGACCACGCCCAGTTCATCCCCTGCAAGTACGACGGCCGGGCCATCGGCGTCATCGACTTCTCGCAGTCGTACACCAGCGTGCTGGACGCCCAGGCGATCCTCGCCACGGGCGCACCCGGCTGGACCGCCGGGGACCGCGCCGCGATGGGCGAGTGGAACACCGACTTCCGTGACTGGCTGCGGAACAGCGACTTCGGCCGACAGGAGGGCGCGGCCGCCAACAACCACGGCACCTTCTACGACATGCAGCTCGCCGCCCTCGCCTACGCCACCGGGGACACCGCCCTGGCCCGGCGGACCGTGCTGGCCGCCCGCACGGCCCGGATCGACCCGCAGATCGCGGGCGACGGCAGCCAGCCCCAGGAACTCGCCCGCACCCGCAGCTGGCACTACTCGACCTTCGACCTCGTCGCGTACACCCGGCTCGCGGCCATCGGCCGGCATGTGGGCGTGGACCTCTGGCGCTACCGCGGACCCGACGGACAGAGCCTGGTCAAGGCCGTCGACTACCTGCTGCCGGCCGCGACCGGCGCCGCCGGCTGGCCGCACCCCGAGCTGGAGTTCCTCCGGTACGCGGCGGCCGATGTCGTCCACGCGGCGGCGGACGCCGGCGACCGGGCGGCGAGGGCGGCCGTGCCGCGCCTGGAGGCCCCGCCCGGGGGAGATCTGTGGGCCCTGCGGCCCGCCGCCGAGCAGTTGGACTCGATAGCGGGCTGACCAGGTACTTCCCGGAGTCCGGGGCTTCTGAGCGGTCGCTTAGTATGGAATGCGTTCGGGGGTGGGCGCGCCCCACCCCGCCAGCGATGCTCAGGAGCCCTCCCGTGACCGCCGAAGCCCCGACCGCCCCCGTGGTGTCCCACGGCCGGCTGATTCCCGTCACCGTCCACTTCGACGACCTCGACGCGCTCGGGCTCCTGCACAACGCCCGCTACCCGCTGATGGTCGAGCGGGCCTGGACCGAGCTCTGGAACGAGCACGGCGTCCGCTTCGACGGGGACTGGGCGGCCGCCGGCGACGCCTGCAACGCCGTCCGCGAACTCACCATCGGCTACGAGGCGCCGGTCACCCGCCCCGGCACGTACGCCGTGCACCTCTGGCTGGAGCGGCTCGGCACCACCGGTCTGACCTACGGCTTCCGCTTCTGCTCGGCCGACGGGAGCGAGACCTATGCGCGGGGCACCCGGGTACTCGTCCGGCTGGACTCGGCGACCCTGCGCCCCGCGCCGTGGAGCGACGCCTTCCGGGCCGTGGGCGCGGAACTGCTGCGGCCCGCGGACTGAACGGTGCCGGACACGGCCTAGTGCCAGCAGGTGGCCTCGCCCCCGCCGCTGCCGTCCGCCTTGCTGCCGACGGACACCTCGAAGGCGATACCCGAACCCGCCTCGGGTGCCGGGGAGATGGAGCCGGTGCGGAAGCCGACGGTCAGCAGCAGATGCCGGCCGTGTTCGGTCCTCGTCCAGCAGGCGCCCTCCACGGAGGCGGGCGCCGCCGTGCCGCTCGGGTCCCGTTCGGGACGCCAGCCGGCCGCGGCGGCCGCCCTCGTGTAGTGCGCGACGACGTCACCGGGCCCGCCCGGGAAGGCGTAGAGACGGTCGGCGTGCAGCCAGGGCGCACCGCTGCTGTCGTCGTCGCAGCCGGTGGTCACGCCCGTGTCGCGGTAGTTGGCGGGTGCCGCGGCGCGGGCGGGTGCCGTGCCGAGCACCGGCTCGGCGGCCAGCCGCCTCAGGTCGCCTCCGGTGCCGTGGCAGCCGTCGCCGCCGGTGAGCGCGCATCCGCCGAGGAAGGCGGCCGGCACGAGGAGGGCGGCCGCCAGCCCGGCACGGGCGGGGGCGGACGGCGAAGTGGGGGACAACGGGTCTCCTGTCCGGGAACGTCGGAACCCGACGTGCCGGGGAGCGGCGCCGTCAGGGGCGTGGGTCGGGAACCGCCGTGGCCTGCGGGCCGATCTCCCTGCGGCCGCCGCGTTCGGCGGTGCGCAGGACGCCCGCGAACACCGCGAGCCCGCACGCCAGGACCGTCACCACGCAGAACGACACCACCAGGCTGGTCGCCTGGGCAACCCCGCCGATCAGACTCGGTGCGATCAGCCCCGAGGTGTAGGTGATGGTCGCGACGCCCGCGATGGCCTGGCTCGGATTGGGTCCCGCGTGCCCGGCCGCCGCGAAGCACAGCGGTACGACCACGGCGATGCCGAGACCCATCAGCGCGAACCCGCCCATCGCCACGGCCGGATGGTCGGCGAGAACGATCAGCAGCCCGCCGAGGACGGCCAGCATCCCGCCCGCCCGGACCGTGCGGACCGCGCCGAAACGGTTCACCACAGCGTCCCCGGCGATCCGGGCCACGGCCATCGTCAGCATGAAACCGGTGGTCGAGGCCGCGGCCAGACCGGCCGAACCGTCCAGCCGGTCCCGCAGGAACACCGCCGACCAGTCCAGGCTCGCACCCTCCGCGAACACCGCGCAGAAGCCGACCGTGCCGATCAGCAGCGCGGAACGGGGCGGCAGGGCGAACCGAGGGGGCGGCTCCTCGTCCTCGGCCGGCTGGAGGTCGAGCACCCAGTTGCAGGCCAGCAGGCCCAGGAGGGTCAGGGCGGCCGCGGCGAGCGCGTGGTGCAGGCGGGCGTCGGAACCGAGGTGCGCGGCGAGTGTGCCCGCCGCCGAGCCGACCAGCGCGCCCGCGCTCCACATGCCGTGCAGGCCCGACATGATCGACTTCTCCAGCAGCCGTTCGATCTCGACGCCGAGCGCGTTCATCGCGACGTCGGCCATTCCGGCGGTGGCGCCGTAGGCGAACATGGCCAGGCACAGCGTGTACAGGTTCGGCGCCAGGGACGGCAGGATCAGCGACAGCGTCCACAGCGTGAGCAGCCCGCGCAGCGCCGTCCGACTCCCGAAGCGGTGGCTGATCCGGCCGGCCAGCGGCATCGCGCACGAGGCGCCGAACGCCGTGAAGGCCAGCGCGAACCCCAACTGGCCGGCCCCGAGCGAGGCGTGGTCCTGGATCCAGGGCACGCGGGTCGCGAAGGAGCCGGTCACGGCGCCGTGCACGGCGAACACGGCCGCCACGGCGTACCGGGCGCGCCTGACCTCGCCGCGTGCGTCACCCACGTCACCCATGTTCCAGCCCCTCCCCGGGAGTTCCCCACCCGCCGTGCGGCACGCGCCGTAAACTATCAGGGACCCTGCCTGATAGATAGGTCGTTTCACGTCCCGCGGGCCCGGGCGCGGCCCGTGGGACCGACGGGCGGCCCGGTCGCAGCGATCTGGGAGGATTCCCGTCATGCCCGCATCACCGAGCACCGCCCGGGCCATCAACGACCGGGTCGCCCTCCGGCTGCTGCAGCAGGAAGGCCCGCTGACCGCCGGGCAGTTGAAGCAGCTGACGGGGCTGTCCCGGCCGACGGTCGCGGACCTCGTCGAACGGCTCACGGCCTCGGGGCTGATCACGGTGGTCGGCGAGTCCGGCGAGCAGCGCCGGGGCCCGAACGCCCGCCTCTACGGCATCGTCGCCGGCCGGGCCCACCTCGCCGCCCTCGACGTCCGCACCGAGGGCGTCCTCGTGCTCGTCTCCGACCTGGTCGGGCGGGTCCTCGCCGAGGCGTCCGTGCCGATCGGCGGCGACGCGGGGACCGGTCCCGCCGTGGAGCAGGCGGTGGCCGCGGTGGAGCGGACGGCCAAGGAGGCCGGGGCCGACCGGCTGCACACCGTCGGCATCGGCGCGCCCGGCCTCATCGACCCGGCCACCGGCGACCTCCGCGACTCCGCCGGGCTGCCCGCCTGGCACCGGAACCTGGCCGCGGCCCTCCAGGAGCGGCTGCCCGGCGCCCGGGTCACCGTGGAGAACGAGACCAACCTGGCCGCCCTGGCCGAACAGCGTGAGGGCGCCGCCCGGGACCGGGACACGTTCGTCCTGCTCTGGCTGGGTCACGGTGTCGGCGCCGCGGTCGTCCTGGACGGCATCCTGCGCCGGGGCGCGTCGGGCGGCACGGGCGAGATCGGCTTCCTGCCGGTCCCGGGCACGACGTCCCTCCCGTCGGCGACCGACTGCGACGGCGGCTTCCACTCGCTGACGGGCGCGGCGGCGGTCGGCGCGCTGGCGGTCCGCCTGGGCCTGCCGGCCCCCGCCACACCGGACGGCCCGGGCGCGGCGGCGATCGTCCGCCGAGCGTCGGAGACGACCACCGAGCGGCCCGGCGGGGCCGGTACGGAGCCGGTGAATACAGGATCGCCGGACGCCGGGCGCGGGCGGCGCGCCCCGATCGGTCCCGCCCCCCTGGAGGCGGACCTCGCCGCCCGCTTTCTGGGCGTTCTCGCCGATCGGATCGCCGTGGGGGTCGCCTCCGTCGTGGCCGTCCTGGACCCCGGCTGCGTGGTGCTCGGCGGGGAGGTGGGGCAGGCCGGGGGAGCGGTGCTCGCGCGGCTCGTGCAGGAGCGGCTGCGGCGCATGTCCCCGCTGGCCACCGAGGTGCGGGCCAGCAGCCTCGGCGGCACCGCCGTACTGCGCGGGGCCCTGCTGACCGCCCGCGAGCGCGCCCAGGACGAGCTCTTCGCCCCGCCGGAGCGCCACTAGGGCCGCGTCCGGCAGACGCCGTACCCGGCCGGCCGGCGGTGTCTCCGGCTCGGGTCCGCACCTTTCCGAAGCGGTGCGCCAGGTAGTCCTCGACGCCGCGTCCCGGCCTGTCGCGGCGCACCGGGTTCAGGCTCGCCCGCTTCCGAAGGGGCGCGCCGACTCCTTCTCGACGTCGCGTCCCGGCCGAATCATGATGCATGCGGCTTCGGGCACCGCCCGCTTCCCGGGCGCTGCCCAAGCCCCTCTCCACGTCGCCGCCCGGCCGGATCGCGATGCGTGCGGCTCGGGCCCGCCCGCTTCCCAGGCGGTGCCCAAGCCCCTCGCACGTGGCCGCCCGGCCGGATCGCGATGCGTGCGGCTCTGGCCCGCCCGCTTCCCAGGCGGCACCCGAGCCCCCTCCATGTCGCCGCCCGACCGGACGGCGGAGCCTCCAGCCCGGGCCCGCCCGGTTCCGTAGCGGTGCGCCAACTTCTCCTCGAGGTAGCCGCGTACCGGCCGGGGGCGCGGAGGCTCTGGTTCGGCCCCGGCCGGTTCCGTAGCGGTGCGCCAACTTCTCCTCGAGGTAGCCGCGTACCGGCCGGGGTCGCGGAGGCTCTGGTTCGGCCCCGGCCGGTTCCGTAGCGGTGCGCCAACTTCTCCTCGAGGTAGCCGCGTACCGGCCGGGGTCGCGAAGGCTGTGGCTCAGCCCCGGCCGGTTCCGTAGCGGTGCGCCAGGTGCTGTTCGAAGGTCAGCTTGCCCACCGCGTGGTCCGGTGCCAGGTGGCCGCCCGCGCGGAAGGCGCCGTAGGCCCTGCCGAAGAGCGGGAGTCGCACGATCGGACGGCGCCGGCCGGTGGCCCGCAGGTAGGACCGGGCCAGCGAGTCGAACGAGCGCACCTCCGGACCGCCCATGTCGGGCACCCGTCCGGCCGGTGCGGCGAGCGCCAACTCCGCCAGGCGACCGGCCACTTCCGTCACCTCGACGGGCTGGTCCCGCACCCCCGCGGGGAGCACCAGGACCGGCGACTTGGCCAGCCCCCGCAGAACGGTGACCACCAGGTCGTGGAACTGCGTCGTGCGCAGCACCGTCCAGCCCAGCCCCGATTCCTCGATCTGCCGCTCCACCGCGAGCTTGCTCCGGTAGTAGCCGAACGGCACCCGGTCGACGCCGACGATGGAGATGTAGAGGAGGTGCCCCACCGAGGCCCGCCGTGCCGCCTCGATCAGGTGCGCGGCCGCCGTCTCGTCCCCGCCCCTGGGGCTGCTCGCGCAGTGCACGACGGTCTCCACGCCCGCCAGGGCCGCGTCCAGCCCCTGGCCGCCCTCGCGCAGATCGACGGCGTACGGCTGCGCGTGCCGGCTGAGTACCCGCACCTCGTGCCCGCCCGCCCGCAGCTCGTCCGTGACGACCCGGCCGAGCGTTCCGGTTCCGCCGGTCACCAGGATGGTGGTCATGCTGTTCTCCGTCCCCTCAGGACACCGCGGCACCCCTCCGGGGCACCCTTCGGGAGTGAGACGTGGGACGGCCCCGTAAACGTGACATGGCACCGTGACACGACCCGGCGGCGGGCAAGGGCCGTCGTCACCGCCGCCGGGCCCGCCCGCACCCTAAAAGGACTAGACCAGTGTGGTCAATGGGTTCGAGCCAAGGTCAACGCGGCACCTCGACACGGAAGTTGACCGGCGGCGCTGCACGGAGCAAGGCCGGTGACACGTACTGTGAGCGAACCCACACCCGCCCCCTGTCTGAGGGAGCGTCCGGCGTGGCACACTGGCCGTGTACCAGAAGCAGCGCACTCCGGGGTCGGTGAAAGTCCGAACCGGCGGTTACAGTCCGCGACCCGACCGCTTCCAGCGGCCGGTTGACCAGGTGAAATTCCTGGACCGACGGTTAAAGTCCGGATGGGAGGCAGTGCGCGGCGGGCGGGCATGCGTCATGTGTGCGCGCCGCCGTATCTGGACTCGTCCGTGTGCGGACGTGTCCTTTTCGGCGTCGCCCCCGATGTGTGTTCACCCGTTGATTCTGTCGTCTTCGACAGGCCCCGGAGTCCGTGCCCCCATGAGGCAGGAGGACCCGGGAAGTGTTCACCGGAATCGTCGAAGAACTGGGTGAGATCACAGCCGTCGAGAACCTCGGCGACGCCTCCCGTTTCCGGCTCCGCGGCCCCGTCGTGACCGAGGGCGCGCAGCACGGCGACTCCATCGCCGTGAACGGGGTCTGTCTCACCGTCGTGGAACACGAGGGCGACGAGTTCACCGCCGACGTCATGGCCGAGACGCTCAAGCGCTCCAGCCTGGGCGCGCTCACCGTCGGCTCCCGGGTCAACCTCGAACGCCCCATGGCCGTCGGCGCGCGCCTCGGCGGGCACATCGTGCAGGGCCACGTGGACGGCACCGGGCAGATCCTCGCCCGCACCCCGTCCGAGAACTGGGAGATCGTGAAGGTCTCGCTCCCCGCGGACCTCACGCGCTACGTCGTCGAGAAGGGTTCCATCACGGTCGACGGCATCAGCCTCACCGTGGTCGACGCCGGCGCCGACCACTTCACGGTCAGCCTCATCCCGACCACCCTCGCCCTGACCACCCTCGGCCACAAGCAGCCCGGTGACCCCGTCAACCTCGAGGTCGACGTCGTCGCCAAGTACGTCGAGCGCCTCCTCGGCGACCGCGTGCAGGGAGCCACCAAGTGAACTGGCTGAACTCCGAGGCCTTCACCCTCTTCGGCCAGCACATCATCTGGTCGGACATGGTCGGCAACATCCTCGGCCTCATCACCCTCGCCCTCGGCTGGCGCCGCTCGCTGTGGACCTGGCCCGTGCAGTTCCTGTCCGGACTCGTCCTGTTCGCGGCCTTCTACGGCCACCTGACCGGCAGCGCCGGCAAGCAGGTCGTCGTCATGGCGGTCGCGCTGTACGGCTGGTGGCAGTGGCAGCGCAACAAGGACCGGGCCGTGGACGGCCACATCGTCCCCCGGTTCGCCACCTGGCGTGAGCGGGCCGCGATGCTCGGCGCGGCGGCCGTCGGCACCGTCGCGGTGGCCCTGCTCTTCACGGCCTACCCGTCCCTGTCCTGGGACCCCTGGCCGGACGCCTACATCTTCGTCGGCACCGTCGTCGCCATGTACGCCCAGGCCAAGGGCATGGTCGAGTTCTGGTTCGCCTGGCTGCTCGTCGACCTCGTGGGCGTACCCCTCAACTTCGCCAACGGCTACGCGTTCTCCGGCTTCGTCTACGTCATCTACGGCGCACTCGTCCTGTGGGGCATGCGCGACTGGTGGCTGCGCTCCCGCAGGAGCCCGCAGCCCGTCCTGGAAGGAGCGCCGGCATGACCTCGGCACCGATCCTGTACCGCACGGACGACATTGAGAACTTCCAACTCGACCCCGTGGAGCAGGCCATCGCGGACATCGCGGCCGGCCGCCCCGTCGTGGTCGTCGACGACGAGGACCGCGAGAACGAGGGCGACCTCGTCATCGCCGCCGAGAAGGCGACCCCCGAGATCGTCGCCTTCATGATGAGCGAGTGTCGTGGCCTGATCTGCGCCCCCATGGAGGGTGAGGAGCTGGACCGGCTGCGGCTGCCGCAGATGGTCGAGGACAACACCGAGTCGATGAAGACGGCGTTCACCGTCTCCGTCGACGCCTCCGCCGCGCACGGCGTGACCACCGGCATCTCGGCCGCCGACCGCGCCACGACGCTCCAGCTGCTCGCGAACGGCACCGCCGAACACACCGACTTCGTGCGCCCCGGCCACATCTTCCCGCTGCGCGCCCGGCCCGGCGGCGTCCTCGTCCGCGACGGCCACACCGAGGCCGCCGTCGACCTCGCCCGGCTCGCGGGCCTGCGCCCGGCCGGCGCCATCGTGGAGATCGCCGGCGAGGACGGCCGCATGCTGCGCCTGCCCGAGCTGATCCCGTTCGCCCGCAAGCACGGCCTGACGATCATCTCCATCGAGGACCTGATCGCCTACCGCCGCGGCAGCGAGCCCACCGTCCGCCGTGAGGCCGCGACCCGGCTGCCCACCGCGCACGGCACCTTCACCGCCTACGGCTACCGGTCCACCCTCGACGGCGTCGAGCACGTCGCCCTCGTGCACGGCGAGATCGGCGCGGGCGAGGACGTCCTGGTCCGCGTCCACTCCGAATGCCTCACCGGAGACGTCTTCGGCTCCCTGCGCTGCGACTGCGGCCCCCAGCTGGACACCTCCCTGGCCCGCATCCAGGAGGAGGGCCGCGGCGTCGTCGTCTACCTGCGCGGGCACGAGGGACGCGGCATCGGACTGCTGTCCAAGCTGCGGGCCTACGAGCTCCAGGAACGGGGCCGTGACACCCTCGACGCCAACCTGGAACTGGGCCTGCCCGCCGACGCCCGCGACTACGGCGCAAGCGCGCAGATCCTCGCCGACCTCGGCGTCCGCAGCGTCCGGCTCATGACCAACAACCCCGACAAGACCGACGCGCTGCTGCGCCACGGTCTGCGGGTCACCGGCCGCGAGCCGATGCCGGTCCAGGCCGGCGAGCACAACATGCGCTACCTGCGCACCAAGCGGGACCGGATGGGACACGACCTGCCCTGGCTGGACACGCCCGCCGTGTCGGCCCCCGCGGCCGCGCCCGCGGCCACCTGCGGCAACCAGTAAGCGAAAGCACTTAGGAGAGACGTGAGCGGCAAGGGTGCACCGGAGCTGTCCGTACGCAACGCGAGCGACCTCAGGGTCGCCGTCATCGCGGCACAGTGGCACGTGAAGGTGATGGACGGTCTGGTGAACGGCGCCCTGCGCGCCCTGCACGAACTCGGCATCGACGAGCCGACGCTGATCCGCGTCCCCGGCAGCTTCGAGCTGCCGGTCGCCGCCAAGGTCCTCGCGGGCCGCGGCTACGACGCGGTGGTCGCCCTCGGCGTCGTCATCCGGGGCGGCACCCCCCACTTCGACTACGTGTGCCAGGGCGTCACCCAGGGCCTCACCCAGGTGTCCATCGAGACCGGCGTCCCCGTCGGCTTCGGCGTGCTCACCTGCGACACCGAGGAACAGGCCCTGGACCGGGCCGGTATCGAGGGCTCCAACGAGGACAAGGGCCACGAGGCGGTGACGGCGGCGGTGGCGACCGCGGCCACGCTGCGCTCAGTATCCGAACCCTGGCACTAGGGAGTCGCCCGAACCGCGTAGGGTGGGACCACCATGTCCAAGAAGACGTTCGAGGAGCTCTTCACCGAGCTCCAGCAGAAGGCCGCCCACGGCGACCCCGCCACCTCCCGCACCGCCGAACTGGTCGGGAAGGGCGTCCATGCCATCGGCAAGAAGGTCGTCGAAGAGGCCGCCGAGGTCTGGATGGCCGCCGAGTACGAGGGCAAGGAGGCGGCTGCCGAGGAGATCTCGCAGCTGCTGTACCACGTCCAGGTGATGATGGTCGCCCGCGGGATCTCCCTGGACGACGTCTACGCCCACCTGTAAGCGCGCCCTCCGCACCAGCCGCAAGAAACCCCTTCACGCAAAGGAAGCCGACCTCATGCTGCGCATCGCCGTCCCCAACAAGGGTTCACTGTCCGGCCCTGCGGCGGAGATGCTGCATGAGGCCGGCTACCAGCAGCGCCGCGAGTCCAAGGAACTGCGCATCGTCGACCCGGAGAACGAGGTCGAGTTCTTCTACCTCCGCCCCCGCGACATCGCGATCTACGTCTCCTCCGGCAAGCTCGACATCGGCATCACCGGCCGTGACCTGCTGATCGACTCCGGCGCCGACGCCGAGGAGATTCTTCCGCTCGGCTTCGCCCGCTCGACCTTCCGCTTCGCCGCCAAGCCGGGCACCGCGAACGGCATCGAGGACCTCAAGGGCAGGACGGTCGCCACCTCCTACGAGGGGATCGTCGCGGGACACCTCGCCGACCGCGGCGTCGACGCCTCCGTCGTCCACCTGGACGGCGCCGTCGAGACCGCCATCGAGCTGGGCGTCGCCGAGGTCATCGCGGACGTCGTCGAGACCGGCACCAGCCTGCGCAACGCCGGCCTGGAGGTCTTCGGCGAGCCGATCATGAAGTCCGAGGCGATCGTCGTCCGCCGCACCGGCGCCGACTCCGAGGAGGCGAAGGTCCAGCAGTTCCTGCGCCGCCTCCAGGGCGTCCTGGTCGCGCGGACCTACGTGATGATGGACTACGACTGCCGGGTCGAGCAGCTGGAGAAGGCCGTCGCGCTCACGCCCGGCCTGGAGTCCCCGACCGTGTCCCCGCTGCACAACGAGGGCTGGGTCGCGGTCCGCGCCATGGTCCCCGCCAAGGAGGCGCAGCGGATCATGGACGACCTCTACTCCATCGGCGCCCGCGCCATCCTGACCACGGCCATCCACGCCTGCCGCCTCTAGGGGTACGCCAGAGATGTCCGACGTTCCCACCCTTCCCGTCACCTTCCGGCCGGGCCACACCCGGGCCATCCTGCTCACCGCCGGTGCCGTGATCTTCCTGGTGATCTCCGGGGTCGCGCTGCTGCTCGAGCTCGGCCCGGGGGAGCGGCTCACCTTCGTCCTCACCGGGGCCCTCAGCTTCTGGGCGCTGGCCCAGATCGCCCGGGTGCGGGTCGTCGCCGACGAGTCCGGCGTCACCGTGGTCAACATCGCGAGCAGGCGCCGCCTGGACTGGGCGGAGATCGTCCAGGTGAACCTCCGTCCGGGGGATCCCTGGGTGTTCCTCAACCTCAGCGACGGCACCAGCCTGCCCGCGCTCGGCATCCAGCCCGGCCTCGCCAGGCAGCGGGCCATCGCCGACGCGCGCGTCCTGCGGGAGCTCGTCGAGACCCGCTCCGCGGCCCGCCGCGCACAAGATCAGGGCTGACTCGGGGCCGTCCGCCCTGCCCCACTGGCCCGTGTCTTGATTAATCTGGTGACTGGAGGCGTTTCGCTGCGCCTCCGCCCCTGCGCGCCACCCGGCGCCCGGGGGTTCCTGCTACCCGAGGAGTGACTCCCTCCGGCGATGGACGGATCGTCCTGTAGTACCTGCGCCGCCCCTACCCGACATACCGGGAAGGCGGTGGCAGCGTGACCATCTCTTTGCTGCTCCTCGGAGCGGCCCTCGTGCTGATCCTCGCCAACGGCTTCTTCGTGGCCGCCGAGTTCGGCCTCGTCACGGTCGAGCGGCCGGACGCCGAGCGGGCCGCCGCCGAAGGCGACCGCCGCGCCCTTACGGTCGTGGAGTCGCTGAAGGAGCTCTCCTTCCAGCTCTCCGGCACCCAGCTCGGCATCACCATCACCTCCCTGGTCGTCGGCATGCTCGCCGAACCGGCCCTGGCCGGGCTGCTGCACAGCCCGTTCGCCGCGCTCGGCATCCCCGAGGGCGCCGTCTCCGGCGTCGCCGTGGTCGTCGGGATGCTGCTGGCCTCCGCCATCCAGATGGTGATCGGCGAACTCGTACCCAAGAACTGGGCGGTGTCGAAGCCGCTGCAGGTCGCGCGCTTCGTCGCCGGCCCCCAGCACCACTTCTCCCGCCTGTTCCGGCCGGTGATCGCCGCACTCAACACGGTGGCCAACCGGCTGGTCCGCGCACTCGGCGTCGAGCCGGCCGACGAACTGGCCTCCGCCCGCACCCCGGGCGAACTGGTGTCCCTCGCCCGGCACTCCGCGCAGGCCGGCGCCCTGGAACAGGACACGGCCGATCTCTTCGTCCGCACCCTGTCCCTCGGCGAGCTGACCGCGCAGCACGTCATGACCCCCCGGGTGAAGGTCAGCGCCCTGCAGGACTCGGCCACCGCCGAGGACGTGGTCAACCTCACCCGGGCCACCGGGCTGTCCCGCTTCCCCGTCTACCGGGAGAAGATCGACGAAATCGTCGGGATGGCCCACCTCAAGGACGCGCTGGCGGTCCCCGTGCACGACCGGCTGCGCACGCCGGTCGGCCGCATCATGCGCAAGGCCCTCCTCGTGCCCGAGACCCTGCCCGTCCAGCCCCTCCTTGCCCGCCTGCGCAGCGAGCAGCCCATCGCGGTCGTCGTCGACGAGTACGGCGGCACGGCCGGTGTGGTCACCCTGGAGGACATCGTCGAGGAACTCGTCGGCGAGGTCCGCGACGAGCACGACGCCAAGGACATGCCCGAGCTGGCCCCGGCCCCGCCCGAGGACGGCAGGCCCGCCTGGGACGCGGACGGCAGCTGCCGTGTCGACATCCTCCAGCGCATAGGCCTCGACGTGCCCGAGGGGCCGTACGAGACCGTCGCCGGACTGGTCGCCGACCTGCTCGGCCGCATCCCGGCCCCCGGCGACCGGGCCGAACTGCCCGGCTGGCGGCTCTCGGTCCGGCAGGTCGGCCACTACCGCGCCGAACGGGTCCGCCTGGTCCGGACGGTCCCCGCGGTGAACGTCATGGAGGCCGTCCGATGAGCGTCCTCCAACTGCTCTTCGCCGCGCTGCTGGTACTCGCCAACGGATTCTTCGTCGGCGCCGAGTTCGCGCTGGTCTCCGTGCGCCGCAGCCAGATCGAACCGCTCGGCACCGTCCGGGCCCGCCAGGTGCTGGTCGGCCTGGAGCGGCTGCCGCAGATGATGGCCGCCGCGCAGTTCGGCATCACCGTCTGCTCCCTCACGCTCGGCGCGGTCGCCGAACCGACGGTGGCCCACCTGCTGGAACCGATGTTCGAGGCGATCCATCTGCCGGACGGTGTGGTCCACCCCCTCGGCTACGTCATCGCCCTGGCCGCCGTGGTCTTCTTCCACCTGGTCATCGGCGAGATGGTGCCGAAGAACCTCGCGATGGCGGCCCCCGAGAAGGCGGCACTCTGGCTCGGCCCCGGCCTGGTCTACTTCGCCCGCCTCTGCAAGCCGATCACCGTGTCCCTCGGCGCCTGCGCCCAGGGCATCCTGCGTCTCTTCCGCGTCGAGCCGAAGGACGAGGTGGAGGCTGTCGTCACCACCGAACAGCTGAACCGCCTGCTGGAGGACTCCGGTCAGGCGGGCCTCCTCGCCCCCGAGGAGCAGGAGCGGCTGGAGGACGCCCTGGAGCTGGGTTCCCGCCCGGTGACGGACGTCCTGCTGCGCCGGGAGTCCCTGGTCACGGTGGCCCCCTCGGTCACCCCGGGCGAGATCGTGGAGCTGACCGCCCGTACGGGCTACTCACGCTTCCCGGTCGCGGCGGGGGAGAAGGGGCCCTTCATGGGATACGTCCACGTCAAGGACGTCCTCGACCTGGAGGACTCCGAACGCGCCGTACCCCAGCACGTCTGGCGCCCCATGACCACCCTGCGCGCCGAGCTGCCGCTGGACGACGCGCTCACGGTGATGCGCCGGGCGGCCACCCACCTGGCCCAGGTGGCCGACCCCACCGGCCGGGTCCTCGGTCTGGTCGCCCTGGAGGACGTACTGGAGCTGCTGGTCGGCGAGGTACGGGACCCGGCGCACCGTGAGGTGCCCGACGTCAGGCTGACCGAGCCCAGGAGCAGCGGGGAGCCGGAGGGAGCGCTCGCCGGCTAGCCCGGGCGGTGTCCGGGGATCCGCGCGACCGCGCGCGGGCCCGGCACGGGCGGGGAACCGGGACGCCGTCGGCTACATGGCCGGCGGATCCTGCGGGCCCCGCCCCGACAGCACCTCGCCGTACGCCTGCATCAGGTCCGGCAGCCGCAGGGTCGCCAGGTCGTCCCGGGACAGTGAGCCGACGCAGGTCGACAGCCGCAGATCCCGGTACGCACAGCTCTTCTCGTACAGGGTCCGCAGGAACCGCCCGTTGCCCAGCTCGTCGATCCACCCCTGATCGACCACGTGCCCGGCGATCGACCGCAGCTCCTCCTGCGCCTCCCCGTCCCACCGGTCACCGTTGTCGGCCGCCAGCACCTTGCCGATGTCGGTGAGCTCCTGCGGCCGGTAGGAGGGGAAGTCCACCCGGGTCGTGAAGCGGGAGGACAGCCCCGGGTTCGCCGCCAGCAGCCGGTCCATGCCCTCCGGATACCCGGCCAGGATCACCACCAGATGGTCGCGGTTGTCCTCGGCCCGCTTCAGCAGCACCTGCAGGGCCTCGTCGCCGTACGCGTCCCCCTTGCCGTACCCGGAGTTGGACAGGGAGTACGCCTCGTCCACGAACAGCACCCCGCCGATCGCGGAGTCGATGAGCTCGTTGGCCTTCACGGCCGTCTGTCCGAGGTACTCGCCGACCAGGTCGGCCCGCTGGGCCTCCACCAGGTGGTCCCCGCCGAGCAGGCCGAGGGCGTAGAACACCCGTCCGAGGATGCGCGCGACCGTGGTCTTGCCGGTGCCGGACGGCCCGGAGAAGACGAAGTGCCGCTTCGGCGGCTGCACCGGCAGCCCCTGCCCGGCCCGCAGCCGGGCCATGTTCAGCTGCGCGGACAACGCCTTGACCTGGCGCTTGACCGGTTCCAGCCCCACCATCCGCTCCAGCTCGGCGAGGGCCTCCTCCAGCAGCGCCGGATCGGTCGGCCCGGCGGGGATCGCCGAGGAGCTCACCCCGGTCTTCACCCGCACCACCGGATCGGTCACCGACGGCAGGGGCCCGGTCGGCAGGTCGGGCTCGGGCAGCCGCAGATCACGGCCCTCCATGCCGAACACCGGATCGAAGAGGTCGGGCCCGTCCGCGGTGTCCTGCCCGGCACCGGTCAGGGTGATCGCGGCGAGATCGGCGTCGTCGTACCCGTCGCCCTCGGCGATCGCGGCGAGCCGGGCCGAGGTGTCCATGAAGGCCGGGTCGACCCGGTGCACCGCGCGGTACAGCGGGAGGGCGGCGGCCGAGCGGCCGGTCCCCTCGTGGGCGCGCGCCAGCCAGTACCGCAGCTCCTTGCGCTGCGGCTGCTCGCTGCGGCAGCGCATCAGCGCAGCGGCGAGCAGCGGCTCGGCCTGTCCGTACATCTCCAGCCGGACCCGGGCCATGCCGCCGAACAGGCCGGCCTCGATGCCGAGCAGGGTTTCGTCCAGCAGCGGATCGGTGTGCCGGACCAGCTGCTCCCAGTCCTTGACCAGATAGGCACGACAGGCGTGCAGGAAGCGGACCTGCGGGTCGGTGTCGACCGGGGGCAGCCCGGCGAGGGCCCGGTCCAGCTCCGGCACATGCCGGCCGTCCAGCCAGTGCGAGGCGTGCGCGAGCAGCAGGTCCCGCGGGCTCTCCAGCACCGGCTGCACCCACCAGCCCAGCCAGTACCAGGAGTTGAGGGTCCTGCGGTGCCGGGCCCGCTGTTCCCCGAAGCGCTCGCGGTGCCGGAACATCCGCAGCAGCGCGGTCGTCGTGTCGACGCGCAGTGCGTGCAGCCCGAGCCAGGCGTCCGCCATGCCCGGATCCATCCGCACCGCGGTGCGGAACTCCTCCTCGGCCTGCGGGTAGGCACCCACCGTGTAGGCGTCCACACCCCGCAGCCAGGCAAGATCGGCCGGGGCCTCGGGGCCCTGCGTGCCGAAGTCCATCCCGTCCCCCCACAGACCGTGTCCCCGTGGTTCACCACCGGGCAGGCATCCGACGGCCGCCGCCGTCGAACCGCCGTGCCGCGGACCGGAGTTGCAGGTGCTCGAGGCAGCAGCTCGAAGGTCGCACCGAGGGCATCGTACCCGCGGGGAGACCGCGTTCCGAAGGGTGCCGCACAGGCCGTCGGGGGAGGTGGGAGCAGACGGGGCGCACACGATTCGGTGACCGAGGGTGAACGGATCGGTGCGCGCGGCGCCCGGAAATCCGGCCGCGGACAGAACGAAGCCCCCGATCACGGGGGAACAACCGGGGGCTTCGCGTCTGAGGGGCGGCTCCGAATGGCCGCACATTCAGAACGTAAGTCCTGTACGGGCTGTGGGTCAAGCGAAGTTGAGGCACTCGGAGAAGTTGGGCCACGGGCGTTTTCACACCTTCACCACATCGCCGGTGGTCCCTCACTCTGGGTAGCGATGTGGTCCGGTCCGGGCGACGATCCGGGCCCCGGAAGTACCTCGTACCCCTCCGCTATCTGCAGTACCAGCAGATCGGCATGGGGGCGTGAGGGGTCGGTGGCGAAGTGCGCCTGCTCCGCCCGGATCCACCCGTCCCAGAACTCCCGCTGCTCCGCCCCGTCGCGCGAGCGGCCCCGCGCCCAGGACTCCTCCGGCGGCAGCTCCATCCACAGCAGCCGCGCCAGATACGGCCGCAGTGCCCGCCGGCCGGCCCCGACGCCCTCGATCAGCACCACGGGCGCCGCCGGCAGCGGCCGCGGCGCGCCGAACGTGCGGGTGCGCCAGTCGTACGGGGTGCAGGACGCGCTCTCACCGCGGGCGAGCGGGTGGATCACCTGGGTCATGAGCCGGTCGGTCCACGCGAAGAGCTGATCGTGGCTCGCGATGTCGTCGAGGCGGAGCACCGGTGCCCCGCCGAGCGCGGCCGCCAGCCGGCCGGCGAAGGTCGACTTCCCGGAGCCGGCGTGCCCGTCGACGCCGATCAGCCGGACCGGCCCCAGGGAGGGGGGAAGCCCGCGCAGCCGGGCGGCGAGGTCGTGAATGGTGATTCCCGAGGTGTGGTGCCGTGTGGGGGTTTTACGGAAACAGTGTAGTGACGGCGCCCGCGACGCCCGGACCACCCACGGGATCGGGCCAAAGGACGTCGCAATTTGAACCATCGGCTGGCGGCCAGTCAATGTTCCCGATAAACAATCCGAATCCCCTGACCGATATGTCGAATTCGGCGTTCCGGGTGCGCCCGCCGCTGAGTAAGGTGCCTTCTGCGCAACTGCGACGCGTCGAACGGGGACGGACGGGTGGAGATGGCCGCGGAGTTATTCGAAGGGCAGTATGTGTGGCACCCGGCGGCCGACGACCGTGTCCTGGCAAGCGTTTGCGTCGATGTGCGCGCCGGACGATATCGGCACGCGCACGAGGCGCTCGCCGAGACGCGTTCCGACTTCGCCCTGCGTGCCCACCGCTCACTCGTCCTGGCCTCCGAGGCGGCCGGCACCGACCTGGTCGAGCGCTGGCTGGACGAGGAGCCGTCGCCCGAGGCGGCGCTCCTGTGGGCCCGGGTCGCGGTGCAGCGCGCCCTGCGGGCCGCCGACCAGCGGGACGACCGTGCGCAGGCCCTGGAGCGGATCGCGCTGACGGCCTGCGACCGGGCCGCCGCCGCGGCTCCCCGGGATCCCACCCCCTGGGTCGCCAAGCTGGCCATGGCCCGGCTGCACCGGCTGCGCGACCCGGCCCCGCAGGGGCTGCTCACCGCGCCGCCCGGCCCCTGGCGGCTGTTCGCGCACGTCCTCTCCCTGGACCCCTGGCACCGCGAGGCCCACCACCGCTTTCTGTCCTGTTTCTTCACGCGGCACGGCGGTTCGGTCAACGCCGCCTGGGACGTCGCCGCCTTCCTCAGCCAGCGGGCGCCCGCCGACTCCGTCCTCCGGCTGCTGCCCCTGGTGGCCCTGGTGGAGAGCTACAACCCGACCCAGCTGCTCGCCGACCGGGTCTGGGAACAGCCCCAGTGGCGCTCCACCGCGCTCGCGATCTACCACAACTGGCTGCCGGCGGTCGCCGGTTACCGCTTCACCCCGGTGCTCGACCTGGCCTACCTCGCGCACGCGCTGGTCATGGCCCAGCGCGAGTTCGAGGCCCGGGCCGTGTTCGCGGCGATGGGTCCGTACGCCTCGCGCATGCCCTGGAGTGCCTTCGGCGACCCCGTCGAGCAGCTTTCCCGGGCCCGGCGCACCTGCGGACTGCCCGTGCCCGGACCGGCCTGACCCCGCACGTCCCCCCACCTTCCCCCGGAGAGAAAGGCCGATCTGTGTCGGAACGGACATCGACGCCGCGGACCGAGGCCCGCGCGGGCGACGCCCCGGTCGTGCTCGACGACGACGCGACCCTGCACGCGATGGGTTATCCGCGGAAACTCACGCGGCGCTTCAAGGCGTTCGACAATTTCGCGATCTCCTTCACCATCATCAATATCCTCTCGGGTATTTTCTCGTCCTTCGGATTCGGTATGAATGCGGGCGGCCCCCGCATTCTCGTGTTCGGCTGGATAGGCGTGTCCGTCATGGTGCTGCTCATCGGCGCGGCCATGGCGGAAGTCGCCTCCGCCTATCCGACGAGCGGGGCGCTGTATTTCTCGGCCGGTAAACTCGCCAAGCGGCACAAGGGCGCCTGGTCGTGGTTCACCGGCTGGCTGAACTTCGTGGGCCAGATCGGCGGCACCGCCGCCACCGGCTATGCGGCGGCCACCTTCATCCAGGCGTTCGTGCAGCTGCAGTGGCCCTCCTATCAGCCGACCGTGCACCAGACGGTGCTGATCACGGCCCTGGTCATCGTGCTCCAGGGGCTCGCCAACACCTACACCGTCCAGCTCGTCGCCGTACTGAACCGGATTTCCGTGTGGTGGCTGCTGATCGGACTCGTCGTGATCGTGGGCGCACTCGTAGTGATGCCCGATCAGCATCAGTCGGCGTCCTTCGTGACGCATTTCGAGAACAACACCGGCTTCACGAACGGGCTTTACGGCGGCATGCTCGGCCTGCTGGTCACCAGCTGGACCTTCACCGGGTTCGACGGCAGCTTCCACATGTCCGAGGAAACGGTCGGCGCGACGGTCAACGCCCCGAAGGGGATCACCCGGGCCATCGGCTATTCGGCGATCACCGGACTGATCCTGATGCTCGCACTGGTCTACAGCATCGGTGACTACGCCAAGGTGGCCGGTTCGGGTACGCCGCCCGTCCAGATCCTCATCGACGGGCTCGGTCTGGGTGCCGCCAAGGTTCTGCTCCTCATCGTCATCGGCGCGATGCTCTTCTGCGGTCTGGCCAACCTCACCAGCAACACCCGGCAGATCTTCGCCTTCTCGCGGGACGGCGCCATGCCGGGCTCCCGCTGGTGGCACTCGGTCTCGCTGCGCACCCGTACGCCGGTGAAGGCGGTGTGGCTCGCGGTGGGCTGCTCGCTGGTCCTGGTGGTGCCCGGCTGGTGGTCGCACACGGCGTTCACCGCGATCGTCAGCGTCAACGTGGTCGGCCTGTTCCTCGCCTACGCCGTGCCGATCTTCCTGCGGCTCAGGCTGGGCGACGCGTTCCGGCCCGGGCCCTGGCACCTGGGCCGCTGGGGCCGGCCGATCGGCTGGCTCGCGGTGATCTGGATCCTGCTGAGCAGCGTGCTGTTCATGCTGCCGCAGGCGTCGCCGATCACCGTCGACTCCTTCAACTACGCGCCGATCGCCCTCGCCGCCGTCCTGCTCGTGGCCACGGTGTGGTGGTTCGCCAAGGCCCGCCGCCGCTTCCAGGGCCCGGTCAGCTACGGCCGCCCGGACGAGGTGGCCGCCATGGACCTGGTCTGACCTGCCCCCCTGATCCGGCGGCCGACCCCCACGACTCCCCCGCCGTCTCGGCTCGGCCCGGTCGTCCCGACCCCTCGATCACCCCGGCCCCGGCGCGCGGCAACCCGCACGCGCCGGGGCCTTCATGCACCTGGCGGGAATCTCCCCCCAGGCCCTCCGCCACCGTCGTGGAAGATCGACCCCACCCCCGAGAAAGCCCTTTCAGTGGCGCAGACCAATATTCATCGCGCCGCATGTGCGGAAGTGCTGGCAGGGGCATGCCGCCTGATCCATAGTTGGCGCACACACCGTGCACCGGACCAGCCCCGACTCGCACCCCTGGGGGTCAAAGCGCCCATGAGCAGAGCCGAACAGCCGTCCCGCAGAACCGTCCTGGCCGTCGCCGTCGCCGCCGCGGTGACCGGCGCGACGGCCACCACCGCCAGCGCACAGCCGACCGCCGCCCGGACCCGGGCCTCGGGCCCGACGCCGGCCCGCCCGATCGACTACCACGCCTGGACCACCCACCACGAGTGGCGTTCCGGCGTATCCGAGGGCACCCGGGCCGTCCCGGGCGCCCGCCCGGGCGTCGTGATCGCCGTCCCCGTCGGCCGCAGCGACTACACCGACCCGCACACCGGCACCACCGCCACCTGGGAGTACGCCACCTGGACCTCGGGCGTGCACCGGCTCACCGTCCCGGCCACCGAGGTCGTCGCCTCCTGGAACGCCCACACCCCGGACGGCACCTGGATCCAGGTCGAGCTGCGGGGCACGTACTCGGACGGCACCGACACCCCCTGGTACGTGATGGGCCGGTGGGCGGCCGGCGACCAGGACATCAAGCGGACCTCCGTGGACGACCAGACGGACGGCAGGAGCACCATCTGGACGGACACCTTCTCCATCGACGACGCGAGCACCGGTCTGCGGCTGACGGCGTACCGGCTGCGGCTCACCCTCTACCGCAGGCCCGGCACGCGTCTGACGCCCACGGTGTGGCGGCTCGGGGCCATGGGCTCCGACATCCCCGACCGTTTCACGGTCCCGGCCTCCACGCCGGGCCTCGCCCAGGAGCTGGCCGTACCGCGCTACTCGCAGGAGATCCACAAGGGGCAGTACCCGCAGTACGACAACGGCGGCGAGGCCTGGTGCAGCCCCACCTCCTCACAGATGATCATCGAGTACTGGGGCGGCCGGCTCACACCCGAGCAGCTGTCCTGGGTGGACCCGTCCTACGCCGACCCGCAGGTCGACCACGCGGCCCGCTTCACCTACGACCACCAGTACGAGGGCTGCGGCAACTGGCCCTTCAACGCCGCCTACGCGGCCACCTTCCACGGTCTGCAGGGCGTGGTCACCCGGCTCGCCTCGCTGACCGACCTGGAGACCCTGGTCGCCGCCGGCATCCCGGCCATAACGTCCCAGTCCTTCCTCAAGACCGAGCTGACCGGCGCGGGCTACGGCACCTCCGGGCACCTGATGACGGTCATCGGCTTCACCGCGGACGGCGACGTGATCGCCAACGACCCGGCCTCGCCGGGCGACGACGCGGTACGGCGGGTCTACCTGCGCCAGGAGTTCGAGAACATCTGGCTGCGCACCAAGCGGTACAACGCCTCCGGCGGTGTGTCCTCGGGCACGGGCGGGGTCTGCTACCTCTACTTCCCCGCGCACCCGAGCCCCCGCCAGCGCAAGGCGCTCGCCGCGGTGGGAGTGCGCTGACCCGGCCCGTGTGAGCAACGTCTCCGCCGCGAACGCCGTCGCGGGTGGCAAGGTGGACAAATGGGTGGGGGGACTCCACTCCGTACGTCCGACCTCTGTGAGAAGCCATGACCGCACACCCCGCCACCGCCACCCGCGTCCGCACCGGCGGCCCCCAGGAGGACGGCCCGAAGATCCTCGAGCACGTCATGGGCTGGGTCCTCGTCGTGGTGGTCGCGATGCTCGTGACCCGGCTCGGGCTGCTCTGACCCGGCCCCTCACCCGGCCGGCATGTTCTGACATACTGCGGCTGTCCCACCGACCTACCGGACCAGGGTCGAAAGTGAATATGCCTCAGCAGCGTGCCGCCGCCCGTCCCCGGGTGGGCGGCACCGAGCGATCCACGGCGCGCCGTGCCGAACTCATCGCCATCGGACGGAAGTTGTTCGCGGATACGTCCTACGACGCGCTCTCCATGGACGACATAGCCCGCCAGGCGCATGTCGCCAAGGGGCTGATCTACTACTACTTCCGGTCCAAGCGCGGCTACTACCTGGCCATCATCCAGGACTCCGTGGCCGACCTCGTCTCCTTCGCGGCGAGCGGCACCGAGCTGCCCGCCAAGGACCGGGTCCAGCGCACGGTCGACAGCTATCTGCGCTACGCCGAGCACCATCAGGCCGCCTACCGCACCATCGTCAGCGGGGGCGTCGGCTTCGACGCCGAGGTGCACGCCGTCCGGAACGGGGTGCGCGAGGCGATCGTCGCCACCATCGCCGAGGGGGCGTACGGCCGCACCGACATCGCCCCGCTGGCCCGGATGGGCCTGCTCGCCTGGGTGTGCAGTGTGGAGGGCGCCACCCTCGACTGGATCGCGCGGCCCGAACTGTCCCGCGACGCCATGCGCGAGCTGCTGGTGAAGACGCTCGGGGGAGCCCTGCGCGCCATCGAGGAGCTCGACCCGGCCCACCCGGCCCCGTCGGCGGCCCGCCGGGACGTCTGACGCGCACGAGGGAGCGGAGGCTCGTGGTCCTCCGCTCCCTCGCCCCCCGTGGGCCGGGTCAGTGGATGGCCCTGATCAGCTCACCGCCCGCGGTGTCGCCGCTCAGCTCCCAGAAGAAGGTGCCGCCGAGGCCCTGCTGGTCCTTGTACGCCATCTTGGTGCCGATGGTCGCCGGGGTGTCGTAGCTCCACCAGTTGCTGCCGCACTTGGCGTAGGCCGTGCCGCCCACCGTGCCGGTCGCGGGGCACTTCGTCCTGAGCACCTTGTAGTCGTCGATGCCCTGTTCGTACGTGCCCGCCGCCGGTCCGGTCGCGGTACCGCCGGGGGCCGTCTGGCTGACCCCGGTCCAGCCGCGCCCGTAGAAGCCGATGCCGAGCAGCAGCTTGGCGGCCGGGATGCCGAGCCCCCTGAGCTTGGAGATGGTCGCGGAGGTGTGGAAGTTCGCCTTGGGGATGCCCGCGTACGAGTTCAGCGGAGAGTGCGGGGCGGTCGGGCCGGTGGCGTCCCAGGCGCCGAAGTAGTCGTACGTCATCGGGTTGTACCAGTCGACGTAACGCGCGGCGCCCGCGTAGTTCGCCGCGTCGATCTTGCCGCCGCCGGTGGCGTCGGCCGTGATCGCGGCGGTGACCGGACTGCCGGAGCCGAACTTCGACCGCAGCGCGGCCATCACGTTCTTGAAGGCCTCCCGTCCGCTGGTGTCGCAGGTGTTCCCGCAGGCGTTCGGGTACTCCCAGTCGATGTCGATGCCGTCGAAGACACCCGCCCACTTGGAGTTCTTGACCAGGTCGTAGCAGGACTGGGCGAAGGCGGCCGGGTTCTTCGCGGCCTCCCCGAAGCCGCTGGACCAGGTCCAGCCGCCGAAGGACCACAGGACCTTCAGCCAGGGGTGCTTCTTCTTCAGCTTGAGCAGCTGGTTGAAGTTGCCGCGCAGCGGCTGGTCCCAGGTGTCGGCGACGCCGTCGACGGACTCGGCGGCGGTGTAGGCGCGGTCGGTCGCCGCGTAGGAGTCGCCGAGCGCGCACTTGCCGCCGGTGACGTTGCCGAACGCGTAGTTGATGTGCGTCAGCCGGGCCGCGGAGCCCGAGGTCTCGATGTTCTTGACGTAGTACTTGCGGTCGTAGGTGCCCCATTCGGTGAAGTAGCCGACGACCTTGGAGCCGGCCTTCGCCCGGGGCGCCGCCGGGGCGGCCGCGGTCGCGGTACCCGCGCCGGCGAGCAGCCCGGCGCCGAGGACGGTGGCACACGCGGCGGCGACGAGCGCCCGGAACCGGGCGCGGGGACGGTGGGGAGTGTGCATCGGTGTGTCTCCTCGTGGGGGGAGGGGGACGCGCGCCGATTGGCATGAACGCGGTAAAGCGTTGGTCATGCACAGTAGGAGGACTAGACCACTAGGTCAATGGTTCGGACCAATCCGGGGCTGTCGGAAATTCGCCGCCGGAACTCCGAAGTAAGCGGTCGTTAACTGGTGACGCGAGCACGCCGATCGGGCATACTCACAGCGCAGCCGCTGGTCAGCAGCTTCCGAGACCCGGAGGCGGGCGCCTTCGGCAACCCGAACGATCAGGCGGAGCCGCCCCCACCCACGGGCCTACCGCTGGTGCCCGAACAGGGAGGAGACCGACGCCATGTCCGACCGCGACCCGCAGCCGGTGGAGCGTCAACTGCCGACGGAGGAGTCGAGGGATCTGCTCGCACTCGTCCGGGAGATCGCCCAGCGCGAGATCGCGCCGAAGGCGGCCGAGGAGGAGGACGCGGGACGCTTCCCGCGCGAGGTCTTCACCCTGCTCTCCGATTCCGGCCTGCTCGGCCTGCCGTACGACTCGGAGTACGGCGGCGGCGACCAGCCCTACGAGGTGTACCTCCAGGTCCTGGAGGAGCTGGCCTCGGCCCGCCTCACCGTCGGTCTCGGCGTCAGCGTGCACACCCTCGCCTGCCACGCGCTCGCCGGCTACGGCACCAAGCAGCAGCAGGTCGAGCACCTGCCCGCCATGCTCGGCGGCGGCCTGCTCGGCGCGTACTGCCTCTCCGAGCCCGCCTCGGGCTCGGACGCGGCCTCCCTGCGCACGAAGGCCGTCCGGGACGGCGACGGATGGGTGATCGACGGCACGAAGGCCTGGATCACGCACGGCGGCATCGCCGACTTCTACACGGTGCTGGCGCGCACGGGCGAGGACGGCCCGCGCGGGATCACCGCCTTCCTCGTGCCCGGTGACGCACCGGGGCTGAGCGGCGCGCTCCCCGAGAAGAAGATGGGCATGAAGGGCTCACCGACCGCCCAGGTCCACCTCGACGGCGTTCGGGTCCCCGACGGCCGGCGCATCGGCGAGGAGGGCCAGGGCTTCGCCATCGCCCTGGCCGCCCTCGACTCCGGCCGGCTGGGCATCGCGGCCTGCGCCATCGGCCTCGCCCAGGCCGCGCTCGACGAGGCGGTCGCCTACGCCACCGAGCGCCGGCAGTTCGGCCGGCCCATCGCCGACTTCCAGGGCCTGCGCTTCATGATCGCCGACATGGCGACCCAGATCGAGGCCGGCCGCGCCCTCTACCTCGCCGCGGCCCGGCTGCGCGACGCGGGCAGGCCCTTCGCCAAGCAGGCCGCCATGGCCAAGCTGCACTGCACCGACACGGCCATGAAGGTCACCACGGACGCCGTGCAGATACTCGGCGGCTACGGCTACACCGCCGACTTCCCGGCCGAGCGCTACATGCGCGAGGCCAAGGTGCTGCAGATCGTCGAGGGCACCAACCAGATCCAGCGGATGGTCATCGCCCGTCACGTGGCGGGACCCGAGGCTCGCTGAACTGACCCCGCAGGACCGTGGGGGCCGCCAGCCTGACCCACTCCGGGTCGTGGCGGCCCGGCAGGGTGCGGCCCCCGTCGGCCCAGACCCGCAGGAGATCGCGGTAGATGGGTGGGTCCTGCGGGGGAGGCGGCGGCGGAACCGATTCCGCCGGGCGAGGCACGAAGATGCGGCGCGGACGCCCGGTGACCGTGTGCAAGGGGGTCATGCCCCAAGAACGTGGCGCGGGCGCCGCGAGTTACCCCCCGGCCGAATCGCGCGTGCGTTCACCGCCGACGTCCGCTCCCTCCTCTGGCCGTCTCGGGTCATCTGACGTACCGTCAGCGGACTGTCTCCAGGGGGGGTGTCCGTGGCCGACGACGACCGACCCGTACCGCTCGACGAGTACCCCGTGCACCAGGTGCCGCTGTCCATGAAGCACGTGGCGACCGGGGACCGCAACGCCTACGACCGCTGCATCTTCCACGTCCTCGACCACACGGGCCGCGCCCTGCTCATCCTCGGCCTCGGCGTCTACCCCAACCTGGGGGTGATCGACGCCTACGCCACCCTCCGCACCGGGGACGTCCTGCACGCCGTCCGCGCCTCGGACGCCCTCGGCGAGGACCGGACGCGCCTCGCCGTCGGGCCGCTGCGCATCGAGGTCCAGGAGCCGCTGCGCCGCCTGCGCCTGGTCTGCGAGGACGAGCCGCTCGCCTACGACCTCACCTGGACGGCCGCCTTCCCGGCCCTGTGGGAGCCGCACCACCTCCAGCGCCGGGGCGACCGGCTCACCCTGGAGGGCCGGCGCTTCGTCCAGGCCGGGAAGGTCGCGGGCGTCATCCGGGCGGCCGGCGAGGAGCTCGCCGTCTCCGCCGACGGCTGGACCGGCACCCGGGACCGCAGCTGGGGTGTGCGCCCGATACCGGGCGAGGAGGGCGGCCGGCTCGCCGAGGACCACCCCGCCGAGGGCTTCCACTGGATCTGGTGCCCGGCCGCCTTCGAGGACCGCTTCCTGATGGTCGTCACCCAGGAGGACGCCGACGGCCACCGCTCCCTCAGCGACGCCACCCTCGTCCGCCCCGGCCGGCGCGACCGCCAGCTCGGCTGGCCGTACACCGACATCGGCTACCGCCCGGGCACCCGCCACCCCGAGCACGCCGTCGTCCACCTCGGCGACCCGCGCGAACCGCGGACCCTGGAGGTGGAGATCCTCACCTCCTCCCCGCTCGCGATCGGCGCGGGCTACCCGCCCGCCGGCGACTGGCAGCACGGGACCTGGCGGGGCCGGGGCTGGACCGACCGCCGTACCTACGACCTGACGTCGCCCGACCCCCTCGCCGCCTACGGCGTCACCGACCACTCCGCCCGATTCCGGCTCGACGGGCGGACCGGATACGGGATCTTCGAGCACGGCACCTTCGGCCGGCACGACCCGAGCGGCTTCACCGGATTCGACTCGGTCGCCCCCTGAAGGAGGACGAGATGGCCACCGCACCACGTCCCCGCACCACCACCCGCGACCCCGGCGACCTGGCCCGGCGCCTGACCGCCTGGCTCGGCACCCGACTGCCCGGCGCCGAGGCCACCGGCGTGACCGTCCCGGCCTCCAACGGCATGTCCAGCGAGACCCTGCTGTTCGACATCGACCACCCGCGAACCCCGGTGCGGGCCTGCGCGTTGCGCCTCGCCGCGGACCCGGCGGCCTACACGGTGTTCCCGGAGTACGACATGGCCCGCCAGTACCGCACGCTGCGCCTGGTGGCCGAGCACACGGACGTGCCCGTGCCCAGGACGCTCTGGCTCGAGGACGATCCGGGCCCGCTCGGAGCACCGTTCTTCGTCATGGCGCGGGCCGAGGGACGCGTGCCGCCGGACGTCATGCCGTACACGTACGAGGGCAGTTGGCTGTACACGGCGACCGACGCCGAGCGCGAGCGGCTGGAGGCCGCGACCATCGGGCTGCTGGCCCGCCTGCACGACCAAGTGCCCGTCGGCGAGGCCCGGTTCCTCACCCTGCCCGGCGAGGGCGACGCACTGCGCCGGCACGTGACCGCCCAACGCGCCTACTACGCGTGGGTGATCGACGGCCTGGCCCGCTCACCCCTCATCGAGGCCGCCTTCGACCGGCTGGAGCAGCTGTGGCCCCGCGATCCCGGTGACGCCGTGCTGAACTGGGGCGACGCGCGCATCGGCAACATCGTCTACGACGGTTTCGACCCCGTCGCCGTACTGGACTGGGAGATGGCGGCGCTCGCCCCGCGCGAGGTGGACCTCGGCTGGACGATCTACCTGCACCGCTTCTTCCACGATCTGACGACCGGCTCCGGGCAACGGGGGCTGCCCGGCCTCCTGCGCCGCGACAGCGTCGAGGCCCGCTACGCCCGGCTGACCGGCCACACCCCCCGGGACATGGACTTCTACACCCTCTACGCCGCACTGCGGCACGCGATCGTCATGCTGCGCATCGCCTACCGGCAGGCGTACTTCGGGGAGGTCGACGTCCCGGCGGACCCGGACGCACTGATCCTGCACCACGACAGTCTGCGCGCCATGGTGCAGGGCAGTTACCGGTACTGAGCCGGCCCTCCGGCAGGAGCCTCAGGCAGCCTGGCGGCGCATCTCCGCCACCCGCATCGGGCGCGAGCCGGGGCCACCGACGTGCGAGAAGGGCTGCGTCCGCCAGTCCAGGCCCTGGGGGAGCGTCAGCAGCAGGGCGGTGTCCTGCTCCTGCGGTGTGAAGTCCTCGTCCGCGGGGCGGGCCTCGGCCGCCGCACGGCCCGTGCCCGCGCAGACCGTGAGCCCGAACGGGTTCCACGGCGAGGCGCACAGGGCGTGCTCCGGCAGTGCCTCCTCGTCCGCCAGCAGCGCGATCGGCTGCGCGCAGTCCGGGCAGATCACCCGGTACATCTCGAAGGTGTCGTACGTGTCGAGTTCCTCGTCGAGGGCGTCGGGTTCGACGCCCTCCGGCTCGGGCTCGACGACCGGCTGCTGCCGCTTGGGCGTGGAGCGACCAGGGCGGTTGACACTCTGCATGGGATTCTCCCCCTAAGGCTGGGCCGTGAAGGCACTGCGGCCTCGACCACACCAAGCACTTCCCGTCAGCCCTCGGCGGTAATCACGAGAACATCACAGAGCCGGTTCCAGCCATGTGGTGTTCGTCACATGCCGTGCGCAGGTGCCCGGAGAGGGGACCGACGTGGTGCTTTTTGTATCGAACCGGCCATGACCTGCGCTCTCGGCTATCCGAGGAGATCAAGCGCACGGTAGGTTTTGGCGCCATGGAGGAGCTGGACCGTCAGATCGTGCAGCTGCTCGTCAAGGACGGGCGGATGAGCTACACAGACCTGGGCAAGGCCACGGGCCTGTCCACGTCGGCCGTGCACCAGCGGGTGCGCCGGCTCGAACAGCGTGGAGTCATCCGCGGCTATGCCGCGGTGGTCGACCCGGAGGCCGTGGGGCTGCCGCTCACCGCGTTCATCTCGGTGAAACCCTTCGACCCCAGCGCCCCCGACGACATCGCGGAACGCCTGGCCGGCGTCCCGGAGATCGAGGCCTGCCACAGCGTCGCCGGTGACGAGAACTACATCCTCAAGGTGCGCGTGGCCACCCCGCACGAGCTGGAGGAGCTGCTGGCCCGGCTGCGCTCCCTGGCCGGGGTCTCCACCCGCACGACGGTGGCCCTGTCGACGCCGTACGAGGCCAGGCCGCCGAGGATCTGAACCCGGGACGCCGCGTGACCCGGCGTCCCGCCCCTCCCGGCGCGCCGCCCCGGTGCCCGCGGCGCCCCGCGCACGCGAGAGACTGTCGGACATGAGTGAGCAGTCCGCCGAGCCCAAGACCGTCCTGCTGCGCCGCGGGGAGGTGCACAGCCCCGCCGACCCCTTCGCGACCGCGATGGTGGTGGAGCGCGGCCAGGTCTCCTGGGTCGGTTCCGAGGGCGCCGCCGACGCCTTCGCCGACGGGGTGGACGAGGTGGTCGACCTCGACGGCGCCCTGGTGACGCCGGCCTTCACCGACGCCCATGTGCACACCACCGCCACGGGCCTCGCCCTGACCGGCCTCGACCTGTCCACGGCCCCGTCCCTGGACGCGGCCCTCGCCCTGGTCCGGGAGTTCGCCGCCGCCCGCCCCGGCGACCGGGTGCTGCTGGGCCACGGCTGGGACGCCGCCCGCTGGCCCGGCGGCCGGCCGCCGACGCGTGCGGAGCTCGACGAGGCCACCGGCGGCCGCCCGCTGTACCTCTCCCGCATCGACGTGCACTCGGCGGTCGTCACCACGGCCCTGCTGGCCCTGGTGTCCGGCGACGTCCCGCGCGAGGACGCCCCGCTCACCGCGGACGCCCACCACACCGTGCGCGAGGCCGCCCTCGCCGCCATCACCCCCGCCCAGCGCGCCGAGGCCCAGCGCACCGCCCTGGCCCACGCGGCCTCCCTCGGCATCGGCTCGGTGCACGAGTGCGGCGGCCCGCGAATCTCCTCCGCGGACGACTTCAGCGCCCTGCTGCGGCTCGCCGGCGAGATCCCCGGGCCCCGCGTCGTCGGCTACTGGGCCGAGCAGGGCGACGAGGGCGTGACCCGGGCACGCGAGCTCGGAGCCACGGGCGCGGCCGGCGACCTCTTCGCCGACGGCGCCCTCGGCTCGCACACCGCCTGCCTGCACGAGCCGTACGCCGACGCCGGCCACAGCGGCACCGCCTACCTGGACGCCGACGCCGTCGCCGCCCATGTCGTCGCCTGCACCGAGGCGGGTCTCCAGGCCGGCTTCCACGCCATCGGCGACGCCGCCGTGACCGCAGTCGTCGAGGGCCTGCGCGCGGCCGCCGACAAGGTCGGCCTCGCCCGCGTCCGGGCCGCCCGCCACCGCGTCGAGCACGCCGAGATGCTCACGCCAGGCACCGTCGCCGCCTTCGCCGAGCTGGGTCTGATCGCCTCCGTCCAGCCCGCCTTCGACGCCCTGTGGGGCGGCGAGGACGGCATGTACGCCCAGCGCCTCGGCGCCGAGCGGGCCCGCACCCTCAACCCCTACGCGGCCCTGCTGCGGGCCGGTGTGCCCCTCGCCTTCGGCTCCGACAGCCCGGTCACCCCGCTCGACCCGTGGGGCACGGTCCGTGCCGCGGCCTTCCACCACACGCCCGAGCACCGCATCTCCGTCCGCGCCGCCTTCACCGCGCACACGCGCGGCGGCTGGCGGGCCGTGGGACGGGACGACGCGGGGGTCCTGGTGCCCGGTGCGCCCGCCGACTACGCCGTCTGGCGCACCGGCGAACTGGTCGTGCAGGCACCCGACGACCGGGTCGCCCGCTGGTCGACGGATCCCCGCTCCGGCACCCCCGGCCTGCCCGACCTCACCCCGGGCCGTGAGCTGCCGGTCTGCCTGCGGACCGTGGTGGGCGGGCGGACGGTTTTCGTACGGCCGGGCGAGTGATCTACCGGGGTGGCGCGGCGGCGGCCGATCCCGGCCGCCGCGTCGCCCGACCTGCGCATCCTCCGCCCGCACCGCGGGGAAGTCGCTGTCCGCGCAGGTCAGGGGAGTGTTGACAGTCGGCGGCCGGGGGCCGGTAGGTTCGGCCGAGTCCACCACCGGACGCCCGACCGGGGAGTGTTCACGCAACTCGTCGCAGCGCCGCTGGGTCAGGGACGGTGTGCCGCACCGGGGCACCGCCACTGGGAGCCAGGCTCAGCGCCCGCGCCGACGGGGAACGTTCCAGCCGGTCGGCCAGGTGTGACCCGGGTGGGGCCCGGGAGCTCAGTAGACAACGGCTTTCGGTCGATCCGCAGCCAGCGGGTCCCAGGTCGGCCCGAAGGGCGCCGGGCCCCCATCCGTCGCGGCACGCGCGTGCCGTAACCGGGCTTCTTACCCCGCTTTTGTGCAATCGACACCGTCGGGGGACCGCGTCGGCGCGTCATGCCAGGCCGCGGCCACTATGGTGGATCCCTGCGTACGACATTGAAGGGGCAGCAGTGAACGACGGCGACGGGACCCTCGCGGCCAAGGCCCAGGGGCGACAGTTCGGTCCGCTCGGCCTGGCCTTGGTGATCATTCCGACCTACAACGAGGCGGAGAACATCAAGACCATCGTCGGCCGGGTGCGCAAGGCCGTCCCCGAGGCGCACGTACTCATCGCGGACGACAACAGCCCCGACGGCACGGGCAAGCTCGCCGACGAACTCGCCGCCGACGACGCCCACGTGCAGGTGCTGCACCGCAAGGGCAAGGAAGGCCTGGGCGCCGCCTACCTCGCGGGCTTCCGCTGGGGCATGGAGCACGGCTACGGCGTGCTGGTGGAGATGGACGCCGACGGCTCCCACCAGCCCGAGGAACTGCCCCGCCTGCTCACCGCCCTCAAGAGTGCCGACCTCGTCCTCGGCTCGCGCTGGGTGCCCGGCGGCCGGGTGGTGAACTGGCCGAAGTCGCGCGAGTTCATCTCCCGCGGCGGCAGCCTCTACTCCCGCCTCGCCCTGGACCTGCCGCTGCGCGACATCACCGGCGGCTACCGCGCCTTCCGCCGCGAGACCCTGGAGGGCCTGGGCCTCGGCGAGGTCGCCTCGCAGGGCTACTGCTTCCAGGTCGACCTGGCGCGGCGCGCGGTCAAGGCCGGCTACCACGTCGTCGAGGTGCCGATCACCTTCGTCGAGCGCGAGCTGGGCGACTCCAAGATGAGCAAGAACATCGTCGTCGAGGCGCTGTGGCGGGTCACCGCCTGGGGCGTGGGCGACCGCGTCGACAAGATCACCGGCAAGGGCAAGCAGGCCTAGTCCGCACCGCTTCGTCTTCCCCGGTCAGCCCCTTATCCCGCGCTGAGCCGCCGCCAGGCACACTGGGAGCATGACGACTGGCGCTCCCACCTCTCCGTACACCGCCCGCCCCCGGCGCTCCGGGCTGCGCAGGTACCTGCCGCTCGGTGTGGCCGTCTGGCTGGTGCTGGAGATCTGGCTGCTGACCCTGGTCGCGGGCGCGGCCGGGGGGCCCACCGTGTTCCTGCTCCTCGTGGCCGGCGTCGTGGGCGGCTCCGTGGTGATCAAGCGGGCGGGACGCCGCGCCTTCCAGAGCCTCAACGAGGCCCTTCAGCGGGGCGGATCGCCCGAGCGCGGCGGTGGCAACGGCCTCATGATGCTCGGCGGTCTGCTGCTGATCATTCCGGGCCTGATCTCCGACGTGGCCGGTCTGCTGCTGCTGGCCCCGCCGGTCCAGAAGGCCGTGAGCCGCTACGCCGAGGGTGCCGTGGAGAAGAGGCTCCGCAAGGCCACGCCCGGCAGCCTGGGCGACGCCTTCCAGCAGGCCCGCATGCACCGCCCCGACGGCAAGGTGGTGCAGGGAGAGGTCATCCGCGAGGACCGTCCGGAGGCGGGGGAGCAGCGGCCGCCGCTGACGCGCTGAGCCGGGCGGGCGGCACGCCGGACCGCCCCTCGCGAGAGATCATGACGAAAAACCGCGGGCGCCGTACGTGATGTACGGCGCCCGCGGTTCTGTCGTCTGCGTGTTACGCGGACTTGCGGCTGTCCCGAGGGTGAACCGCGATGTTCATCGCCCCCGAGCGCAGAACCGCCAGGCGCTCCTCGAGGACCTCTTCGAGCTCCTCACGGGTGCGCCGCTCCATCAGCATGTCCCAATGGGTACGCGCGGGCTTGGCCTTCTTCTCTTCAGGGCCGTCGCCGTCAACGAGGAGTGCTGGGGCCCCGCAGACCTTGCACTCCCACTCCGGCGGGATCTCCGCCTCGACCGAGAAGGGCATCTCGAAACGGTGCCCCTTCTCGCATGCGTACTCCACGGCCTGGCGCGGAGCCAGGTCGATACCGCGGTCCGTCTCGTAGCTGGTCACTACGAGGCGCGTACCGCGAAGAGCTCGCTCACTCATGAATCGTGCCTCCCGGGCTTGTCGCCCACAGGACAGGTGTCGCTGTCGTCGTCATCCGGTCAACGTCCGGTCGGCGGTAAAGATTCCCGTTCCGTGTCCCGTTCCGGGTCACGCGTCGCCGTCGTAGCCGCCCCTTGTTCTACCCACAGGCGCCCGGTTTGTCACATCTGCTAGCAGATGTCACCCAGCGTTTCGGCATCTTTGACGCGCAGTAACGGTACGCCTGGCAGGCCAAACGCGTACACTACCGCCCTTTGGGTTTGAACGCTAAATCGAAGCTAGATCTTCTCCGGAACCGGGTTCCCCGCCGCGCCGATCGCACGCCGCACCGGGACCCGGGCGAGCAGGACGAACCCGATGACGAAGAAGGCCACGAGCGACACGATCGCCGAACGGTAGCTTCCGGTCAGCTGGTAGGTCAGGCCGAACAGCAGCGGCCCGAGCCAGCTCATCCCGCGGTCGCTCAGTTCGTACGCCGCGAAGTACTCGGCCTCCTTGCCCGGCGGCACCAGGTGGGAGAAGAGCGACCGGGACAGCGCCTGGCTGCCGCCGAGGACCAGTCCGATCCCGGAGGCCAGCACGAAGAACCACACCGGGGCCTTCGCGGGCAGGAAGTAGCCGGCCGCCAGGGTCGCCGTCCAGGCCACCAGCGAGCCGAGGATCGTGAGCCGGGCACCGTACGTCCGGGCCAGCCGTCCCATCGCCAGCGCCCCCGCCACGGCGAGGACCTGAACCAGGAGCACGGCCCCGATCAGCGTCGACTGCCCGAGTCCCAGCTCCTCGGATCCGTAGACCGAGGCCTGGGTGATCACCGTCTGGATACCGTCGTTGTAGACCAGATAGGCCAGCAGGAACGACAGCGTCAGCGGATGGCCGCGCATGTCCCGGACAGTGTCCACGAGCTGCCGCAGCCCGGGGGCCGTCGCCCGCTCCGCGCGCGACAGCCCGGGGGCCGTCGCCCGCTCCGCGCGCGCGTGCCGGTCCCGCAGCCGGCGCAGCGGTACGAGGGTGAAGGCGCCCCACCACAGGCCCGCCGAGGCCAGGCAGACGCGGACCGCGGCCGTCTCGGACAGGCCGAAGGAGTCGTGCGCCGTGTACAGCACCAGGTTGGCGACGAGGACCAGGGACCCCGCCGCGTACCCGAAGGCCCAGCCGCGCGAGGAGACGGCGTCGCGCTCGTCGGGCGGGGCGATCTGCGGCAGGTAGGAGTTGTAGAGCATCATCGCGACGGACTGCGCCGCGTTGGCCA
The DNA here is from genome assembly GCF_043079785.1 of Streptomyces sp. NPDC015139. NCBI lineage: Bacteria > Bacillati > Actinomycetota > Actinomycetes > Kitasatosporales > Streptomycetaceae > Streptomyces > Streptomyces sp. NPDC015139. The sequence goes on along the minus strand of NZ_JBIBUW010000018.1, from coordinate 61,815 downwards.
CGACGAGCAGCACCCCGCCCAGCAGGTACCGGTCGCCGTAGAGGAAGAACATGCCGGTGGTCGCCGCCGCACCGGTGTAGGCCGCCGCCGCGAGCAGCGGCTTCTTACGGCCCGTGCGGTCGGCGGCACCGCCCACGAGCGGCATCACCACGACGGCCGCGATCACCGACAGGGACACCGAGTAGGCGAAGAAGGAGCCGGCTCGCACCGGGACGCCCAGCGGATGCACATAGCCGTCGGCGTCCGCGGCGCGCTCGGCGACCGCGGTGAGGTACGGGCCGAGGAACACGGTGAGGACGCTCGTGGAGTAGACCGAGCACGCCCAGTCGTAGAAGTACCAGCCGCGCTGTTCGCGCTTCCGGCCGGCGGTGTCGTCCGCCGTGTCTGTGCGCACGGTCTCGGTGCCCACCCGTGCCCTCGCTTCCCCGCCGAAGTGCCGTGCGAAGGCGCGGCCCCGGCCGGTCCCCGGGTCGGTCAGACCCAGACGCCGCGGTCCTCCATGACCTTGCGCAACGTGTCGATGTGATCGGTCATGATGCCATCAACGCCCAGCTCCAGGAGCCGGTGCATCCGCGCGGGTTCGTTGACCGTCCACACGTGCACCTGCAGCCCGCGCGCGTGGGCGGCGCGGACGAAGCGCTGGTCGACCACCGGGACGCCCGACTGGGCCTCGGGCACCTGTGCCGCGACGGCGGACCGGCGCACCGCGGCGGGCAGCCCCCAGGACCGCAGCCGCAGGCTGAGCACCCCCCGGGTGCCGAACGAGGTGGCCAGGCGCGGCCCGGCCAGCCGCTGGGCCCGCAGCACGCGCGCCTCGGAGAAGGAGCCCACGCAGACCCGGTCCCAGGCGTCGGTGCGCTCGATCAGGTCCAGCAGGGGCCGCAGGGCCGGCTCCGCCTTGACGTCGACGTTCCAGCGGACCTCGGGGAAGGTCTCCAGCAGTTCCTCGAACAGCGGCACCGGCTCCCGGCCGCCCACGCGCGCCTGCCGTACGTCGTCCCACCGCAGGTCCCCGATCCGGCCCGCGCCGTCGGTGACCCGGTCCAGGGTCGTGTCGTGGAAGGCGACGAGACGGCCGTCGGCCGTGGCGTGGACGTCGGTCTCCATGTACCGGTAGCCCGACTCGAACGCGCGCCGGAACTGCGCCACGGTGTTCTCCAGCCCGTCGGCGGCCCCGCCGCGGTGGGCGAAGGCGATGGGCCCCGGATGGTCCAGGTAGGGGTGGCGTATGGGCGGTGTCGTGAGGGTCACCCCCGCAGTATCGCTCCCTCCGGTGTCGCGGCGGCAACGACCGTGCTGCGGTCCGATGCCGGGGGGACGGCGAACATCCGCAGGAAGAACTGGGCCAGCGGACCGATGGAGACGGCGTACAGCACCGTGCCGATGCCGATGGTGCCGCCCAGCAGGAACCCGGTGACCACGACCGCGATCTCGACCCCCGTCCGCATCAGCCGGATCGAGCGGCCGGTACGCCGGTGCAGTCCCGTCATCAGCCCGTCGCGCGGGCCCGGCCCGAAGTCCGCCGCGATGTACAGACCGGTCGCCACGCCGTTCAGCACGATGCCCGCGAGCAGGAGCGGCACCCGTACGGCGAGCGCGCGTGCGTCCGGGAGGAGCGCGAGCGTGCCGTCCATGGCGAGGCCGACGACGAAGACGTTCGAGACCGTTCCGAGTCCGGGGCGCTGGCGCAGCGGGATCCACAGGAGCAGCACCGCCGCCCCCACCACGATCGACACCACGCCGATGGTCAGCCCGGTGAGCTCCGCGAGCCCCTGGTGGAGCACGTTCCAGGGCTCCAGGCCGAGCCCCGCCCGCACGAGCAGCGCGGAACTCGCGCCGTACAGCGCGAGTCCGGCGTAGAGCTGGATCGAACGGCGTCCGAGACGGCCGTGTCTCGACATGACGGACACGACATACCCCCCTGGGTGGTGGCGGTGGCCTGACGCATGACACTCTGTGGCGTGGGATGACTCGGCATCCATGGCCAATTCGGGGAAGGTGGACTGATCGTCATGGCGCAGTGGACTTCTGCGATGGGGGCCGCCCAGCTGGCACGGCTCCTCAACTCCCAGCAGGAGCGGCCCGCCGGTCCCGGCACCCGGCGCCCGCCCGCCTACCGTGCCCTGGCCGACGGCATCCGGCTGCTGGTGCTCGAAGGCCGCGTTCCGGTGGCCGCCCGCCTCCCCGCCGAGCGGGAACTCGCCCTCGCCCTCTCCGTGAGCCGGACCACCGTCGCGGCCGCCTACGAGGCGTTGCGCGGCGAGGGCTTCCTGGAGTCCCGGCGCGGAGCCGGGAGCTGGACCGCGGTGCCTGCGGGCAACCCGCTGCCCGCGCGCGGCCTGGAACCGCTGCCCCCCGAGGCCCTGGGCTCGGTGATCGACCTGGGCTGCGCCTCGCTCCCGGCGCCCGAACCGTGGCTCACCCGCGCGGTGCAGGGCGCTCTGGAGGAGCTGCCGCCGTACGCGCACACCCACGGCGACTACCCGGCCGGTCTGCCCGCCCTGCGCGCGATGATCGCCGAGCGCTACACCGCGCGCGGGATTCCCACGATGCCGGAACAGATCATGGTGACGACCGGTGCGATGGGCGCCATCGACGCGATCTGCCACCTCTTCGCGGGCCGCGGCGAGCGGATCGCCGTGGAGTCCCCGTCCTACGCCAACATCCTCCAGCTGATGCGGGAGGCGGGCGCCCGGCTCGTCCCCGTCGCCATGGCCGAGGGGCTGACCGGCTGGGACCTGGACCGCTGGCGCCAGGTGCTGCGCGAGGCCGCGCCGCGCCTCGCCTACGTCGTCGCCGACTTCCACAACCCCACCGGCGCGCTCGCCGACGAGGACCAGCGGCGCCGGCTGGTGGACGCGGCCCGCTCGGCCGGCACGGTGCTCATCGCCGACGAGACGATGTCCGAACTCTGGCTCGACGAGGAGTACCGGGACGGCGGCACGCCCCGCCCCGTGTGCGGCTTCGACCCGGCCGGTTCCACGGTGATCACCGTCGGCTCGGCCAGCAAGGCGTTCTGGGCGGGCATGCGGATCGGCTGGGTGCGCGCCGCTCCGGACGTCATCCGCAGCCTGGTCGCGGCGCGCGCGTACGCCGACCTGGGCACGCCCGTCCTGGAGCAGCTCGCCGTGAACTGGCTGTTCAGCACCGGCGGCTGGGAGCAGGCCGTGGACCTGCGGCGCGAGCAGGCCCGTGAGAACCGGGACGCGCTGGTGGCCGCCGTACGCCGGGAACTGCCCGGCTGGGAGTTCGAGGTCCCGCGGGGCGGCCTGACCCTCTGGGTGCGCGCCGGTGGCCTCTCCGGCTCCCGGCTGGCGGAGATGGGGGAGCGGGTGGGCGTCCGTGTCCCGTCCGGCCCGCGTTTCGGCGTCGACGGTGCCTTCGAGGGCTATGTCCGGCTCCCGTTCACGGTCGGGGGAGCGGTGGCCGACGAGGCGGCGGCCCGGCTCGCGGCCGCGGCCCGGCTCGTGGAGTCCGGGGCGACGGGGGGCTCGGAGGCACCGCGCACGTTCGTGGCGTAGCCGGCACGGGGGCGTGCTCGCGGCCTGCGCGTGCTGTGTCCGCCCGCGTTTCCCGTAGGGGCGCGCAGCCGTGTCGCCCTGCTGTCTCGCGTCCGTCCCGCAGCGCCTTCGCCGCTGCGATGCCGGGTGTGCCGCCACCGTGCCGCTGCATTGCCGGTGTGCCGCGCCTTCGCGCTGCCGCGCCTCGGGGGGTGTCGTGGCGCCGGGTTTCCCTGTCTCACCCCGCCGGGATGCTGTGCCGCCGTGCGGTGTCGCCCTCGGCGTCTTCGCGTCGCTGGGGTTGCCGGGGTGTCGCGTGACCCCGCGCCCACGCGCTGCCCACGCGCCGCCGGGGTGCCGCGGCAGGTGTCGGCCGCGGCACCCCGGCGGGTGTCCTACGAGGGCTCCGCGGCCAGTGCCTCCGCGGGAGCCGGGGTGGGCTTCGTGAGGTCCGCCGGGGCCGGGGCCGACGTCGGCTGCTCGTCCGCCGGGGTCGTGCGCGGCGGCAGCAGCGCCAGCACCGCCTGCCGGTCCACGTCGCTCGTCGCCTCGTCGTACGGATCGGGCGTGCGCGGCACCTGGAGCCGGTGCACAGGACCCGACCCCAGCCGGGCGTACCCCCGCCCCGGCGGTACGTGTGCGAGGGCCGTCGTGTGCGGCGGCATCCCCAGGACCGACTCCACCTGTCCCGGCGCCGCGGGCCCGAGCACGACACGCGCGCGTGTGTGCTGCCGTACCGCGTCGCTCAGCGCGTCCGCGCCGTCGATCTGCTCGGCCACCACCACGGTCACGTTCGCCGCGCGGCCGTGCCGCAGTGGCAGCTGGAGCAGTGCCTGCGGGTCCTTGCGGCCGTCCGTCGCGGCGAGGTGCGCGAAGACGCTCGGGCGGTCCAGCACGATCCACAGCGGTCGCCGGGTGTCCTCGGGCGGCGGGTCGCCCGCCTGCCGGGCCAGGTTGATGGCGACGAGCCGCCGCTCGGTCTCCTGGGCGGCCCATTCCAGGCTGGCCAGCGCCCCGGGGAGGGCGCACTCCACGGCCAGGACGCCGTCCCGGCCGGTCAGGCACGCGTACTCACCCGTGCCCCCGCCGTCGACGATCAGGACGTCGCCGTACTCCAGGGCCTGCAGGGCGATGGAGCGCAGCAGGGTGGAGGTGCCGCTGCCGGGGTGGCCCATGGCCAGCAGATGCGGCTCGGTGGAGCGGATGCCGGTGCGCCAGACGACCGGGGGGACGTCGATCTCCTCCTCCGCGAAGGAGAGGGGGAGCGTGCGCTGGACCTCGCCCGGGTCGGTGAAGCCGAGGACGGTCTCGCCGGGCGCGGTGACGAAGCGCTGGGCGGTGATGTCGGTGGGCAGCGGGGCGAGGACGGTGACCGTGAGCTGGTTGCCCTCCTCGTCCCATGAGAAGCGGTACTCGCGGCCCCGCCCGGCCTTCGCGGTGAGCACCTGCTCGACCCGCGCGCGGGCCGCGGGCTCGCCGTCGGGGAAGTAGGCGGGGTAGCGGATCACGAGGTGGCCGATGCGTCCGCCGTCCTCGAACTCGTGCTCGGTGAGGGCCTTCTGCCAGTCCCCGCCGTGCAGGTAGAGCGGCGCGGGGTCCTCGGGGCCGGTGAAGTACGGCACCAGCGCCTCGTACAGCGCCTGGAGCCGCTCGGTCTGCGACTCGTCGGGCCCCTCGGGCTCCGGCGGGGTGCGGTCGCGGCCCTGCCAGGCCGCCGCCGCCATCACGGTGATGACGGCGAGCAGCGGCCCGTACGGCACCAGGGCCACGACCAGGAACACGGAGGCCGCCAGGAACAGCAGGGGCCCGCGTCGGTCCTTCGGGGTGTCCGCCCACCTGCGCCGCCCGGCCGTGGCCAGCCGGCGCAGTCCGCGCGAGACGGTGATCAGCGGGTGGAGGACGTCGGTGGCGCTGTCGGCCGCCGTCCGGGCCAGCTCCCGGCTCCGGGCGATCTGCGTCCGGGCGATCTGCGCGCTGTCTTTGCTCAGAATGCGGGGGAGAGGGCGCCGGGCCACTGCTGTCTCCTGATCGTGCGTGCGGGCGTGACGGTCGGGGTCAGAACTTGAGGCCGCCGAGGAGGCTGGCCAGACTCTCGCCGCCTGCCTTGATGCTCGGGGCGATGGCCGTGCTCGACAGGTAGAAGCCGAACAGGGCCGAGACCGTGGCGTGCGAACCCTTCAGTCCGTCCTTGCGGAAGAAGAGGAAGACGATGACGCCGAGCAGGAACACGCCTGACAGGGAGAGGATCATTTCGGGCCTCCTGGTGTCGAAGGTGGGGGACAGTCACCATGAGTTGTTCCAGGATCACAGCATGTATCCATACGATTAAAGGTGCAACTGGGTGAAATGCGGCTGATTTCCCCCACTCGGCGGAGCCGATCCGACCCGGTTGACCAGGATTGATGCCGCCAACGGAGCCTGTCGGTGATCTTTACCTCGGGCAGATCGGGTCATGTGCCGCGAGAGCCAGTACGCTGGCGATTCACTCGTACGGCGGCGTACGGCCGCGTCCCGCGCGCTGCCGTACGCTGCCTGACGTTCACCGAAGTTCCGAGGAGAGGCGGTCCGGCCGATGAGCGAAGCCCCCGACCCCGAGGTCGTGGAGCTGGCCACCAAGATCTTCGATCTGGCCCGACAGGGGCAGACCGAGGCGCTCGTGGCGTATGTCGACGCGGGCGTGCCGGCCAATCTCACCAACGACCGCGGCGACTCCCTGGTGATGCTCGCCGCCTACCACGGCCACGCCGATGCGGTGAGGGCGCTGCTCGCCCGGGGCGCGGAGGCGGACCGGATCAACGACCGGGGCCAGACCCCGCTCGCGGGCGCCGTCTTCAAGGGCGAGACGGACGTGATCAAGGTCCTTCTCGAAGCCGGGGCGGACCCCGCCGCGGGCACGCCGTCGGCCGTCGACACGGCCCGCATGTTCGGCAAGGCGGAGCTGCTGGAGTTGTTCGGCGTCAACTGAGCCGGACGTCCTGATCAGGTACACACGGAAAACGGGGGAGGCGGTAACAGGCCGCCGTAAATACGGTCGCGGCAGCACACACCGCGGGTCATCATGACGTCGTGATTCACGGACGCGATGGCTGGGCAGGTGTTGCCGCACCGCGCGGGCCGTGATGCGGTCCGCATGGGCCACCGACGAGAGGCAGAGAGAGATGGTCTACAGCAAGCAAGAGACGGCGGGCGCTCCGACGTTGTGTCACGTGGCCAGGTAGTGCGTGTTCCCCGGTTGCGTCGACGCTTGATGTGAGGCTGTTTCCCATGTTCGATCCGGTCATAGCGCCCAGCGGTACGCTGCTCGGGCTGCTCCAGCGCGGTCGCGGCGACGGCACGCTGCACGCGCTCACCGCCCCGCGCGCCGAAGCGCTCGCGGCCCTCAACCACTGTGTGCTGCGCGATCCCCGCCACGACTGGCAGGTGGAGAACCGCTCCCTGTACTACGCCCGGCTCTACCTCGACCTGAACGGCGAGCTGGACGCCGTCGAGGCGCACCTGTTCGACGCCGAGGACGTCCTCGACACCGAGGACTCCCGCACCGGCCTGGCACTGGCCGTCCTCGGGCACCTCGCCTCCTACGGCAGGCGGGACGCCCTGGAGCTGCTGCGCAGGTACGCCGCCCACGGCTCCAACTGGGCCTGGGCCCTGGACGAGCTCGCCCTGCGGGACGACGACGCGGGCCTGCGCGCCCTCGCCGCCCCCGTCCTGGCCCGCTTCCCCGCCGATCCCGAGGGCGACGCCGAGCTGGCCGCCACCGTGCGGGACGCCTTCGAACCGCGGCCCTGGCGGCTGTGGGCCGAGGATCCGCGCGAACCGATCGCCACGCGCGTGCGTGCCGCCCACGAGGCCGGCTGTTTCGACCGCTGGCAGCGGCAGATGCGGCCCACCGGGCCGCGCCCCGGCTGGAGCGTGCGCGCCGTCTTCGAATGGGCCCAGCAGGGCATGGAGCGCGGCGCCGCCCTCCACGTCCCGGCCGCCCGCTGCCTGGTCGCCGTGGCCGGCCCCGAGGACCGGCCCGAGATCCTCCGGGCCGCCCGGGACGGCGACGACGGCGCGCGCTGCACCGCACTGCGCTACCTCGCCGACAGCAACGATCCGGACGCCCTGGACCTCGTCGAGGCCGCCGTCGTCGACGGCACGGCTCCCGTCGTCGAGGCCGCCGTGGACGCCTTCGAGCGGATGCAGAGCGTCGCCGCCGTCGACCGCGCACGCCGCTGGGCCCAGCGCCCCGACGCCCTCGGCGCCGCCGCCGGACGCGTGCTCGCCTGCCGGGGCGGCACCCAGGACCGTGAACTCGTCCTCGGGGCCCTGCGCGAGGCCGTACGCGGCGAGGGCCCCGACGCACCCACCCTGTGGACCCTCGTCGACGGCGCCGGACGCCTCGGCATCGCCTGCGCGGCCCCCGTGCTGCGCCACGTCTACCGCGAGACGGCCTCCTCCCATCTCCGCGGCCGCGCCGCCCGTGCCCTGGCCGCCACCGATCCCTCCTTCGCCACCGGATTCGCCGTCGAATGCCTGTGGGACTGCGAGGAGACCACCCGCGAAGTGGCCGCCCGGCACGCCGAGACCGGCGACGCCCGGGTCGTGGAGCGACTGCGCCGCCTGGCCGTGGACCCGGCCGAGGAGGACGAGGTGCAGACGGCGGTGCGCAGCCGCTTCGGCCCGGACCTCGCCGCCGGCTGACCTCCGCGCACGCACACGGCCGCGGCGCACGACCGCCCGCCGGGTGAACAACCGGTGACCCGCGGGTCAGGCGACCATGACGGCCGTCTGACCCGCTCGGGTGTGCGGTTCAACGCTCATGGGACGTTTCCCGCGCGGAAAGATCGAAGTCGACGCGGCCACGTCCGGCACGGCGACAACACCCGTATGCGTGTCGTCATCGTGACCGAATCCTTTCCCCCCGACGTGAACGGCGTGGCCCACTGCGCGTTCCAGACCGCCCGGCACCTCGTAGATCGCGGTCACCTTCCGCTCGTCGTCGCGCCGGCCACCGCCCCCGGCAGCCCGCCGGACACGGATGCTCCGTGCCCGGTCGTCCGAGTCCCCTCCCTCCCCCTCCCCGGCTACCCCCAGGTCCGCGTCGCCCTGCCGAGCCGGCGTCTCGCCGCAGCCCTCACCGAGCACCGCGCCGACGTGGTCCACCTGGCGAGTCCCTTCGTCCTCGGCGTCCGCGGCATGGCGGCCGCCGCCCGCCTCGGCATCCCCGCCGTCGCCGTCTACCAGACCGACCTGGCCGGCTACGCCCGCACCTACATGGGCGCCGGAGAGGCCGCGGCCTGGCGCCGGATCCGCTCCGTGCACTCCGCCGCCGACCTCACCCTGGCCCCGTCCAGCGCCGCACTCGACGATCTGGAGGCACACGGTGTGCCCCGGGTACGGCTGTGGCCGCGTGGCGTCGACACCGTACGATTCCGGCCAGAGCACCGCGACGAGTCCCTGCGCCGCGAACTCGCCCCGAACGGCGAGCTGATCGTCGGGTACGTCGGCCGGCTCGCCCCCGAGAAGCACGTGGAACTCCTCGCCGGGGTCGGCGCCATGACGGGCGTGCGGCTGGTGGTCGTCGGCGACGGACCCAGCCAGGCCCAGCTGACCGAGGCCCTGCCCGGCGCGGTCTTCCTCGGCCGCCGCACCGGCGGTGAACTGGCCCGGATCTTCGCCTCGCTGGACCTGTTCGTGCACACCGGCCCCTTCGAGACGTTCTGCCAGACCGTCCAGGAGGCCATGGCCAGTGGTGTCCCGGTCGTCGCGCCCGCCGCCGGCGGCCCGCTCGACCTGGTGGCCCACGGCCGCACCGGCCTGCTCGTCCCGCCCCGCGACGCCTCCGCCGTGCACGACGCCGTCCGCGAACTGGCCGCCGACCCCGCGCGGCGGGCCGCCTACGGCGCCGCCGCCCGCACGATGGTCGAGGGCCGCACCTGGGCCGCCGTCGGCGACCGGCTGATCGCCCACTACGACGACGTCCTCGCGACGCGGAAGACGGCGGTGGCGGCATGACCGGCCAGTCCCTGCGCATCGTCCGGCTCGCCAACTTCGTCGCCCCCGCCTCCGGCGGCCTGCGCACCGCCCTGCGTGAACTGGGCAGGGGCTACCGGGCCGCCGGCCACGCGCCCGTGCTGATCGTGCCCGGCGAACGCCACACCGACCGCGACACCGAGCAGGGCCGGGTCATCACTCTCCCCGGCCCCCTGCTGCCCGGCACCGGCGGGTACCGCGTCCTCACCGACAGGCGGCGCGTCGCCGCCCTGCTGGAGGACCTCGCCCCGGACCGCCTGGAGGTCTCCGACCGTACGACCCTGCGCTGGACCGGCCGCTGGGCCCGCCGCGCGCGCGTGCCCTCCGTCATGGTCTCCCACGAGACCGCCGACGGCGTCCTGCGCACCTGGGGCCTGTCCGAGCAGCTGTCCCGCCGGGCCGCCGACGCCCTCAACACCCGTACGGCGCACGTCTACTCACGGGTCGTGTGCACGACGGAGTTCGCCGAGCGCGAGTTCGTCCGCATCGGCGCGCGCAATGTCGTACGCGCCCCCCTCGGCGTCGACCTGATGGAACGCCACCCCGGGCTGCGCGACCCGGGGCTGCGGGGACAGCACGCGCGCGGGGACGAGGCGCTGCTCGTGATGTGCTCCCGGCTGTCCGTGGAGAAGCGGCCCGGCACGGCCCTGGACGCCCTGGAGGCGCTGCTGCGGCGCGGACGACGGGCGGCGCTCGTGGTGGCCGGGGACGGACCGCAGCGAGCCCGGCTGGAACAGCGCGCGCGGGAGCGCGTTCTGCCGGTGACCTTCCTGGGACACGTCTCCGACCGGTCCCTCCTCGGCGCGCTCCAGGCGTCCGCCGACGTCTGCCTCGCACCCGGACCCGCCGAGACCTTCGGGCTGGCCGCCCTGGAGGCCATGGCCTGCGGCACACCGGTGGTCGCCGGCGCGTCCTCCGCGCTGCCCGAGGTGATCGGATCCGCCGGCGTGGCCGCGGCCGGTAGCGGGGAGGCGTTCGCGGACGCCGTCGAATCCCTCCTGGAGCGCGGCGAGTCCGTGCGGCGGGACGCGGCACGCGCGCGTGCCGAGTGCTTCGGCTGGGGAACGGCCGTCGAGGCGTTCCTGGCGGCCCACGACACGGAGGTGGTGCGCCACCCGGAGCCCCGCCGCACCGTCGCGGAGGGCGTGGCATGAGACCCGTCCGCTTCGTGGCCCTCGGCGACTCGCTGACCGAGGGCGTGGGCGACCCCGCCGGGGACGACTGGCGCGGCTGGGCCGCGCTCCTGGCGGCCGCACTGCCCGTGGAGTTCACCAACCTCGCGGTCAGCGGGGCCCAGACCCGGGACGTGCTCGCGTCGCAGACCCCCGCCGCCCTCGACCTGCGGCCCGGCCTCGTCTCCGTGGTCGTCGGCGTCAACGACACGCTGCGGCACACCTTCGACATCCACACCGTCGCCGCCGACCTCGACCAGACCTACGCGGCCCTCACCGGCCAGGGCGCGACCCTGCTCACCGCCTGCCTGCCCGACCCCGGTGCGATGCTCGGGCTCCCGGGCGCGCTGGCCCGCCCGCTGGCCCGGCGGCAGCGGGCGGTCAACGACGTCGTGCACGCGCTGTCCGAGCGGTACGGCGCCGTCCACCTGCACGCGGCGGACGGCGACTGGGTGAGCGACCGCACGCTGTGGAGCGCCGACCGGCTGCACCCGGGGGAGCGCGGTCACCGGCAGTTCGCGGTCCGCTTCCACGCCCTGCTCGCCGAGGCGGGCCGGGCGACCGGGGAGCCGCCCTCGCCCGAACCGGAGTTCCCCGCACCGACCCGGACGGCGAGCCTGTGGTGGCTCGCCACCGCCGGCACCGGCTGGGTGGCCCGGCGCTGCAGGGACCTGCTCCCGCAACTGCTGCGCCTCGCCGCCGACGAACTCCACCACCGCGCCCGGGGCACCAGCTCCCGGCTCGACCTGAGCGCGTCGGCGGCCGTGTCCGCGGCCCTCGCGGCCCTGCCCGAGCGCACCGTCGACGGGGCCGGGGCTCAGCGGCGCCGTACCGGCACGAAGCGCACCGGGGTGCCCGGCAGCGCCTGCGCCACCGCCGGGAGGTCGCCGGCGCGGACCACCGCGATGACCGGGTAGCCGCCGGTCGTCGGATGGTCCGCCAGGAAGACCACCGGACGTCCGTCCGGCGGGACCTGGACCGCGCCGAGGACCATGCCCTCGCTGGGGAGTTCACCGGGCCGGGCCCGCTCCAGCGGGGGCCCTTCGGTGCGCAGGCCGATGCGGTTGCTCGCCGGGGAGACCCGGTAGGCGCTCGTGGTGAGCGTCCGGACGGCGCCGGACGTGAACCAGTCCGCGCGCGGTCCGGGGGTCACCCGGAGCACGAGACCGGCCGGCGGGCGGGGCTGCGGGACGCCGTCCACGCGCGCGGGCGGCCCGGCCGGCGCGCCCAGCGGCAGCACCGTGCCGTCGGTGAGCGGCGCCGGGCCGAGGCCGGACAGCAGGTCCGTGGCCCGGCTGCCGAGGACCGGCTCCACGGCGATGCCGCCGGAGACGGCCAGGTACCCGCGCACCCCGGCGGTGGCCGCCCCCACCTCCAGCAGCTCGCCCTCACGCACCAGGACGGGGGCGCCCCACGCGGCCGGCCGGCCGCCCACCCGGACGGGGCAGGGCGCACCGCCCACCGCCACGGTCACCGTCGAACGGGGGCGCACCGCACAGCCGTCGAGCGTGGTCTCCAGGACGGCCGCGTCCGGCGGATTGCCGACCAGCCGGTTCACGAGCGCGGCCGCCGGCGGGTCCAGGGCGCCGGAGCGCGGCACCCCCAGGTGGGCGTACCCCGCCCGGCCGCGGTCCTGCACGGTGGTCAGCGCCCCGGAGCGCACGACGACGAGCGCACGGTCGGTCATGCGCCCTCCCCTGCCGCGCGGGTGTCACGCGTACGCGCGCGTGGCCGGTCGTGGGGCCCGCCGTCGGTACGCCGTGCACGCGCGCGTGGCCCGTTCACGGGCCCTCCGCCGGGACGAACCGCACGCGCGCTCCCGGTGACAGCAGGGCGGCCGGTACGCGCGTGTGGTCCCACAGCACGGCGTCCGTCGTTCCGATCAGCTGCCAGCCGCCCGGCGAGGAACGCGGATAGACGCCGGTGTAGGGGCCGGCCAGGGCGACCGCGCCGGCCGGGACCGTCGTGCGCGGGGTGGCCCGGCGCGGCACGTCGTAGCGGCCCGGGAGTCCGGTGAGGTACCCGAAGCCCGGTGCGAAACCGCAGAAGGCCACCGTGAATTCGGTGCCCGCGTGGATGCGGCCCACCTCCGCGCGGGGCACACCCCAGTGCGCGGCGACCTCCGCGAGGTCCGGGCCGTCGTAGCGCACGGGCAGTTCGATCGGTCCCCGCGCGCGGGGCGGCGCCGACGGCACCGCGGCGGAGGTCAGTTCGGCGGCCCGGCGGACCGGGTCGTCCAGGCCGTCGAGGAGGACCGTCCGGGCCGCCGGCACGATCTCGCGCACGGCCAGCGAGCCCTCCGCACGGCGCCGCAGCAGCTCCGCATGGAGGGCCTGCGCCTCCTCGCCCGAGGCCACCTCGACGAGGAGCGCGTCGTCGCCGACGGGAAGCGTCCTCACGCGAAGGCCTCCACCCGCACCCCGGCCGCCAGCAGTCGCTCGCGCACCCGGCGGGCCAGGTCCACCGCGCCGGGCGTGTCGCCGTGCAGGCACAGCGAGCGGGCGCGCACCTGGACGCGCGCGCCGGAGTGCGCGGTGACCTCGCCGGAGCGCGCGAGGCCCACCGAGCGCTCCACGACGGCCTGCGGGTCGGTCACCACGGCGCCGTCCCGGCCGCGGGGCACCAGCGTGCCCTCGTCGGTGTACGCGCGGTCCGCGAACGCCTCCGTGACGGCCGGCAGCCCCGCCCCGGCGGCCAGCTCCAGCAGCCGCGAGCCGGGCAGGCACAGCAGGGGCAGTGAGGCGTCCGCGAGCAGCACACCGTCGATCACCGCCCGGGCCTGCTCCTCGTCGTGCACGACCCGGTTGTAGAGCGCGCCGTGCGGTTTGACGTACGCCACGCGCGCCCCGGCGGCCCGCGCGAACACCTCCAGGGCGCCGATCTGGTAGGCCACTTCGGCCGCCAGCTCGGCGGGCGGCACGTCCATGGCGCGCCGCCCGAACCCGGCGAGGTCCCGGTAGGAGACCTGCGCGCCGATCGTCACCCCGCGCTCGGCCGCCAGTTCGCACACGCGGCGCATGGTCGCCGCGTCCCCGGCGTGGAACCCGCAGGCCACGTTGGCGCTGGTGACGACGGACAGCAGCTGTTCGTCGTCGGTCAGCCGCCAGCGGCCGAAGCCCTCGCCGAGGTCGGCGTTCAGATCGATCGCGGTCATGGTGCTCTCGTGTCTCCGGTTCGTGTGCGCTCAGGTGCGGTCGGGCCCGCGGGTCGGCGGCACCGGTGTCAGTCGACGCCGACCAGCCGGTACTGCTCGTCGCGGGCGTCGGTCAGGAACATCTGCCCCGGTGCGTGGGTGATGGCGAACGGCGGCCTGGAGGCCATGACCGCCGCCTGCGGAGTCACCCCGCAGGCCCAGAACACCGGGATGTCGTCGTCGTCGAGGACGACCGGGTCCTCGAAGTCGGGCCGGTCCAGGTCCTCGATGCCGAGGGCGGCGCAATCTCCGCAGTGCACGGGGCCGCCGTGCACGGCCGGCAGGAGGCTGCTCTCCCGGATCGCGGCGCGCAGGTGCTCGGGCGGCACCGGGCGCATCGACACCACCATCGGGCCGCGCAGCCTGCCCGCCTCCCGGCACGCGCGGCCGGTCGCGTACATCGGCACGTTGCGGCCCTGCTCGACGTGCCGGATCGGCACGCCCGCCCGGGCCAGCGCCCACTCGAAGGTGAAGCTGCACCCGAGCAGGAACGACACCAGGTCGTCCCGCCAGTACGCGCGCGCGTCCGTCGGCTCGTCGACGAGTTCGCCGTCCTGCCACACCCGGTAGCGGGGCAGATCGGTGCGCAGGTCCGCGCCCTCGGCGAGGACGGTCGTCGCGGAGCCGGCGTCGGTGACGTCGAGCAGCGGGCACGGTTGGGGATTGCGCTGGCAGAACAGCAGCATGTCGTAGGCCCAGTCGGCGGGTACGGCGATCAGGTTGGCCTGCGTGTGGCCCGCGGCGACCCCGGCCGTGGGTCCGGCCAGGCCCTCGCGGAAACGGGCCCGCGCGGTCTGCGGGCTCCACGCGTGCGCGTGCTCCTGGGCCGTGGCGACCGGTCGGTCCTCGGTACGATGCGGCCGCGTCACGCCAGTTCCCTTCCACGGGTCTCCGGGAGCCCGAGCAGCGCGAGGGCCGCGAGCCCGTAGCCGAGCGCCCCGAAGACCAGCGCACCGCCCACGCCCCAGCTGTCCGCGAGGAAGCCCACCAGGGTCGGGAACACCGCGCCGACCGCGCGCCCGGTGTTGTACGTGAAGCCCTGGCCGGTGCCGCGCACCGCCGTCGGATACAGCTCGCTCAGGTAGGACCCGAAGCCGCTGAAGATGGCCGACATGCAGAAACCGAGCGGGAAGCCGAGCACCAGCAGCAGGGTGTCGGCACCGTGCGGGATGTTCGCGTAGGCCAGGACGCACACCGCCGACAGCAGCGCGAACAGCCAGATGTTGTTCCGCCGGCCGAGCCGGTCGGTGAGGTGGCCGCCGGTCAGGTAGCCGAGGAACGCGCCCGAGATCAGGAACGTCAGGTAGCCGCCCGTGCCGACGACCGACAGGCCGCGCTCGGACTTCAGGTACGTGGGCACCCAGGTGGCCAGCGTGTAGTAGCCGCCCTGCACGCCCGTGGAGAGCAGGCTCGCGAACACCGTGGTGCGCAGCAGACCCGGGGCGCCGTTCCGGCCCGGGCGGAAGATCGCCGCGAACGAGCCCCGCGCCGGGTCCTGTTCGCGGGCCGCCGTCGCCGTGGGGGCGTCGTGGACCCGGCGCCGCAGCCAGACCACCAGCAGCGCGGGCAGCGCGCCGGTCCAGAACATCACGCGCCAGGCCAGGTCGTCCCCGACGAAGGTGAAGACCAGCGTGTAGACGCCCGCGGCCAGCGCCCAGCCGACCGCCCAGGAGCTCTGGACCGCGCCGAGCGTGCGCCCCCGGTGCCGGGCGCTCGCGTACTCGGCGACCAGGATCGCGCCCACCGCCCACTCGCCGCCGAAGCCGAGCCCCTGGAGCGCGCGGAAGACCAGCAGCGTCTCGTAGCTGGGCGCGAAGCCGCAGGCCACCGTGAAGACCGCATACGTGATCACCGTGATCATCAGGGCCCGGACCCGGCCGACCCGGTCCGCGACCACCCCTGCCACGGCGCCGCCGACCGCGGACACCACCAGGGTGACCGTGGTGAACAGGCCGGTCTGGCCGCTGCTGAGGCCGAAGTACGCGGAGAGCGCCACCATGCTCAGCGGCAGCGTGAAGTAGTCGTAGGAATCCAGGGCATATCCGCCGAAAGCTCCGGCGAAGGCGCGTCGGCCACGCGGACCGAGGGCGCGGAGCCAGCCGAACGCGCCGTCGTCGGCGGTGTGTTCGCCGTGCGCCGGCCGTACGCCGGAGGGGGCCGGCCGGGGCGGTGGTGTCGTGCTCATGGGCACCTCGCAGTAGGGGGACGGAGGGTGCTGAGAAGTGAGCCGTGCGGAGCACCGTAGGGGATCGTTCAACGATCCTTCAATACCTACGTTGTTTCGTTCCGGTGCGTGCGATTGAATTCCGGGCATGGCAGAGCAGCTGGCGGGACTGGCCGACGACCGCGCCCTCCTGGGGCGCACGAGCACGGCGGAGCGGGTTTCGGACATCCTCAGAAGCCGCATCGCCGACGGGTACTTCCCACCCGGCACCCGGCTGTCGGAGGACGGGATCGGCGGGGCGCTCGGCGTCTCCCGCAACACCCTGCGCGAGGCGTTCCGGCTGCTCACGCACGAGCGCCTGCTGATCCACGAGCTCAACCGGGGCGTGTTCGTCCGGGTGCTGACCGTCGAGGACGTCGAGGACATCTACCGCACGCGCTCCCTCGTCGAGTGCGCCGTCGTCCGCGGCCTGGGCGAGCCGCCCTACCCGCTGCACGGACTGGCCTCCGCGGTCGCCGAGGGCGATGCGGCGGCCGCCGACAATGACTGGAAAGCGATGGGCACGGCCAACATCCACTTCCATCAGGAACTGGTCGCCCTCGCCGGCAGCGAACGCACCGACGAACTGATGCGCAGCGTCTTCGCCGAGCTGCGGCTGGCCTTCCACGTCGTCGACGACCCGCGCCGGCTGCACGAGCCGTACCTCGCCCGCAACCGCCGGATCCTCCAGGCCCTCCAGGCCGGTGAGCGGACGACGGCGGAACACCTGCTGCAGACCTACCTCGCGGACTCCCTGGAACGCGTGGTCGAGGTGTACCGGCGCCGGGTCGGCGAAGAGGGCGCCGAGTAGGAGCACCCCGACTCCAGGGGGGGCCAAACCGGCGGAGCCTCTCGTTTGGGTCGATGTCAGACCGAGGACCTAGTCTGTGCACCGTGACTTCGCCTGCATCGACGGACAGCGTTCCGCCCCAGCTCAGCGTGGGGCCGCGCCCGGCGCCGGGCCCGGCCGCCGACGAGGGGCTGGCGCGTCGGCTGCGCGCGCTCGCCTGCACCGCGCCGCTGCACGACCTCGACGCACGCAAGGCCAACCTGGCCGGCGAGTACTCGGTGTACGGGATGGCCGAGGTGGCACTGGCCGCCATCGACCTGGTCACGCTCAACATGGACTTCGACACCGGCGCCGACCACGAGCAGATCGTGGCCCGGCTCGTCCCGCGCATCGGCGCCCAGGCCCCCCACCGCCCCACCGCCGAGCACGAGCGCGTGGCCCGCTGGGTCCTGGAGAACCTGATCAACGTCGGCAGCGTCGACCGCGGCTTCCGCGCGGTCTACGGCACCTTCGCGCCGGACGGCAGCTACGTCCGGCGGGACTACGACTTCAAGCTGATCGAAGAGGTCCCCGGCCCCGGCGGCACGGTCTACCTGCGGACCACCGACGAGGCGGTCAACGTCCTGGTCGGCGCCCTCGACACCGACGTCACCAGCGCCCAGATCGCCGCCGAGGTCAAGCTCGAGGTGCTGATCAACCGCGGCCGCCTCGCCGACGCCCAGCTCGCCGCCGAGCAGGCCCGCTACCGCACGGTGCAGTACTCCGAGACCCTGCGCCGCGCCCTCGACGCCACCCGGCGCAACGTCCGCGCGGTGGACTGGCTGGGCGCCGTGCCCGACATGATCGCCGAGGCCCTGGACCACGTGGCCGAGCGCTACCGCCACGAGAACGCCATCCTCACCAACATCCGCAAGGCCCGGGACGAGACCGAGGACGCCGAGCACAAGCGCCGCGCCGCCGAACTGGTCGACATCGTCAAGGACTGCATCCGGCGCCACACCCAGCTCCAGTCGCGCCTGCTGGAGGCCGGCCCGCTGTTCCGCGCGGAGCAGGACCGGCAGGCCTTCGCCACCCCCGCGACGACCTCCGGAACGGATCTCTACGGCCACCTCGTCGCCCCCCTGCTGCCGCTGCCCCTGGAGCAGGCGATCCGGGTCACCGACGCGTTCTTCGCGCACGGCACCGGCCTGCGGACACCGGTGTCGGTGCGCGTCGCCGACCTGGTCGACATACTGCTGACGCCGCCGGTGGAGCGGGAGCACCTGGGCGCGGAGATGCCCGAGCCGGACCTGATCGCCACACCGGACGACAGCCGCTTCAGCGAGGAGCAGCTGGCCGCCGCGACGGACCTGCTGGACCTCCCGGCGGACGCGCCCCGGAGACTGTCCGGGCTGCTCGCCGAGGCACGCCGGACGGGCGACCCCGATCTGGCCTACCTCGTCGCCCTGCTGGCGGTCCACGCCGCCAGCCCCGCGGTGGGCACCGCCTACCGCCAGGGCGAGGAGAAGCTGCTGTTCGCCGTGGACGACGGGACGGAGCTGGACGACCCCGAGTTCGGCGGGGCGGACCTGATCGTCGGGACGGCCCTGCTGGACGCGGCGGGGATGGCGGCCGACAGGACGGAAGCAGCATGAGTGACCGAGAACGTGACAAGGAGTCAACGCCGTGAGCGAGCACGTCGAGTGGAGTGACACGGAGGCCCCGGGCCCGTCGGCATCCGCCGCCGTCACCCCCGCCGACGCCGCCGACGCGGCGCGGCTCGTCGCCTTCGGACTGCAGCCCAAACTGCAGCCCGCCCGCGACCAGGAGTACGCGGACCTGCTGCGCCGCTACCGCGACGACCCGCCCTTCGCGCGGCTCGCGGACGCGGTCGCCGCCGGCCTGGGACTCGTCGTGCTGGAGGTGTCCCCGCGCGCGGGCATGGCCGTGACGGCCGCCGAGGACTCGGTGTTCGCCGTCCGCATGGGCGACTACGCGCGTCGCACCGCCGCCGACGCCGGCGACCGCTTCCTGCACGGACTCGCCCATCTCGCCGTCGCCGCCCTGGCGTTCCCGCGCCCCGAGGACCTCGCCGACGACACCTACATCGGCCGCGTCTCGGTCAACGGCGTCGACGCCTTCGTCCGGCAGGCATGCCGGCGCCTGGAGGAGCGCGCCGAGGAACACGGCGTGAACACCGACCCGGCGACGGACGCCCCCGGCCTGGAGGCCGCCTGGCGGATCTGGGCCCGCCGCAGCGCCACCGGCGCCACCAAGGACGCCCGCCGCCCGGCCGCCTCCACCACCGGCATGGTCGCGAAGGCGGTGGTCTTCCTCACCGACTCGGGGTTCCTCCAGCGCACCGGCGACGACAACGGCGGCACCTACCGCACCACGGCCCGCTACCAGCTCCAGGTGCGCGACATGGCCGGTGGCGCCGCCATGGCCGAACTGCTCGACCTGGGTGTCGTCCCGGTCACCGACGGCACCGCCAGCCTGCTGCCGGCCGAGGACACCGACGACCTGGAACTGGTGGCCGACGCCGGTCTCCCCTTCCACGCGCCCTCGCACCCCTGAACCCCCTGAACCGCCAGAAGACTGACGAGAGTCCGCCATGTACGAGCTGTCCCGGGTCCGCCTCTACTCCATCGGTCCCGCCGGTGCGCGCTACGCCGACACCGTGCTTGACCTGCGGGGCGTGGGCCAGCCCGTGCCCGACCCGGCGCCCACCCAGGCGGAGTTCTTCGCGGAGGAGCCGTCCGGGCCGCCGCGCCGGCCGGCCCCCGCGGGCGTGCTGTTCCTGGAGAACGGCGGCGGCAAGTCCGTCCTGCTCAAGCTGATCTTCTCGGTGATGCTGCCGGGCCACCGCAACACCCTCGGCGGCGCCAGCTCCGGCGTGCTGCGCAAGTTCCTGCTCGCCGACGACTGCGGGCACGTGGCCCTGGAGTGGCAGCACGTGCAGACCGGCGAGTGCGTCGTCGTCGGCAAGGCCAGCGAATGGCGCGGTCGGCAGGTCTCCAACGACCCGCGGAAGTTCGCCGAGGCCTGGTACTCCTTCCGGCCCGGCCCCGGACTCAGCCTGGACAACCTGCCCGTGGCCGAGTCCACCGCCGTACGGCCGCCCGTCGAGGGCGCCTCCGGCGCCCGGGGCCGCCGCCGCACCATGAAGGGCTTCCGCGACGCCCTCACGGAGGCCGGCAAGGCCTACCCGCACCTGGAAGTGCACTGGGAGGAGATCCACGACCGATGGATCGAGCACCTCGGCGACCTCGGCCTCGACCCCGAACTCTTCCGCTACCAGCGCGAGATGAACGCCGACGAGGGCGAGGCGGCCGGTCTCTTCGCCGTCAAGAAGGACTCCGACTTCACCGACCTGCTGCTGCGCGCGGTCACCGACACCCGCGACACCGACGGCCTCGCCGACCTCGTCAGCGGCTTCGGCAACAAGCTCGGCAGGCGCGCCGAACTGATCGCCGAACGCGACTTCACCGCGGGCTCGGTCGACCTGCTCGGACGCATCGTCGAGGCCGCCGGCGCCCGCGGACGCGCGCGTGACGTCCACGCGGGCGCCGAGCGCCGTACCCGCACACTGGCCCGACGGCTGTCCGCGCGGGCCGTGCGGGAACGGGTACGCGCCGCCGACCTCGCCCAGCGGGTCACCGCCGCCGCGTACAGCGTCACCCACTCCGAAGGCGCACGCGAGCGCAGCGCCCTGATCGCCGCCGAACTCGCCTACCGGCACGCCTCCCTGGCGCTCGCCGCCGCGGAGAGGTCCGCCGCGGCGCAGAAGCGCGAGCTCGCCGACGCCCGCACCCTGCACTCCGCCTGGCAGGCCGCGGAAGCCGTACTGCGCCACCGCGCCGCCGCCGACCGCGCCGCGCGCGTGTCCGCCGCCATCCAGGAGGCCGAACGCGACGCGGCCCCCGCGCTCGCGGCCCGCGCCAAGGCCGCCGTGGACCTCGTACGGGCCCTGCAGGCGGCCGCGGAGAGCGCCGAGGCCCTCGCCAACGAGGAGGAGGAGCGCTCCGCCGCCCTCCAGGAGGTCAGCGACTGCGCCTACCGGGACTCCACCTCGGCCGCCACCGAGGCGCAGCGCGCCCGCAGCGAGGCCGGTCACCTGCGCCAGCGCCTCATCGAGGTCGAGCAGGAGACCGCCGAGGCCGTCCGCGCCGGCTGGCTGGACGACAGCTCCCCGGACGCCGACCCGGCACGCGCCGCGCTCGCCGCCAGCGACGCCGAGAAGACCGCCGTGGCCGCCTGGGACGCGGCCCGGGAGGCCGCCCGCAGGACCACCGAGCACGCGCGCGAGGCGGCCTCCGCCGAGTCCCGCGCCGAACTGACGGCGGCCCGCGCGGCCGACGCCGGTACGGCTGCCGAGCGCGCCCACGAGGCCGAGCGGCGCCTGGCCGAGTCGCTGGCCACCGAGGAGCGGCTGGCGGAACTGCTGAGCCTGCCGGGCACACCCGGGGCGGCACGCGTGGGTGTGCCCGCCCCCAGGACCGGAGCGGACGACGGCGCACCGGACACACCGGCCGCGGACCCGGCGGCCCCGGCCGAGAGTCCGCTCACCGCCGAGGAACTCGACCGGTTCGCCGACGAGTTGCGCGCCCTCCTCGACGACGCGGTGTCCGCCGCCGAACGGCACCTCTTCGAACTGCGCACCGCAGCCGCCGACGACTCCCGGATCCTCGGCGCCCTCGGCGACGGCGGACTGCTGCCGCCCGGCCCCGACGTCCTGGCCACCGTCGAGTTCCTCGGCGAGCACGGCATCCCCGCCCTGCCCGGCTGGCGCTACCTCGCGCAGGCCGTCGACCCCGCCGACCACGCGCGCGTGCTCGCCGCCCGCCCCGAACTCGTCGACGGCGTGATCATCACCGACCCCGGCACCCACGCGCGGGCCCGCGAGGCCCTCGGCGACGCCGCCCTGCTGCCCCGCTCCGCCGTGGCCGTCGGCACGGCCGCGGCCCTGCTCGCCCCGACCCCCGCCGACGACGCCGGCCCCGGCGACGTCTTCCTCGTGCCGCCGAACCCGGCCATGCACGACGAGCACGCCGCCGACGAGGAACGGCAGGCCCTGCGCGCGCGGGCCGGCGAACGCGACGAGGAGATCCGCACCCTCGCCACCCGGCTCGGCAAGGACCGTGAACTGGCCGCCCGGCTCGCCTCCTGGCGCACCGGCTGCCCCGCGGGGCGCCTCACCGAACTGACCCGCGCCGCCGAGGAGGCCCGCGCCTTCGCCGAGGAGACCGAGGCCGAACTCGCCGAGGCGCGGACCGCGCGCGCGGAGGCCGACGAGGCCGCCGCCGAGGCCGCGCAGATCCGCGACGAACGGCAGGAGGCCGCGCAGAAGGCCCGCCGCGCCGCCGACGCCCTGGCCGGACTCGCCTTCCGGCTCCGCGAACGCGCCGGCTGGCAGGCGAAGCTGCGCGAACTCGCCGACGACGCCACCGAGTCCGAGGCCCGCGCCCAGACCTGTCTGGACCGCGCCCGCGCCGCCGACGAGGACCGCCGGGGCGCCCAGCGCGCCGCCGACGACGCCCGCCGCACCGCGCGCGCCCTGCGTGCCGAGCGCTCCGAGATCGCGGGCGCCCCCGACGAGGTACCCGACGACGGCGCGGACGCCCCCGAGGCGTCCCTGCCCGCCCTGCGCGAGGCCTACCGGGCCGCCTCCCAGCTGTACGAGAAGGTCGGCGTCGGCGCCGACCTGCGGGCGGAGCAGGCCCGCGCGGAGAGCGACGAGAGCGCCGCCCGCGCCGAACTCGACCGGCTCAGCAACAAGGTGCGCACCCGAGCCGAGCAGCTGCTCCAGTCGCCCGACGGCTCCGACGGACCCTCCCGGCAGGCGGCCGCCGCCCGCGCCGAGGAACTGGTGCAGCTCCTGGAGACCCGGATGTCGACCGCGAGCGAGCAGCTCGGCCGGCTGCGCGGCGAAGCGGAGCGGCACGCGCCCGAGGACGGCGAGGCGCACACCGAGCTGCCCGAGGAACTCCTCCCGCGCGACGCCGAGCACGCCCAGGCGCTGCTGCGCACGGCCACGGCCGAACTGGCCGCGCGCGCCGAGGCGCTGGCCGGGGCCCGCGAGGCGCACGCGGAGCTGCTGGAGGCCCACCGCGCCGCCGAGGACGCGGCCGGCGGCTTCGACGAGATCGCCGCCATGCTCCGCGACCTGCTCCGCGAGCACACCCCCGACGAGGAGCAGGAGGAGCCGGAGCCGTACCCCGGCAGCCTGGAGGAGGCCCGGCACTCCGCCGCCGAGGCCCGCCGCTCGCTGCGCGGCTGTGCCGCCGACCTGTCCGCCGCCGAGGCCGGCGTGCGCGAGGCGAGCGACGTCCTCGTCCGGCACGCCAACTCCACGCGCTACGAACAGGTCCGCACGCCCGCCCGGCAGCAGATCCGCGAACTGCCCGCCGCCGCGCTGCCCGAGCACGCCCAGAAGTGGGCGGACGCCTTCGCGCCCCGGCTGCGCGTCCTGACGGACGAGCTCGCCCAGCTGGAGCGCAACCGGGACTCCATCGTGGACCGGCTGCGCGGACTCGTGGAGTCGGCGCTGGCGACCCTGCGGTCCGCCCAGCGGCTCTCCCGGCTGCCCGAGGGCCTGGGCGAATGGTCCGGGCAGGAGTTTCTGCGCATCCGCTTCGAGGAGCCCGACCAGGCCACGCTCACCGAACGGCTCGGCGACGTCATCGACGACGCCACGCGCGCGGCCGTGAAGAAGAACTCCGACCTGCGCCGCGACGGCATGTCCCTGCTGCTGCGCGGCGTCGGGGCGGCCCTCCAGCCGAAGGGCGTCGCCGTCGAGATCCTCAAGCCGGACGCGGTCCTGCGCGCCGAACGCGTCCCCGTCGGCCAGATGGGCGACGTCTTCTCCGGCGGCCAGCTGCTCACCGCGGCCATCGCCCTGTACTGCACGATGGCCGCCCTGCGCTCGAACGACCGGGGCCGCGACAAGCAGCGGCACGCGGGCACGCTCTTCCTGGACAACCCCATCGGCCGCGCCAACGCCACCTACCTGCTGGAGCTCCAGCGGGCCGTGTCGGACGCGCTGGGCGTCCAGCTGCTGTACACCACCGGCCTGTTCGACACGACGGCGCTGGCCGAGTTCCCGCTGGTCATCCGACTGCGCAACGACGCCGACCTCAGGGCGGGCCTGAAGTACATCAGCGTGGAGGAGCACCTGAGGCCCGGCCTGCCGCCACAGCCGCAGGCGGGCGAGGCGGGCCACAGCGAGATCACGGCGACCCGGATGTACAAGAAGCCGGCCGGCAGCACGTCGTGAGGGGCGCGGGCGCGGCCACCGCCGTCCGGCGGCCGCCCCGCGACCTCAGGTGCCGAGTCGGTGCGCGTCCTCCTTCAGGAGGTCCGCGCACTTCTCGCCGATCATCATCGTCGTGATGCACGGATTGACGGCGATCAGGTCCGGCATCACCGACCCGTCGGCCACCCGCAGCCCCTCGACGCCCTTGACCCGCAGCCGCGCGTCGAGCGGGGCCGCGGGGTCGTCGTCCGCTCCCATCCGCACGGTGCAGGACGGGTGGTAGACGGTGTTGTGCGTGCGGCGGATGTAGTCCAGCAGTTCGTCGTCCGTCCGGACGTCGGGCCCCGGCGCCAGCTCCGCGCCCGCCCAGCCGCTCAGCGCGGGCTGGGCCGCGATGCGGCGCGCCAGCCTCAGCCCGTACGTCATCACCCGCACGTCGTGCTCGTGCGTGAAGTACCGGGGGTCCACCTTCGGCTTGTCCCGGTAGTCCCGGGTCCGCAGCCGTACCGTGCCGCGCGACCTCGCCCTCGTCACGTTCGGCGTCAGGCAGAACGCGTTCTCGGACGTGGGGTAGCCCCAGCGTGCGGTGTTCATGTCGAACGGCACCGAGCCGTAGTGGAACATCAGGTCGGGCCGGTCGAGTCCGGGCTCGGTGTCGTAGAAGACGCCCGCCTCCCACCACTGGCTGGACGTGGCGGTCATCGGGCGCTTCGCCTCCCACATGATCACGCCCTCGGGGTGGTCCTGGAGGTTCTCGCCGACGCCCGCGGCGTCGACGACCACGTCCACCCCGACCTCCCGCAGATGGGCGGCCGGGCCGATGCCCGAGAGCATCAGCAGCTTCGGGGAGTCGATCGAGCCGCAGGAGAGGATCACCTCGCGCCGCGCCCGCACCGTGCGGGTGTGCACCAGGTCGGGGTCCAGGTACTCGGCGCCCACGCACCTGCGCCCCTCCAGCACCAGCTTCCGGGCCCGCACCCCGGTCCGGACGTCGAGACGGGGGCGCTTGCCGAGCACGGGGTGGAGGTAGGCCACCGACGAGGACTGACGGACGTTGTTCTCGTCCGAGTTGATCTGGAACCAGTTCGCCCCGCGCACCACGGTCCTGCCGGTGTTGAACGGGACCGTCGGGATGCCGGCCTGCGCACACGCCTCCAGCAGCGCCGCACCGCACGGGTCGCCGCCCTTCAGCGTGCGCAGCCTGACGGGGCCGGTGCGGCCGTGGTGGTCGCCGGGCGCGTCGTTGTTCTCCAGCCGCCGGTACAGCGGGAACAGGTCGGCCGCGCTCCAGCCCGTACAACCACGGGCCGCCCAGTCGTCCAGGTCCTCCGCCGGCGCCCAGAAGGCGATGCAGGAGTTGTGCGAGGAGCAGCCGCCCAGCACCTTCGCGCGCGCGTGACGCAGGAAACTGTTGCCGGTGGCCTGCGGTTCGACCGGGTAGTCCCAGTCGTACCCGGACTCCAGCAGGCCCATCCAGCGCTCCAGCCGCAGCACGGCGTCGTCGCCGACGTCGCTCGGACCCGCCTCCAGAACGCACACCGTCACCGCGGGGTTCTCGGTCAGGCGTGCCGCCACGACGTTGCCCGCGGTTCCGCCGCCCACCACCACGTAGTCGAACTCGTCGATGCTCATATGACCTCCTGGCCGGCCGGGAACGGGGGAATCAGTCGGACGCCGGAGCGGCGAGGGGAGCGGCGGGCGCGCCCGGCGGCACCTCCGAGCGGTGCTCGGCGAGGACGCCGGTGCGATGGCGCTGGACGAACCAGTAGTAGGCGAAGCCGCCGCCCGCGATGACCGCGACGAACAGCACCGCGCCCCAGCGCAGGTACCAGTGGTAGGGGGCGCTCGCGTTGTAGACCGCGGTGCGGGGCCAGATCAGGTTGACCGTCATGGCGGCGCCCCACACCACCGCGACGATGTTGACCGGCAGCCCCCAGCGGCCCAGCGAGAACCTGCCCCCGCCCGCCGGCTGCCACTTTCCGCGCAGCCGGGCCACCAGCATGGGCGCGGTGACGCCCAGGTAGGCGAGGTAGATCATGACGATGCCGATGCTGGTGACGACCGTGAAGATCTGCGGCTGGCGGATGTTGACCACGAGGATCGCCAGCGCCAGCACACCGATGATCACGGCCGGCAGGACCGGGGTCCGGAAACGGGGGCTGACCCGGGCCAGCAGCGAGGACGCGGGCAGGTTGTTGTCCCGGGCCATCGCGAACGCCAGGCGGATCGCCGCCGTGTGCACGGCCAGCGCGCACACCGTGACCGCGATCAGCACGCACCAGAGCATCGCCTTGCCGGCCGTCGGCCCGAGCACGTCGAGCACCACGTACTGCAGCCCGTCCGTGGACAGCTTGTCGCCCTTGAGGCTGGAGACGCTCATCAGGGCGAGCAGCAGCACCAGGCCGCCCAGGACGAAGGAGGCGACGATCGCGCGGATGATGGCGCGCGGGGCGTTGCGGGACGGGTCCAGGGACTCCTCGCCGAGCGAGGCGGCCGTGTCGAAGCCGTACATGACGTACGCCGACGCCAGGGAGGCCACGAGGAAGGCGCCGAGGTAGCCGGTCGAGTACCCCGCGCCGGTGTGGTTCGTCTCCATGACGACCTGCGGGCCGCGGGTGATGTGGACGGCAAACAGGACGATCAGTACGACGGTGGCGATCAACTCGATGAACACGCCCGCCGTGTTGATCGTCGCCATGAGCTTGACGCCGAACGCGTTGACCAGCGTGGTGAACAGGATCAACACGGCCGCCAGGACGACGGCGTTGGTCGCCACGTCGTACTTGCCGGTGCCGTCCCCGACGAACTGGAACGTGGCGGAGATCTGCGGCAGCGTCAGCTGGTAGGCGAGCGCGACCGCCGCGATGGACACGATCAACGCGATCAGCATCATCCACCCGGCGAGCCAGCCGAGATGCGGATTGCCGATCTTCTTCGACCAGTTGTAGACCGAACCGGCCACGGGGTAGCGGGCGGCCAGTTCCGCGAAGCACAGGGCCACCGCGAACTGCCCGCCGAACACCATGGGCCACGACCACCAGTAGGCGGGGCCGCCGCTGCCGTAGCCGAAGTAGAACAACTGGAAGGTGCCGGTCAGGATGGAGATGTAACTGATCCCGGCCGCGAAGGTGTGGAAGGTGCCCAGAGTGCGCTTGAGTTCGGGCCGGTAGCCGAACTCGGCGAGTTCGGCGTCGTCCCGGTGGTGCGGGCCTGGCGATTGCTCGGTGGTCGTCATGAGCGGACTCCTCTGGCTGTCAGTCGAACCAGCCCTGTGGTGCCGGCGCCGTGTTGCGCCAGATGTGTTTCGTCTCGCGGTACTCGGCGAGCCCCGCCGGTCCGAGTTCACGCCCGAACCCGGACTGCTTGTAACCACCCCACTCGGCCTGCGGCACGTACGGGTGGTAGTCGTTGATCCAGACCGTGCCGAGACGCAGCCCCGCCGCGACCCGGGCCGCCCGGCCCTCGTCGCCGGTCCACACGGCGCCCGCGAGGCCGTAGACCGTGTCGTTGGCTAGGCGCACGGCCTCCTCCTCGGTGGTGAACCGCTCGACGGTGAGCACCGGCCCGAAGGATTCCTCCCGGACCACCGACATCCCGCTCGTGCACGCGTCGAGGACGGTCGGCAGGTAGTAGAAGCCCTCGTCGAGGCCGGGTCCGGAGGGCCGGGCGCCGCCGCAGCGCAGTACCGCGCCCTCCGCGAGCCCCTTCGCCACATGGGCCTCGACCTTCGCCCGGTGGGCCGCCGAGATCAACGGTCCGGTCCGCGCCCGCTCGTCGAACGGGCCGCCCGGCCGGATGCCCCGCGCCCGCCGGACGACCTCGGCCGTGAACCGCTCGTGCAGCGAGTCCTCCACCAGCAGCCGGGCCCCGGCGGAACACACCTGGCCGGAGTGCAGGAAGACGGCGGTCAGCGCCATGTCGACCGCCGCCTCGAAGTCGGCGTCGGCGAAGACGACGTTCGGGTTCTTGCCGCCGAGTTCGAGCGCGACCTTCTTCACCGTGCCGGCCGCGGCCGCCATCAGCAGGCGCCCGGTCGCCAGACCGCCGGTGAAGGAGACCAGGTCGACGTCCGGATGGTCGCCGAGCGGTGCGCCCGCTTCCGGACCGGCGCCCAGCACGAGGTTCCCGGCACCCGCCGGCAGTCCCGCCTCCGCCAGCAGCCGCAGCAGATGGATCGCGGTGTGCGGGGTCAGCTCGCTCGGTTTGAGCACGAAGGTGTTCCCCGCGGCCAGCGCCGGGGCGACCTTCCACGCGGTCTGCAGCAACGGGTAGTTCCAGGGCGTGATCAGGGCGCACACGCCGACGGGCTCGTGCACCACGCGGCTGTCGACACCGTCCCGGCCGGTGTCGATCACCCGCCCGCTCTCGCACGCGGCCAGCCGCCCGAAGTAGCGGAAGCAGCCGACGACGTCGTCGATGTCGTAGGCGCTCTCCACCAGCCGCTTGCCCGTGTCCAGGGACTCGGCGCGGGCCAGGGCGTCCTTGTCGCGGAGGAGGAGATCCGCGACCCGCAGCAGCAGATCCCCGCGCTCCGAGGGCGCCGTGCGCGGCCAGGGGCCGGTGTCGAAGGCCCGCCGGGCCGCCGCGATCGCCTCCACCGTGTCCTTGCCTCCGGCCTCGTCCACGACCCCCACCAGGGAGCCGTCGGCGGGACAGCGGATCTCCCGGGTGCGCCCGTCCAGGGCGCCCCGCCACACTCCGTCGACGAAGAGGTCAGGCACGGGAGCCTCCCAGCCGGTCCAGCAGCCACTCGTGGAAGATCCCGATGTGATGCTCGTTGGGGACCAGCACACCGCCGTCGCGGTACGCGCGCGACGACATCGCCGGCTGGGTGCGCTCGCAGGCCGCGAAGTCCTGGACGTTGACGCGGTGGAACAGCTCCACCGACTTGGACACGTCCGCGCCCGACGCCACCACCTCCGGCGCGTACAGCCAGTCGCACTCCACGGCCGTGCGGTCCTCGGCCAGCGGGAACATGCGGTGCAGGATGACGTGGTCGGGCACGAGGTTGACGAACACCGTCGGCTTGACCGTGATGGCGTAGTAGCGGCGGTCCTGCTCCTCGCCCAGCTCCGGCAGTCGGGTGAAGCCCGCGCTGCCGTCCACCGTGAAGCCCTGGACCTCCTCGCCGAACCGCGCGCCGTGGCCCACGTAGTACTGGGCCGCGTATCCGTCCGCGAACTCCGGGAGCACCTCGGTGAGTTCGGGGTGGATCGTCGCGCAGTGGTAGCACTCCATGAAGTTCTCGACGATCAGCTTCCAGTTGGCCCTCACGTCATAGGTGATGCGTCTGCCGAGCGCCAGGTTGTCCGTGCCGTAGTGCTCGATCGCGGCCGCGTCGCCGAGCCGTTCGACGGCGGCGTGCATCACCGTGTCCTCGAAGGAGGGCGGCGCGTCGGCGAGGCACACCCAGGCGTAGCCGAGCCATTCGCGCAGGGCCACCTTGATCAACCCGTACTCGACCCGGTCGACGTCCGGCATCTTGATCAAGCTGGGTGCGGCGATCAACCTGCCGTCAAGGTCGTACGTCCATGCGTGGTACGGGCATTGCAGGCCGCGCCGCACCTCGCCGGACTCCTCGGTGCACAGCCGGGCCCCCCGGTGCCGGCACACATTGAGGTACGCGCGCAGGTCACCGGTCCGGGTGCGGGTGACCAGGACGCTCTCGCGGCCCACCTGGACCGTACGGAAGGCGCCCGGCCCGGCCAGGTCGGCGCTGCGGACCGCGCAGAACCACAGGGACTCGAAAAGGGCCTCCTGTTCCTGCCGGAAGACGTCCGGGTCGGTGTAGTAGCGACCCGGCAGCGTCGCGATGAGGCTCGGGGGGATCGGGGTCGTCGTCACGGGCGTGCTCCTCGTTCGGATGAGCCTCAGGCGGGCGCGGCGGCGAGGCGGGCGGGGTCGAACAGGCCGATCGGGTGCGCGGTGGAGCCGGTCAGGGCCGGGGCGGCCAGGATCTCGCCGACGACCGGGACGAACTTGACGCCGTGCCCGGGAAACCCGCAGGCGACGGTCACCGACGCCGGGTGTACCGGGTGCCGGGCGATCACGAAGTGCGTCCGACCGTCACCCCGCCGCAGAGCACGGCGATCTCCCGGCCGGTGGCACGCGCCACACGACTGCCCGGTGGTCCGGGAACCGCCGTGGCTGGGGCCGCGGCTGTGCACCGGACCGAACCTCTCCGGGCCGAGGACGCGGGCGCCGCGCGCGGACAGGTGGTGGGCGGCGCCGACCGTGCCGCCGAGACCGATGACGACGACGTCGTAGGACGGTGACACGGGGCCTCCTAGCGGCGGATGCGGGTCATCTTCGGGTCGAACAGCGGCTCGTCGGCGACGGTGGCCGCGACCTTCTCGCCGAAGTAGACGACCTGGACGCCCGTGCCGGTGGGCAGCCCCGCCGGGAGCCAGGCGTAGGCCACACAGCGGCCGAGGGTGTAGCCGTACGACGCGCTGGTCACGTAGCCGGCGGGGACGCCGTCGACGTGGACGGGCTCCTTGCCGAGGACGACGGCCGCGGGGTCGTCGAGCAGGAGCGGGGTGAGCCGCCGGGTGGGCTCGGGCAGTCCACTCAGGGCCTCCTGGCCGACGAACTCCTCCTTGTCCATGCGGACCGCGAAGCCGAGGCCCGCCTCGAAGGGGGTGTGCTCGTCGGTCATGTCCGTGCCCCAGGCCCGGTATCCCTTCTCCAGCCGCAGGGAGTCGAAGGCGGAGCGGCCGGCGGCGATCACGCCGAGCTCCTGTCCGGCCTCCCACAGCGTGTCCCACAGCCGCAGGCCGAGGTCGGCCGTGGTGTACAGCTCCCAGCCGAGCTCGCCGACGTAACTGAGCCGCATCGCCGTCACCGGCACATGCCCGACCCAGGTCCGCCTCACCCGGAAGTAGCCGAAGCCCTCGTGCGAGAAGTCGTCCGCGGTCAGCGGCTGGACCAGGGCGCGGGCGAGGGGGCCCCAGACGCCGACGCAGCAGGTGCCGGAGGTGATGTCCCGGATCCGCACGTCGTCCGGCGCGTACCTCAGCAGCCGGTCCAGATCGGCGGGGGAGTTGGCGCCGATCTGGAAGCGGTCGGGCGCGAGGCGGGCGACGGTGAGGTCGGAGCGG
Organism: Streptomyces sp. NPDC015139; assembly: GCF_043079785.1. Classification (NCBI taxonomy): domain Bacteria; kingdom Bacillati; phylum Actinomycetota; class Actinomycetes; order Kitasatosporales; family Streptomycetaceae; genus Streptomyces; species Streptomyces sp. NPDC015139. The sequence continues at coordinate 30,608 of NZ_JBIBUW010000018.1, read as the reverse complement.
ATGCCTCCGGTCTCGTCGAGCAGCAGGGTGTAGGTGACGGCGCCGGGTTTCCGGCGGAGGTTGTTGCTGGTCATCCGGTCGAGGAAGGCGAGGGCACCGGGGCCGGTCACCTCCAGGCGGCGCAGCGGGGTCATGTCGTACAGGGCGACCTTCTCCCGGGTCGCCATGGCCTCGGCGGCGGCGATGGGGGACCAGTAGCGGGCCGACCAGGCGTCACGTTCGGGAAGGCCGCCGTGGTCGCCGTGGTCGCCGTGGTCGCCGGGACCGTCGAGGCCGCCCGGGCCGTCGAGGAGCGCGGCGTTCGCCTCGTACCAGTGCGGGCGCTCCCAGCCCGCCCCCTCCAGGAAGAAGGCGCCGAGCTGCTGTTGACGGGCATGGAAGGGGCTGACGCGCAGCGGCCGTGGACGCTCCATCGGCTGGAGGGGGTGGAGCACGTCGTACACCTCGACGAACTGCTGTGAGCCGCGTTCACGCACGTACGACGGTGAACGCTGCACCTCCTCGAACCGCGTGTGGTCGCACTCGTGCACGTCGAGGGACGGCCGTCCGTCGACCATCCACTCGGCCACCGCCCTGGCCACACCGGCGGAATGGGTCACCCAGACCGCCTCGGCCAGCCAGAAACCGCGCAACTGCCGAGTCTCCCCGAGGACGGGCATACCGTCCGGCGTGAACGAGAAGACCCCGTTGAAACCGGCCTCGATCCGCGACTCCCGCAGGGCGGGCAGCAACCGCCGGCAGTCCTCCCAGCTCGGCGCCCAGTCCTCGGCGGTGAACGGATACGAGGACGGCATCGGCATGTCCCGGGCACGTGCTTCGTCGTACGCCGGTACGGCGAACGGGTCCACCGGCATCGGCCGGTGCGCGTACGAGCCGATGCCGATGCGGTCGCCGTGCTCGCGGAAGTACAGGTCGCGGTCCTGGAAGCGGAGGATCGGCCGGGTCGCCTCTGCCGCGGCACCGCTCAATTCGGGCAGTGGAGCGGTCTTCGCGTACTGGTGGGCGAGGGGTTGCAGCGGTACGTCGACACCGGCCATGGCGCCGACGACTGGGCCCCAGAAGCCGGCCGCCGAGACCACGTGGTCGGCCGGGAAGGTGCCCCGGTCGGTGACGACCGCGGTGACCCGGCCATGCTCCCGCTCGATACCGGTGACCGTGTGCCGCTCCAGGAAGCGGGCGCCGCGCGCGGTGGCCCGGTCCATCTGGGCGCGGGCCGCGAGCAGGGCCCGGGCCAGGCCGTCGTCCGGGGTGTGGAGCCCGCCGAGGACCATCGACTCGTCCAGCAGGGGCCAGAGTTCCTTGCAGCGGGCGGTGCTCACGACCTCGGCGCGGATGCCCCACGAGGCGGCGTAGCCGGCTCTGCGGTGCAGCTCCGCCAGACGCTCGGGGGTGGTGGCCAGTTCCAGGCCGCCGACCTGGTCGAAGCAGGCGACACCGTCCACCTCGAGGGAACGGAACTTCTCCACCGTGTACTTGGCGAACTCCGCGAGCGTCTTCGAGGGACTGGTCCGGAAGACGAGCCCGGGTGCGTGCGAGGTCGACCCGCCCGGGGCGGGCAGGGGGCCCTGTTCCAGGACGGTGACGTCGGTCCAGCCCCGGCCGGTCAGCTCGTCGGCGAGGGAACAGCCGACGATGCCGGCACCGATGACGACGACGCGCGGGCTGGGGGCGGGCTGGTGGTCGGGGGTGCGGGCGGCCTGGTGGGCGGGGTGGCGGAAGTCCTCGGCTGTGCTGGACATGCCCCTCCTCGTGGTGGCGGGGAACGGGAATGGTGGCGGGACGGCGGCCGCGGGAAGCCGTTCAGACGGCGGGGAGGTGCGCCCGCTCCGCGGCGGTTGCCGCGAAGGTGCGGGACCGCGGTTCGTGCTCCTCGGACGGCAGCAGGACTGGCGCACCGGTCGGGACGGAGGGCACGGGCGCCTTCCGCGGCCTCGGTGCCCCCGTGCTCACAGGACCACCACCGAGCGCAGCACCTCACCCCGGTGCATCTTGCCGAACGCCTCCTCCACCTGGTCGAGGGCGATGGTCTCGGACACGAACGCGTGGAGATCGAGCAGGCCGTACAGGTACTGGTCGATCAGGTACGGGAAGTCCCGGCTCGGCAGGCAGTCGCCGTACCAGGAGGACTTGATGGCGCCACCGCGCGAGAAGACGTCGATCAGCGGGAGTTCGATCCTCGTCCCGGGGGAGGGGACGCCGACCTGGACCAGCAGCCCCGCGTGGTCGCGCATGTAGAAGGCCTGCTCGAAGGTCTCCGGGCGGCCCACCGCGTCGATCGCGATGTCCACACCGTGTCCGCCGGTGAGTTTCCGGACCGCCTCGACCGGGTCCACGCCCCGGGAGTTGACGGTGTGGGTGGCGCCGAACCTCTCCGCCCGGTCCAGCTTCCTGTCGTCGATGTCGACGGCGATGACCTTCATGGCACCGTTCAGACAGGCTCCCGCGATGGCCGCGTCGCCGACACCGCCGCAGCCGATGACGGCGACCGAGTCGCCCCGGCCGACCTTGCCGGTGTTGACCGCCGCGCCGTACCCGGCCATCACCCCGCAGCCGACGAGACCGGCCGCCTCGGGCCGTGCGGCCGGGTCGACCTTCACCGCCTGACCTGCTGCGACCAGCGTCTTCTCCGCGAAGGCACCGATCCCCAGGGCGTTGCTGAGCGCAGTGCCGTCCGGCAGGGTCATGGGCTGGGCGGCGTTACGGGAGTCGAAGCAGTACCAGGGCCGGCCACGGCGGCAGGAACGGCAGCTGCCGCAGGGTGCGCGCCACGCGAGGACCACGTAGTCGCCGGGCTTCAGATCGGTGACACCCGTTCCGACCTCGGCGATGGTGCCGGCCGCCTCGTGCCCCAGCAGGAACGGGAAGTCGTCGGTGATCGCGCCCTCCCGGTAGTGGAGATCCGTGTGGCACACCCCGCAGGCCTGTACGTCGACGAGGACCTCGCCGGGTCCCGGATCGGGAACCACGATCGTCCGCACCTCCACGGGTGCGCCCTTCTTCACGGCGACTACGGCACGGACCTCGTGTGGCACGACAAGCTCCTCTGCTGTTGCGCATTGCACGATGGGTTGCGTGATGGGGAACATATTGAGAACGCCGTCACGGAGCCGTCAAGAGGTGCGTGCCAACCCTTGGGCAAAGGGAACCCGCGGGACGAGACCCGTCGGACGCACAACGGCGCGGGACCAGGTACGTCCTGGTCCCGCGCCGCGGTCCGAGCGTGGTGAACGCCCCGCCGTGTCCGCCTGCCGCTCCGTCAGAAGCCGTACCCCATACGGCGCGAGAGCACCGCGCCCGCCGCCACCGTCCGCTTCGCCACCTCCGGCAACCGGTCCGCGTTCAGCCGGTACACCGGTCCCGAGACGCTGATCGCCGCGATCACCTTCCCGTCGTGCGCGCGCACCGGTGCCGCCACGGCCGCGAGACCCAGCTCCAGCTCCTCGACGGTGAGGCCGTAGCCCTGCTCGACGACGGCCTCCAACTCGGCGCGCAGCATCGTCGCGCCGGTGACCGTCCGTTCCGTGAACCGCGGCAACGACCGCGCCAGCAGTCCTTCACGCAGGGTGGGCGGCATGTGTGCGAGCAGCACCTTGCCGCTTGAGGTGGCGTGCAGGGGGGTGCGTCTGCCCAGCCAGTTCTGCGCGGTGACCGACGCGGTGCCGCGGGCCTGCATGATGTTGACCGCCGCATCGTCGTCCAGTACGGCGATGTTCACCGTCTCGCCCAGCTCGTCGGCGACCTCGCGGCAGACCGGGACACCCTCCTGGGAGATGTCCAGCCGCACCGCCGCCGCGCCCGCCAGACGCAGGACGCCGGCGCCCAGGTAGTACTTGCCGCGGTCCTTCGCCTGGGCAACCAGGCCGCGGTTCTCCAGGACGCCGAGCAGCCGGAAGGCCGTGGACTTGTGCACGTCCAGCTCGTCGGCGATCTCGGTGACGCCCGCCTCGCCGTGCCGGGCGAGGATCTCCAGCACGCTCACGGCGCGGTCCACGGACTGCACCGCACTGGCCGTGCCGCGGCCGCCCTGCCTCCCGGCGGGCCCCGGGTTCTCCGTGGTCTCCTCGTTGCGGTCGGACTGCTTGTGCGCGCGGGTCATGGCTGAACTCTCACCACCTGGGGGCCCGGTTCGGGCCGCATCTGCGGGAAGTGCTTGACGCGACGGTCGTCCCGCCCGGATTCTGTTGCGCATGGCGCCGACTGATGCGCCATGCGAAACATCATGGTACCGAAGTGTCCGGATCCCGGTAGGATCCCGGACCACCGGGACCACCTGCACGACCCGGGCGGGCGAGGTCCCGCACCCGGACCGGCCAGTGTCCGCCACTCCCGCACCGCTTCCTCGGGCCGGACCGGCCGACGGCCGGATTCCCGCCCGCACCCTGACGCCTGCATCGAGCAGGTCCCGGACCCGGCGTCCGGGACCGAGAGGGGGGCCCGTGATTCCCGTCTGCCGCCTCGAAGACCTCCCCGAGGGGGAGGCCCTCCGCGTCGAAACCACGCCACCGATCGCCGTGTTCCACACCGAGCACGGCGAGCTGTACGCCATCGACGACACCTGCACCCACCAGGACGCGTCGCTCTCCGACGGCTGGCTGGAGGGCTGCCAGGTCGAATGCCCGCTGCACGCCGCGTCCTTCGACCTCCGCACCGGCGAGCCGACCTGCCTCCCGGCCCGGCGCTCGGTCCGCACCCACCGCGTCACCGTCGAGGACGGCGTGATCCACGTCCACCTCACGGCGGAGGAGGGCACGGCCGCATGAATCCCGCCGAGCACCGGCCGAGTCCGCCCGCCCCGGCGTACACCCCCGTCTCCCGGGCCTCCGTTCCGTCGGGAGGGGCGCCGGTCAGCGCGGCTCCTTCCGCCCGCACCGCGAGGAGCCGCCCCGCATGAGGACCGTGACCGTCGTCGGCGCCTCCCTCTCCGGTCTCCACGCAGCCCGTGAGCTGCGCGCCCAGGGCTTCGACGGCCGACTCGTGATCGTCGGCGAGGAACCCCACCGCCCCTACGACCGCCCTCCCCTCTCCAAGGACTTCCTCACCGGCCGCACCGGCGAGGAGCAACTGGCCCTCACCGACGCCGAGGAGACCGCCCACCTCGACGCCGAGTGGCTCCTCGGCGTCCGCGCCCGCGGACTCGACGCCCGCGGCCGCGCCGTCCTTCTCGACGACGGACGCACCGTGTCCACTGACGGCGTCGTCATCGCCACCGGAGCCGCCGTCCGCAGGCTGCCCGGCGACCCTCCGGCCGGCGTGCACACCCTGCGCACCCTCGACGACGCCCGTGCCCTGCGCGCCGACCTCACCGCCGGCCCCCGCCGGGTCGTCGTCATCGGCGGCGGTTTCATCGGCGCCGAGACCGCCTCGTCCTGCGCCCGGCTCGGCCACGCGGTCACGGTCGTCGAGGCCGCACCGCTGCCGCTGCTGCCCCAGCTCGGCCCGCGGATGGCCGCCGTGTGCGCCGCCCTGCACCGCCGCGGTGGGGTGGAGTTGATCGCCGGCACCGGGGTGGCGGGACTCCGCGGCCCCGGCACCGTCACCGGCGTGCACCTCGCCGACGGCCGCACCCTGCCCGCAGATGTGGTCGTGGTCGGCATCGGCGCCCGTCCCCGCACCGACTGGCTGGACGGATCGACGCTCGCCCTGCACGACGGCGTGCTGTGCGACGACGGCTGCGTGACCGCCCTCCCTCAGGTCGTCGCGGTCGGTGATGTCGCCCGGGTCGGCGGCACCCGCGCCGAGCACTGGACCTCCGCCACCGAGCAACCCCGCGTCGCCGTCGCCAACCTGCTCGCCGGCCGCACTCGGGAGACCTTCCGCCCGCTGCCGTACTTCTGGTCCGACCAGTACGGCAGCCGCATCCAGTTCGCCGGCCGGTGCCGCGACGGGGACACCGTCCAGGTCACCGAGGGCGACCTCACCGACGGCCTGCCCGGCCACGGCGGGTTCCTGGCCCGCTACGAGCGCGACGGCCGCACGGTCGCCGTGCTCGGCGTGGACCGGCCACGCGCCTTCACCCGAGCCCGGCGCGAACTCCATCGGGATGTACGGCAGCACGGCCAACGCGGGCGGACCGAGCAGGCAGTGCTCTGAGCACATGAACCGTGCGCGCCGGGCCGGGACCGCCCCTCCGCTTGCCGGGTTCGTACCCGTGCGCGTGCCGCGCGGGTACGAACCCGGGCGGGTCAGGAATGGGACAACTGCCCGGCGCCACGCCCGCGTATCCGCCCCTGCGCGCGCACGGCCGCCCGCTCCTGACGCCTACGGGCGCGCCGCTCGCGCCGGAGCGTCCGGGCCGTGCTGCTCGGCTCCGAGACCACGCCGTTCCGCTGGTTCCACACCTGGCGGGTCACCCACACGTCGACCACGGCCCAGGTCGCCAGCACCGTGCTCGCCACACCGCTGATCACCATGGGGAACGCCAGCCACGACCCCGCCAACGTGCACAGGAACGCCACCATCGCCTCGATCAGCGTCACGGCGATCACGATGACCGCCCGCACCGCCGCCGTGCGCACCGGATCGGGCAACGGGTGCCGACGCGCCGGCTCCTCGACCCACAACGGCCGTGCTGTCTCCAGCTGTTCACCACGTGTGCGTTCCGAGGTGCGCGCAGGCCCCGGAATGTCGCGATCCGGCGCCTCCCGTACCTGTCGTACCACTGAGCGTCCCGCCACGCTCTCCTCAGACGCCCTGTGCCGCTCCGCCGTGCCCATCACCGTGTCACTCCCCACCGCCGGCATGCCGCTCGCCCGGCGTCCTAAGACTCCGACTCCCCAGTGGCTGCCCGGCTTGCGCTGTTTTACGCCGCCGGGATGCGGGATGCGGCTCCTGTGTCCCATTCCGCCCCCATCTCCCACACGTAGGACGATCGAGATCCCACGAAGATTCCCCAGCGGCGAAAAAATCCAGCCAACCGCCTGTCCGACCCGTCGTGTCCGGTCCTTCCGTGTCCCCACGAATCACGGTGGCAATCTCCCGCAATGCCCGGACAACTCGCCATGTCTCGCCGTCCCCGCGGAAGTTCGCCCTCCGGACATGCCTTCGAGTTATCTGTGGGGCGGTAGTAGGCTCGCGCCGTTTGTTGACGCACATGTGCACCCCCGACCGGCGGGGGTCGAGCTGGGGGAGGCCATGCGCTTTCGCGGGAAGTCGATCCGCCGGAAGATCGTGGCGCTGCTTCTCGTGCCGCTGGTGTCCCTGACCGCCGTCTGGGGCTTCGCCACGGTACTGACGGGTCGCGAGGTCGCCCGGCTGTTCCAGGTGTCCAACGCCGTGCAGGACATCGGCTATCCCACCGAGGACACCGTGCGTGTCCTGCAGCAGGAGCGGCGCCAGACCCTCGTCTACCTCGCCGACCCGAGGGCCGCCGACGCCCTCACCGCGCTGCACCGCACCCGCAGCGCCACCGACGGGGCGATCGCCAAGGTTCGCAAGAACGCCCAGGACCGCGACCTGCGCGACGGCATGGACGCCGAGGACGGCGAGCACATCACCGCCGTCCTGGACGCCCTCGACGGCCTCGACTCCCTGCGCCGCGGCGTCGAGCAGGGCATGGTCACCCGCGCCCAGGCCCTCGACCGCTACAACCGACTCGTCGACCCCTGCTTCGCGCTGCTCGCCGCCCTCGACGGCATCGACGACGTCGACATGGACCAGCAGGCGCGCGCCATGGTCAACATCACCCGCGCCCGCGAACTGCTCTCCCGCGAGGACGCCCTCCTCGGCTCCTCCCTCGTCGTCGGCCGGCTCACCCCCGCGGAGACCCGGGACATCTCCGACCTCGTCGCCCAGCGCACCCTCCTGTACGACATCAGCCTGCCACTGCTGCCCGCCGCGGAGCGCGAACGCTACGAACGCTTCTGGACGAACGCCACCACCGCGTCCCTGCGCATGGCCGAACAGACCGTCGTCGACACCGACGACGGAACACCGCGCGGTGTCGACGCCAAGAGCTGGGACACGGCCGCGGCCGGCGTCCTCGACGAACTCGGGTCCCTCGACGACCAGGTGGGGGACGGCTTCCAGGACCGTGTGCGCCCGGTGGCCATGAACGTCATCGTGCAGGGCGCCGTCGTGGGCATCCTCGGCCTCGTCGCCGTCCTGTTCTCCCTCGTCCTCTCCGTCCGCGTGGGCCGTGCGCTCATCCGCGACCTGAGGCAGCTGCGCCTGGAGGCGCACGAGGCGTCCGGCGTCCGGCTGCCCAGTGTCATGCGCCGCCTGTCCGCCGGTGAAGAGGTCGACGTCGAGACGGAAGTGCCACGGCTCGAGTACGACAAGAACGAGATCGGAGAGGTGGGCCAGGCCCTCAACACCCTCCAGCGCGCCGCCGTCGAGGCCGCCGTCAAGCAGTCCGAACTGCGGTCCGGTGTCTCCGAGGTGTTCGTCAACCTCGCCCGCCGCAGCCAGGTGCTGCTGCACAAGCAGCTCACCCTGCTGGACACCATGGAACGCCGGACCGAGGACACCGACGAACTGGCCGACCTCTTCCGTCTCGACCACCTCACCACGCGCATGCGCCGGCACGCCGAGGGCCTGGTGATCCTGTCCGGCGCGGCGCCGTCCCGGCAGTGGCGCCGCCCCGTGCAGCTCATGGACGTCGTCCGCGCCGCCGTCGCCGAGGTCGAGGACTACGAGCGCATCGAGGTACGGCGGCTGCCGCGCGTCGCCGTCACCGGCCCCGCCGTCGCCGACCTCACCCACCTCGTGGCCGAACTCCTCGAGAACGCCACGGTGTTCTCCCCCCCGCACACCGCCGTCCAGGTCCTCGGCGAACGCGTCGCCAACGGGTTCACGCTGGAGATTCACGACCGGGGTCTCGGCATGACGGCCGAGGCACTGCTGGACGCCAATCTCCGCCTCGCCGAGACGCCCGAGTTCGAACTGTCCGACACCGACCGGCTCGGCCTGTTCGTGGTCAGCCGCCTCGCCCAGCGGCAGAACGTCCGCGTCTCCCTCCAGCCGTCGCCCTACGGCGGCACCACGGCCGTCGTCTTCATCCCCGACGCGCTGCTGACCGACGACGTCCCGGACACCAACGGCATCGGCTTCCGCCTCGACCGGGAACGCCCGGCCAAGGACAAGGGGCAGGTGGCGGGAGGCGCCGCCGGCCGGTCCACCGCACCGGCGCAGTTGCCGGGTCTGCCCACCTCCTTGCTGGACGGCCCGGTCGAACTGGAGGCGCCCGTCGATCTCGACGCCCTCGACGGCTTCCCGGGCGTCCTGGCGGACGAGGACAGCGAGCGCGGCGGACTCTTCCGGCACCGCCGGACCCTCGCCGGCACCGACGACCGGACGGGCGCCCTGCCCGGCGGGCAGCCCTCGGCCGACGAGCCCCGCGAACCCGGCCCCGTCCCACTGCCGCGACGGCAGACGCCGAAACTGGTCAGCTCGCACGGCAGGCCCGTCACCGACCAGCGTTCCCGTCGCCAGGAACCGGACCAGCAGCCGTCCGCCGGGCCGCGCCGCGCCGACACCAGCGGTCTGGCCCCCCTGCCCGCCCGTCGCCGAGGTGCGACCTCCCGGCGCTCGGCGGACCTCGCCGACCTCACGGATCGCGTCGCGGAACCCGGCACGGCCGCGGCCGGCGGCGCTCCCGAGACGGCCGAGCCCCCGGCACTGCCCAGGCGGACCCGGCCCAAGGCGATCGCCTCCGGCAGCCCGGAGGACACGCCCACGGCCGCGCCCAGGGGGGCGGCGGCACCGATCGGTGGCGAACAGCCCCCGTTCGGCGGCAGCGCACCCTGGGTGCCCGGTGAGCGCATTCCCAGCGGCGGCGAAACGGCCCCGACCGGCGGCGAAACGTCCCGGGCCGGTGGTGAGCAGTCCCCGCTCGGCGGCGAGCGCGTCCAGACCGGCGGCCGGGCAGCCCCCGCCGGCGGCACCACCGCCTCGCCCCTCGGGGGGACGGGCACGGAACCGGCCACCGGTGCCCTGCCCCGACGCGTCCGCCAGGCCAACCTGGCGCCCCAGCTCAAACAGGACACCCAACGACGCGCCGAGCGCGCGGACCGGCCTGCCGACCGCGACGCCGACGAGGTCCGCGGCCGGATGGCCTCCCTCCAGCGCGGATGGCAGCGTGGCCGGGAGGAGAACGCCGCGGGCGACGGGGCCCGGAACGGCACAGCACCAGGAACGAACGAGGGGGACGGTCGATGACCGCACCGAACGCGACCGGCCACACAGGGACCGACAAGGTGGAGCTGAACTGGCTCCTGGACGACCTCGTCGACCGGGTCGCCAGCATCCGCAAAGCCGTCGTCCTGTCCGGCGACGGGCTGCCCACCGGCGTGTCCAAGGACCTGTCCAGGGAGGACAGCGAGCACCTCGCCGCCGTCGCCTCCGGCTTCCACAGCCTCGCCAAGGGCGTCGGACGCCATTTCGAGGCGGGCAGCGTGCGGCAGACGGTGGTCGAGCTCGACGACGCCTTCCTGTTCGTCACCGCCGCCGGTGACGGCAGCTGCCTTGCCGTGCTCTCCGACGCCGACTCCGACGTCGGTCAGGTCGCCTACGAGATGACCCTGCTGGTCAAGCGGGTCGGTGTGCATCTGGGTGCCGCCCCGCGCACCGATCTGCCCGCAGGCGGGTAGTGGGATGACATGAGCGGAGACGGTCAGGGAAGACACCACTGGTTCGACGACGAGGCCGGACCGGTCGTCCGCCCGTACGCCATGACGCGCGGCCGCACCACGAGTGCGGCCCAGCACCGCCTCGACCTCATCGCGGTGGTCGTCACGGAGCCCGACGCGGGCGACCCGGAAGCGGACCCGACGCTGTCGCCGGAGCACGTGGAGATCGTCGGGCTGTGCCGCGACACGCCGCAGTCGGTCGCCGAGATCGCCGCGGAACTCGACCTGCCCGTCGGCGTGGTCCGCGTCCTCGTCGGCGACCTGGTCCACGCGGAACTCGTCCACGTCACTCGCCCGGTTCCCCCGGCCGAACTGCCCGACGAGAGTATTCTGCGCGACGTGATCAACGGCCTCCGGGCGCTGTGACCGGCGCGGAAGCGGAGTACTGACGTGACTGGCTGGCAGTTCTGGGTCGACCGAGGGGGCACGTTCACCGACATCGTCGCCCGTCGCCCGGACGGCCGGCTGCTCACCCACAAGCTCCTGTCCGACAATCCGCGCTACGCCGACGCGGCCGTCACCGGCGTACGCGAACTCCTCGGCACTTCGCGGGAGCCCGTCGAGGCCGTTCGCATGGGTACCACGGTCGCCACCAACGCCCTGCTGGAACGGAAGGGCGAACGGACCCTCCTCGTCATCACCCGCGGCTTCCGCGACGCCCTGCGCATCGCCTACCAGAACCGCCCGCACATCTTCGCCCGCCGTATCGAACTGCCCGGTCTGCTCCACGAACGGGTCGTCGAGGTGGACGAACGGGTGGCGGCCGACGGCACCGTCCTGCGCGTCCCCGACCTGGACGCCCTCGCGGAGCCGCTCCGGCGGGCGTACGACGACGGGATCCGCGCGGTCGCCGTGGTCTGCCTGCACAGCCACCTGTACCCCGCCCACGAACAGGCGATCGGGGAGCTCGCGGCCCGCACCGGCTTCCCGCAGATCTCCCTGTCCAGCGAGGTCAGCCCGCTGATGAAACTCGTCCCGCGCGGGGACACCGCCGTCGTCGACGCCTACCTCTCGCCCGTGCTGCGCCGCTACGTAGAGCACGTCGCCGACGAACTGCACGGCGTGCGCCTGATGTTCATGCAGTCCAACGGCGGCCTGACGGAGGCCGGGCAGTTCCGCGGCAAGGACGCCATCCTCTCCGGCCCGGCCGGCGGCATCGTCGGCATGGCCCGCATGTCGCAGCGCGCCGGCTTCGACCGCGTCATCGGCTTCGACATGGGAGGGACCTCCACCGACGTCTCGCACTTCGCCGGCGAGTACGAACGCGTCTTCACCACACAGATCGCGGGCGTCCGGCTGCGCGCCCCCATGCTGGACATCCACACGGTGGCCGCCGGCGGCGGCTCGGTCCTGCACTTCGACGGCTCCCGCTACCGGGTGGGCCCCGACTCCGCCGGCGCCGATCCGGGCCCCGCCTGCTACCGCGCCGGCGGCCCCCTCACCGTCACCGATGCCAACGTCATGCTCGGGCGCGTCCACCCCGGCCACTTCCCGGCCGTCTTCGGCCCCGGTGGCGACCAGCCCCTGGACGCGAACCTCGTCCGGGACCGGTTCACCGCCCTCGCGCGCGAGATCCACGAGCGCACCGGCGACGACCGGACCCCGGAGCAGGTGGCCGAGGGATTCCTCCAGATCGCCGTCGCCAACATCGCCAACGCCGTCAAGCGGATCTCCGTCCAGAAGGGTCACGACGTCACCCGCTACGCCCTGACCACCTTCGGCGGAGCGGGCGGCCAGCACGCGTGCCGGGTCGCCGACTCGCTCGGCATCCGCAGCGTGCTCGTACCCCCCATGGCCGGTGTGCTCTCCGCCCTCGGTATCGGCCTCGCCGACACCACGGCCATGCGCGAACAGTCCGTCGAGGCACCCCTTCAGACGGCCGCCATGCCCGGCATCCGCAAGACCGCCGACGACCTGGAGACCGCGGCCCGCACCGAACTCCTCGCCGAGGACGTCCCCGAGGACCGCATCGAGATCACCCGCCGGGCACAGCTGCGCTACGACGGCACCGACACCAGCCTCACCGTCGAGCTGGCCGAGCCCGAGGCCATGACGCACGCCTTCGAAGAACGTCATCGCGCCACGTACTCCTTCACCCTCGACCGCCCGATCGTCGTCGAAGCCCTCTCCGTCGAAGCCACCGGCATCACCGCACCCCCCGATCTGTCCGCCCTCGCCCCGTACGAGGGCCGCCCCACCGCACCCGACACCGTCCGCCTCCACACCGGCGGTGCCTGGCGCGACGTACCCCTCCACCGCCGGGAGGGCCTTCCTCCCGGCGAGACCGTCACCGGCCCTGCGATCGTCACGGAGGCCAGTGCGACGACCGTCGTCGACGACGGCTGGCGGGCCGTGGCGACCGACGACGGGCATCTGGTGATGGAACGCACGGCGATTACGCAGAGTTCCCGACTCGACACGGAAGTCGACCCGGTCCTGCTCGAGGTCTTCAACAACCTCTTCATGTCCATCGCGGAACAGATGGGCGCCCGGCTGGAGTCCACGGCCCAGTCCGTCAACATCAAGGAACGCCTGGACTTCTCCTGCGCCCTGTTCGACCCCGACGGAAACCTGGTGGCCAACGCCCCGCACATCCCTGTCCACCTGGGCTCCATGGGCACCAGTGTCAAAGAGGTCATCCGCCGGCGCGGCACCGCGATGCGCCCGGGGGACACCTACGCCGTCAACGACCCGTACCACGGCGGGACGCACCTGCCCGACGTCACGGTGATCACCCCCGTCTTCGACACCGACCGGGCGACGGACACGGAGAGTGAACCGGCGATCCTCTTCTACGTCGCCTCACGCGGCCACCACGCGGAGATCGGCGGCATCGACCCGGGCTCCATGCCGGCCGGCAGCCGCACCATCGAGGAGGAGGGCGTCCTCTTCGACAACTGGCTCCTGGCGGAGGACGGCCGGTTCCGCGAGCAGGAGACCCGCCGCCTCCTCACCGACGCGCCCCACCCCTCCCGCAACGTACGCACCAACCTCGCCGACCTGCGCGCCCAGATCGCCGCCAACCGGAAGGGCGTCGACGAGGTCCGCCGCATGATCGCCGAGTTCGGCCTCGACATCGTCCAGGCCTACATGCGGCACGTGCAGGACAACGCCGAGGACGCCGTCCGCCGCGTCGTCGACGCCCTGGCCGACGGGGAGTGCGCCTACGAGACCGACTCGGGCGCCGTCATCCGGGTCCGGGTGCGCGTCGACCGCGCAGGACGCCGGGCGACCATCGACTTCACCGGCACCTCGGCGCAGCTGGCCACCAACTTCAACGCCCCCTTCGCGGTGGTCAACGCCGCTGTCCTGTACGTCTTCCGCACGCTGGTCGCCGACGACATCCCGCTCAACGACGGCTGTCTGCGCCCCCTCGACATCGTCGTGCCGCCCGGTTCGATGCTCGCGCCCGAACCGCCCGCCGCGGTCGTCGCGGGCAACGTCGAGACCTCCCAGGCCATCACCGGCGCCCTCTACGCCGCACTCGGCGTCCAGGCCGAGGGTTCCGGCACGATGAACAACGTCACCTTCGGCAACGAGCGCCACCAGTACTACGAGACCGTCGCCTCCGGATCCGGAGCGGGCGACGGCTTCCCCGGTGCCGACGTCGTGCAGACCCACATGACCAACTCCCGGCTCACCGACCCGGAAGTCCTGGAGTGGCGGCTGCCGGTCAGGCTGGAGGAGTTCGCCGTCCGGCGGGGGAGCGGCGGCGCCGGACGGTGGCCCGGCGGCGACGGCGCCGTACGCCGGCTCCGCTTCCTCGAACCCATGACCGTCTCCACGCTCTCCCAGCACCGCCGCGTGCCCCCGTACGGCATGGCGGGCGGCGAACCCGGAGCGCTCGGCGCCAACCGGGTCGAGCGCACCGACGGCACGGTCACCGATCTCGGCGGCAGCGGCTCGGCCGACGTCGGGCCGGGCGACGTTCTCGTCATCGAAACCCCCGGTGGCGGCGGCTACGGCCGACCGTCGCCCGATTCCCATCAAGCAGGAGAAGAGATCGATGATCTTCGGGCGTTCTGAGCGCGGCAAGCCCCCGGTCGAGCCCGTCACGCTCAAGATCCTCGTGGCCGGCGGCTTCGGCGTGGGCAAGACGACCCTCGTCGGCGCGGTCAGCGAGATCAGGCCGCTTCGCACCGAGGAACTGCTCACCGAAGCCGGTCGTCCGGTCGACGACACGAGCGGGGTCGAGGGCAAGCACACCACCACCGTGGCCATGGACTTCGGCAGGATCACGCTGCGCGAGGACCTGGTGCTGTACCTCTTCGGCACGCCCGGGCAGGAACGGTTCTGGTTCATGTGGGACGAGCTGTCCGAGGGCGCGCTCGGCGCCGTCGTCCTCGCCGACACGCGGCGTCTGGAGGACTGCTTCGCCGCCGTCGACTACTTCGAACGGCGTTCCATACCGTTCGTCGTGGGTGTCAACTGCTTCGAGGACGCGGCGCGTTATCCCGCCGACGCCGTCCGTCAGGCCCTCGACCTGGACGACGACGTGCCCGTCCTGTTGTGCGACGCGCGCGACCGCGAGTCGGTCAAGGACGTGCTCATCGGCGTCGTCCAGCACGCCATGGAGTACGCCGCGGGCAGCCGTCGGGCCGCCGCCACCTGAACCGGCGAGCACGGCCCGTACCCCCGCCGACAGGGGTACGGGCCGTGGTCCGGTGAGGCCACCACGCGCGCGTGCGGCGCCCGTCTACGCGCCGTCCTCCTCCAGCCAGCCGAAGCTCTTCTCCACCGCCTTGCGCCAACTGCGGTACTCGCGGTCGCGCACCGACGCCTCCATCGCGGGCGCCCACTCGGCGTCCTTCTGCCAGTGCGACTTCAGCTCGTCCAGGTCGTTCCACACGCCCGTGGCCAGACCGGCCGCGTAGGCGGCGCCGAGGCAGGTCGTCTCCGACACCCTCGGGCGGATCACCGGAACGCCCAGCACGTCCGCCTGGTGCTGCATCAGCAGATTGTTCTTCGTCATGCCGCCGTCGACCTTCAGGGTCGTGATCCGTACTCCGGAGTCCTGGTACATGGCGTCCACGACCTCACGCGTCTGCCAGCTCGTCGCCTCCAGCACCGCGCGCGCGAGATGGGCCTTGGTGACGTACCGGGTGAGCCCGGTGACGACCCCGCGCGCGTCCGAGCGCCAGTAGGGCGCGAACAGGCCCGAGAACGCGGGCACGATGTAGGCGCCTCCGTTGTCCTCGACACTCGCCGCCAGTGGCTCGATCTCGTCGGCGGTGCGGATGATGCCGAGCTGGTCGCGGAACCATTGGACCAGGGCGCCCGTTATCGCTATCGACCCCTCCAGGCAGTACACCGGCGCCTCCTCGCCGATCTTGTAGCCCATCGTCGTCAGCAGCCCGTTCTTGGACGGCACCGGCCGGTCGCCGGTGTTCAGCAGCAGGAAACTGCCGGTGCCATAGGTGTTCTTCGCGGTGCCGACGTCGTAGCAGGCCTGCCCGAACACGGCGGCCTGCTGGTCGCCCAGCGCCGAGGCCACGGGCACGCCCGCGAGCTGCCCGACCGCGGTGCCGTACACCTCCGCGGAGGACCTGATCTCGGGGAGCACCGCCTCGGGGATGTTCATGGCGGAGAGGATGGAGGAATCCCACTGGAGGGTCTCCAGGTTCATCAGCATGGTGCGGCCGGCGTTCGTGACGTCGGTGACGTGCCGGCCGCCGTCGGTGCCTCCCGTGAGGTTCCAGATCAGCCAGGAGTCGATGGTCCCGAAGGCGATCTCGCCGTGCTCGGCCCGTTGCCGCAGCCCGGGCACCTGGTCCAGCAGCCAGGCCGCCTTGGGGCCGGAGAAGTAGCTCGCCAGCGGCAGCCCGGTCTGCTCGCGGAAGCGGTCCTGGCCGTCCGTGCCGCCGAGTTCGTGGCACAGGGCGGCGGTGCGGGTGTCCTGCCACACGATCGCGTTGTGCACGGGCTTGCCGGTGGCGCGGTCCCACAGGACCGTGGTCTCCCGCTGGTTGGTGATGCCGAGCGCGCTCAACTGGTCGGCGCGCAGCCCGGCTTTCGCCAGCGCCCCGGCGACGACGGCCTGCACCTTGGACCAGATCTCGGTGGCGTCGTGCTCCACCCAGCCCGGCTTGGGGAAGATCTGGCGGTGCTCGCGCTGGTCGACGGCGACGATCGCGCCGCTGTGGTCGAAGACGATGCAACGGCTGGAGGTGGTGCCCTGGTCGATGGCGGCGACGTACTTCTCGGCGTTGTCCGTCATGGCTGTCCCTGGGTCGAGGGTCGGGTCGCTGGTCGTAGGGCGAGGCAGGCCCGCGTGGGGGTGGCGGGCCGTGCGCGGGTCAGAAGGCGACGTTGTAAAGAAGCCCGGCGAGCGCTCCGCCGATGAGGGGGCCGACGACCGGGATCCAGGCGTAACCCCAGTCCGACGTGCCCTTGTTCGGGATCGGCAGGAAGGTGTGCACGACACGCGGGCCGAGGTCGCGGGCCGGGTTGATGGCGTAGCCGGTGGGGCCGCCGAGGGACAGGCCGATGCCGACGACGAGCAGGGAGACGATCAGCACGGTGGTGCCGGACTCTCCGAGTCCCTTCGTCAGCCCGAAGGCGAGCACGGGCAGCACCAGTGCGACGGTCGCGATGATCTCGGTGATGAGGTTGGCGACCGGGTTCCGTATCTCCGGGATGGTCGAGAAGATCCCGAGGGTCGGCACCGGTTCGTCGGCCGTGCCCTCGGTGGTGCCCGTCTTGCGGACGTTGGCCTGGAACTGGGCCAGATACACCAGGTAGGCCAGGACGGCGCCCAGCATCGCGCCGACGATCTGCCCCAGCAGATACACCCAGACCTTGTCCCACTTGCCGGTGTCCACGGCGATGCCGATGGTCACCGCGGGATTGAGATGGCCGCCGGACAGGGGGGCCGCGGTGTACGCGCCGGCGAGCACACCGAAGCCCCATCCGAAGGCGATCACCACCCAGCCCGCTGCCCGCGCCTTCGAATATCTGAGGGTGACGGCGGCGCAGACACCGGCACCGAACAGGATCAGGATCGCGGTGCCGATGATCTCCCCGACGAAGATGTCTCCATTGCTCATGGGCGGCTCCTTTGACGCCGGTCGGGACGATCAGCCCCGACCTCCTGTGCAGGAACGATGCGCGTGGCGACTTCAGCCGACGGCAGGGAGGCCCCGCGCCCCGCCCGGCGTCCGTGACGAGCGTGCCTCGCAGCCGGATCGCCTTGAGCGGACGGGCCGTGGAGCAGGACAGACCCGTGGCACAGTGCCTGATAACGCCGAGAATGTACGGCGATGTCGGCTGACACCGGGAAGTGTTCACCGGTGTCACGGGGGCGTCAAGGTTGCCGACGGGGACGGTGACAGCCACGCGGTCTCGCGCGGCGGGAATTCCTCAACGGCGGTACGCGGGGGAGGGGTTCACCACCGTGGCTCGGCTGCCGCGTAATCTGCCTGCGCCGGTGCCGCCCCCGAGCCGCCGCGTCGCACCTCGTGACCCGGCAGCCCCGCGCGCCCCAGCACCCAGCTCGCACCGCTGAGTGCCTTGGCCGCCTTCTTCAGCGGAGCGAGGTGGGCGGCGGCCTGACGATGGTCGCGCACGCTGCCCGGTGCACACACCACCGTCGCGAGGGAGAGTGTGACCGGCCGCCCGCCCGCCGCCCAGGGCACGTCGAGCACGGCGGCGGCCAGCGGGTCGAGCGCCTCCACATCGGCCAGCACCAGGAAGTCGTCGCCGCCGATGTGCCCCACGCGCGCGTGTCCGGCGGCCGCCTCCTGCAGCGCACGCCCCACCGACCGGATCAGCTCGTCACCGGCCGCGAACCCGGCGCCGTCGTTGACCTGCTTGAAGTGGTCGATGTCCAGCCAGCTGAGGGCGAACACCCGTCCGTCCGCGATCCGCCGGTCGACCTCACCCGTGATCGCGTCCGAACCGGGCAGCCGGGTCAGCGGATTGAGCCCGGCCGCCTCCTCGACCCTGCTCTCGGCCAGTGCCCGCACGAGATCCGCGAGCCGTACGACCCCCACGCACCGGCCGTGCTCGTCGACCACCGCCACATCGTCGGAGGTCCGGTCCCGGCCGCCGACCGCGACCACGTCCAGCACCTCCCAGGCGGTCGCGCCGATGCCCACCGTCCGCGGCGCGTCACCCAGCTTGAACGCCGGCCGGTCCGCGTACAGGGCGTGCCCGTAGCGGCCGGACATCGACAGCAGGAACCGCGACCGGTGCACCGACCGGACCGGCCGGCCGGCCTGGTCCACCAGCAGCACCCCGGAGACGTCGGGCGATCCCGTCAGCAGCGCCCGCACCCGGCCCGCCGGAGCGGTCACGGGCAGGACGGCGGCCGGACGGACGAACTCCCGCACCGACGGCCCGGACCGGGGCACGGCGAGGAATCCGCGCGAGAGCGGCGGAACGTACACGTCCGCCACGGGAATCCGGGCCGGAGGCGCGAACAGCTCACCCTGCGCCAGTTGCGCGCCCGCCGACACCGCGGCCGCACACTGCAGTTCGGTCTCCACTCCCTCCACCGCCACCAGGGCACCCAACTCCTCGCACAGCGCCCGCATGGCCCGCACGGCGGCCGGCCGGGCCAGCAGCGAGGCGTCGAGCTTGACCAGGTGGGGGGCGAGATCGATGAGCAGTCTGAGGGGTACGTCGCCGTCGCCGATGCCGTCCGCGCTGATCCGGAAGCCCTGCTCGCGCAGTGCGGCCACCGCCTCCAGCAGCGCCCGGTGGGGGACGTGCGTGAAGGGCGGGACGATGTCGAGGGTCACCTCCCAGGGCATGCGCCCCGCGGCACGTACGGCGTCGTGCAGCGGTGTGAGACCACCGAGGTCGGCGAGCGTGGCCGCGAACACGTTCAGGTGCAGCGGCAGCAGCGTCTCCTTGCGTGTTGCCGCACGGAGCGCCAGCACGGCGAGCATGCCGTCGAGTTCGGGGTCACGGCGCGCCTCGGCCAGGATGTCACCGGTCTCCGGACGGGCCAGTGTCTCCAGTGCGGCGACCGCGCCCGTCCTCAGGTTGACCACCGGCTGGAAGGCGAAGCGGAGAGTATCCGTCCAGGAGTGCACGGGAGCATGATGGCTCCGCCCGGAAACGCCCAGGGCCAGTTCATAAGACGTTCACGCAGGATTCCTACCTGATCACAGAGCGTGTGGATCTCCTGAGTCCCTCGTGCCGCAGGAGACGCGTCGCCGAGCCGGTCATCTCACCGCGATCACCGACGATCCGTGCCCGAAGAGCCCCTGGTTGGCGGTGATGCCCACACGCGCCCCGGTCACCTGCCGCTCACCGGCGGCGCCCCTCAACTGCCAGGTGAGCTCGCAGACCTGAGCGATGGCCTGGGCCGGCACCGCTTCCCCGAACGAGGCGAGCCCGCCGCTGGTGTTGACGGGTATGCGGCCGCCCGGTGCCGTCGCCCCCTCCCTGAGCAGCTTCGCCCCCTCTCCCTCGCCGCACAGCCCCAGATCCTCGTACCACTGCAACTCCAGGGCGGTGGACAGGTCGTACACCTCCGCCAGGGACAGGTCCTCGGGCCCGACGCCCGCCTCTTCGTAGGCGGCCCGGGCGATGGACGCCCGGAAGGTCGCGGGTCCGGGTTCCACCGCGACCGCGCAGTCCGTGGCGATGTCGGGCAGGTCCAGGACCGTGCTCGGGAAGCGGGGGGTCACCGTGGACACCGCCCGGATCAGCACCGGACGGGACACGCCGTGCCGGCGCGCGAAGTCCGTGCTGCACAGCACCAGGGCGGCGCCGCCGTCAGAGGTGGCGCAGATGTCGAGGAGCCGCAGCGGGTCGGCGACCACGGCGGAGGCGGCGACCTCCTCGACGGTGACCCGTTTGCGATAGCGGGCGTACGGATTGAGCGCCCCGAGCGCCGCGTTCTTCACCTTCACCAGCGCGAAGTCCTCCGCGGTGTCCCCGAGTACCGCCATCCGCCGTCGGGCGTACAGCCCGAAGTACGTCGGATTCGTCGCGCCCAGTACACGGAAGCGCAGCCAGTCCGGGTCGTCCGGGCGATCACCGCCCGCCGGCCGGAAGAATCCCTTGGGTGCGGCGTCCGCCCCGACCACGAGGACGACGTCCGCGAGACCCGCGAGGATCTGGGCCCTTGCGGTCGCGATCGCCTGCGCCCCCGACGCGCAGGCCGCGTACACACTGGAGACCCGCGCGCCCTGCCAGCCCAGCGCCTTGGCGAAGGTCGCTCCCGCCACGTACCCGGGGTAGCCGCCGCGCACCGTGTCCGCGCCGACGACGGATCCGACGTCCCGCCACTGCAGCCCGGCGTCCGCGAGTGCCGCCCGGGCCGCTGCCGTGCCGTACTCGACGAAGCCTCGGCCCCATTTGCCCCAGGGGTGCATGCCCGCGCCGAGCACCGCCACGTCCGCCGTCATGCCGTCACCCCCGTCGGCCGCCAGTGCCAGGTCGTCCAGGTCGTCTCCGCGTCCTCGTGGAGCACGCCGGGGACGACCTCCACCTCCATGCCCACCGTCAGATCGGCGACGGTGACCCCGGGGGCCGCCTGGCCCAGAACGACCATCCGCTCGGCCTCCAGCTCCACCGCGATCAACGCGTAAGGCTCCCAGGGAAGTTCCGGGTTACTCACATAGGGTGACGGAGGACGGTAGCGGCTGTCCGTGTACGACCAGATCCGCCCCCTCCGTGACAACGGGGTCTCCTCCAGGGCTCCGCCCGCGCAGTGCGGGTTGCGGCAGTGGGTGTCCTCGCGCGGGAAGAAGACGGACGCGCAGGACGCGCAGCGGGTCCCCAGCAGGCGGAAGCCGTCCCCCTCGCCGGTGAACCAGCCGGCGACCGCGGGTGTCGATGCGTGCGGCAAAGCCCCTCCCTCAGGCGATCTGACGAAGCGTCAGAAGTCTGCCACGGGCCACGGGAAAAGGGCAGGCCGTCTCTGTGAACCGAAACGGCCCCCACGGCGTCGTGTTACCTGAGAGGCGGCCGGGATCGACGGGGGTGATTCCGGCCGCCTCTCCTGTCACTCGTCACACCTTGCGCGCCGATGCCGGAAGACGCCCTTCCTCTGATCGGATACAGTCCGCGCGTGTCCGAAATTCAGCACCCAATTGCCAACTCCGCACCGAACTCGCATTGTTCGAACTGCGGAGCGCCCTACGGGGAGGGCGTCTCCGGCTGGCCGCGCAGCTGCCCGCACTGCGGAACGGTCGCCTACCGCAATCCGCTGCCGGTCGCGGTCGCGCTCCAGCCCGTGTACGACACCAAGGGCACGGCCTTGGTCGTCATCACCCGAACCATCGCCCCCGCACGCGGAGGCATCGCCCTGCCCGGTGGCTACATCGACGACCGGGAGGACTGGAAGCAGGCCGTCGTACGCGAACTCAAGGAGGAGACCGGAATCGACGCCGCCGCGCGCGACGTCCGGCTCGTCGATGCCATGAGCTCGCCCGACGGCCACCTGCTGCTCTTCGGCCTGCTCCCGGAACGCCCCGCCGAGGGACTCCCGCCGTCCGACGCCACCGACGAGACCGAGGGCTGGCACCTGCTGCGCAGGGCCGAGGAACTCGCGTTCCCGCTGCACACCCTGGCCGCACGGGCCTGGTTCGAGGGCCGCTACGTCTGAGCCGCACGACTCGGCCGGGCCGCCCTCACGCGACACGGCTCAGCCGAGCCCCCGCACCCGCACCGGACAGGACGGCTCGGCCGAGCCGTCCTCCTGCTCCCGGGTGACCACCACCCGCCGGCCCTGCATGCGGGCGACGTAGCGCTCGATCTCCGGGTCGTCCCAGCCGTCACCCGCGTCCCGCACCACCAGGCCGCCGCCCGTCCGCCCGCGCGCGGGCGCCCAGACCTCCAGCTCGAGACCGTCGTCGGCCCCGCGCACGGGCACGACCGCACCCGCACGCGCGAACACCGGTATCCGCGACAGCGGCGCGTCGACGAGGACCTGAGCGGGCCCCTCGTACGCCTCCTCCGTGGCCGTGTCGTACCAGCGGCCCCGAGGCAGCTGCACCGCACGCCGGTCGGCACCCGGATCGAGGACCGGGGCCACCAGCAGGCTGTCACCGAGCAGAAACGTGTCCTCGCAGTCCCGGAGCGACCGGTCCTCCGGAGCCCCCCACCACAACGGCCGCACATAGGGTGCGCCGGTCCGCCGCGCCAGATGCGCCAAGGTCACGAAGTACGGCAACAGCCGCCGCCGCTCCAGCAGCGCCACGCGCGCGTGCTCCAGCACGTCGGCACCGAACTCCCAGGGCTCCCTGCGTCCCGCGCGCAGACTCGCGTGCGTACGGAACAACGGCAGGTACGCGCCGAGCTGGAACCACCTCAGGTACAACTCCGGCGACGGACTGCCGTCGAAACCGCCCACATCCGGACCCGAGTACGGAACACCGCACAGACCCAGCCCCAGCACCAGCGACAAGGACGCGCGCAACCCCGGCCAGCCCGTCGCCACGTCCCCCGACCAGGTTCCGCCGTACCGTTGTGTCCCCACCCACCCGGAGCGCGAGAACAGGAAGGGCCGCTGCTGCGGCGACAGCTCACGCAGCCCCGCGTAACCGGCCTGCGCCATGCACAGCCCGTACACGTTGTGCGCCTCACGGTGGTCACCGTCGCGCCCCTCCAGCGCATGCCGGGCCGAACGCGGCAACGTGGCCTCACCGAACGCACTGAACGACGTCGGCTCATTCATGTCGTGCCAGAACCCGGCGAAGCCCTGCCCCAGCCGCTCCTCGTACAGACCGCCCCACCACTTGCGCACGCGCGCGTGGGTGAAATCCGGAAAGACCGACTCACCGGCCCACACCACACCCCGCACCGTCCGGCCCGCAGGGTCCCGCACGAACGCGTCCACGTCCGAACCGCTGTCGTACACGGCGTTGCCCGGCACGGCCTTCACCGCCGGATCCACGATCGACACCAGCCGGATCCCGTCCCGCCGCAACTCGTCCGCGAGAACGGGCAGCTTGGCGAAGCGCTCACGGTCGACGGTGAACACCTGATGCTCGTCGTAGTGGTCGATGTCCAGGTGAACGGCGTCCAGGGGCAGACCGCGCTCCTGGTAGCCCGCGACGACCCGGCGCACCTCCTGCTCGCTGCCGAACCCCCACCGCGCGTGATGGTGGCCCAACGCCCACGCCGGCGGCAGGGCGGGCGCCCCCGTCAGCGAGGCCCACGTGTGCAGCACACGCGCGGGCGTACCCACCATCACCCAGCAGCGCAGCGGCCCGCCGTCCATCCGCACCTCGCAGCGGCCCGCCCGGTCGTGCCCGGACCCCGCGCCCTCCTCACCCTCCCGCAGCACCACCGTGCCGTCCCACGTGGAGTCGTGGAACACGAGATGCGTGCCCGCGTCGGCCACCACGAGCTGCACCGGCATCGTCAGGTAGAGCGGATCGTCACCGGGCCCGAACGCACGGCCCGGATCGGTGTTCCACAGCCGGTACGACCCGTCCCGCAGCCGAGGCCCCGACGCCCGCCCGCCAAGACCGAAGAACCGCGCGTCCGCCGCCACCTCCGACCGCTGCATCCACCGGGCCGCGCCTCCGCCGACCGGCTCCCACCAGCGCGGCGGAAGATCCCGGCGCAGCGTCACCCCGCCCGGAGTGCACACCTCCACCGCACCGTGCCGGGAGACGACGACCGTCACCCGCTCGGCGACCACCCGCCAGCCCCCGTCCTTGTCCGGCTCCAGTACCGCACGCGGATCCGGCTCCGGACTGTTCCCGGCGAGCGCGTACGACGGCTGCGGACCGGCCCCGTCCCACCCCCAGAAGACGGCACCGTTCACGGCGACGGTGATCCGCAGCTCCGACCGGCCGAACCGGATCAGACCGCCCCCCGGCCCCGGCTCCACGCCCTGCACCTGCCCCGGGACCCGCGCCCGTTCGGCCCCCCGCTGCGGCAGACCGGCTGCGTCGATGCGCCTCCTGCGCCACGCGGCCCGCACGGTACGCAACCCCCGAGCCGCCATCCCCCCACCGACCTCACTCACCGAACGCACCAGGTCACGACCGTCCATGCTGCTCACCCTGCCACTGAGCGCCCCACGCGTGCGTGTCGTTCAACTGCCGTTCACCCGTGCCGAGCCCACATCTTCACGACACGGACTATGTGGGGCGCGCCCTGGTGCGGAAGTCGATCACATGGCATCGTCCCTGTCAGCCGCGTCACGCGCACACCCCAGCCGTGCGCGGACCGACGCACACGACGCGCACAGCCCGGGAGCCGCCCCATGTCGACCGCGAACCCCCAGCCGCTCTGGCAGCCCGATCCCGAGCGGATCGCCCAGGCACGCATCACCCAGTTCCAGGCATGGGCAGCAGAGCACCACGGCGCACCGGCCGAGGGAGGCTACCCGGCACTCCACCAGTGGTCCGTCGAGCAGCTGGACACCTTCTGGAAAGCCGTCACCGAGTGGTTCGACGTGCGGTTCTCGACGCCCTACGCGCGCGTGCTGGGCGACCGCTCCATGCCCGGCGCCGAGTGGTTCCCCGGAGCCACCCTCAACTACGCCGAACACGCCCTGCGGGCCGCCGACGACCGCCCCGGCGAACCCGCCCTCCTCCACGTGGACGAGACCCACGAGCCGCGCCCGGTGACCTGGTCCGAGCTGCGCCGCCAGGTCGGCGCCCTCGCCGCCGAACTCCGCACCCTCGGCGTACGCCCCGGCGACCGCGTCAGCGGCTACCTGCCGAACATCCCCCAGGCAGTCGTCGCCCTTCTCGCCACGGCCGCCGTCGGTGGCGTCTGGACCTCGTGCGCCCCCGACTTCGGCGCCCGCAGCGTGCTGGACCGCTTTCAGCAGGTCGAGCCCGTCGTCCTGTTCACCGTCGACGGCTACCACTACGGCGGCAAGGAGCACGACCGCCGCGAGACCGTCGCCGAACTGCGCCGCGAACTGCCCACCCTGCGCGCAGTCGTCCACATCCCGCTCCTCGGCACCGACACGCCCGACGGCGCCCTCGAATGGTCGGCACTCACCGCCGGGGACACCGAGCCCGTCTTCGAGCAGGTCCCGTTCGACCACCCCTTGTGGGTGCTCTACTCCTCCGGCACCACCGGCCTGCCCAAGGCCATCGTCCAGTCGCAGGGCGGCATCCTCGTCGAGCACCTCAAGCAGCTCGGGCTGCACTGCGACCTCGGCCCCGAGGACCGTTTCTTCTGGTACACCTCCACCGGCTGGATGATGTGGAACTTCCTCGTCTCCGGCCTGCTCACCGGAACCACGGTCGTGCTCTACGACGGCAGCCCCGGCTACCCGGACACCGGCGCCCAGTGGCGTATCGCCGAGCGCACCGGAGCCACCCTCTACGGCACCTCCGCCGCGTACGTCATGGCCTGCCGCAAGGCCGGCGTGCACCCGTCCCGCGACTTCGACCTCTCGAAGGTGCAGTGCGTCGCCACCACGGGCTCGCCCCTGCCCCCCGACGGCTTCCGCTGGCTGCACGACGAGGTCCGCGACGACCTGTGGATCGCCTCCGTCAGCGGCGGCACCGACGTCTGCTCCTGCTTCGCCGGCGCCGTACCGACCCTGCCCGTGTACACAGGCGAACTGCAGGCGCCCGGACTCGGCACCGACCTGCGGTCCTGGGACCCCAGCGGAAAGCCCCTCATCGACGAGGTCGGGGAACTGGTCGTCACCAACCCCATGCCGTCCATGCCCATCCACTTCTGGAACGACGGCGACGGCAGCCGCTACCACGACAGCTACTTCGACACCTACCCCGGCGTCTGGCGCCACGGAGACTGGATCACCGTCACCGAGCGCGGTTCCGTGATCATCCACGGCCGCTCCGACTCCACCCTCAACCGGCAGGGCGTACGGATGGGGTCGGCCGACATCTACGAGGTCGTCGAGCGCCTCCCCGAGATCAGGGAATCCCTCGTCATCGGCATCGAACAGCCCGACGGCGGCTACTGGATGCCGCTGTTCGTGCACCTCGCACCCGGTGCCGACCTCGACGAGGCGTTGCTCGGGCGGATCAAGCAGGCCATCCGCGAGCAGCTCTCGCCCCGCCACGTGCCCGACGAGGTCATCGAGGTGCCCGGCATCCCGCACACCCTCACGGGCAAGCGCATCGAGGTCCCGGTCAAGCGCCTCCTCCAGGGCACACCGATGGAGAAGGCCGTCAACGCCGGATCCATCGACAACCTCGCCCTGCTCGGGTTCTACGAGGAGCTCGCCCGCAAGCGAGGCTGACCAGACCCGGCACGTCACCCACCGCACATGCTTCACGGACCCCGCCGCACACGGTCGCGGGGTCCGGAGCCGCGGCATGCGCTGCCCCGCACCTCACAAGCCTCTGACCTGCACATTCGCCCGGTGTTCCCCCTTCGACCCCTCGCCCGTGATCCCGTTGTCAGTGGGGCCGATTACGGTGAGTGAGCATTGATCGACCGCGCACTTGGGGGAAACATGGCGCACACCGACCACCAGACCATGCGACGCGACCTGCGCCGCGAGATCGCCGGCACGATCGGTCTGCTCACCGACGAACACGACTTCCGCACCATGCGGCGCTACCGCAGCTTCACCTTCGACGACCACACCACCTACCTGCGTCAGGTGGAGGCCGTCCTCAGGTCCCGGGCGGCCCAGGGCACCCACACCACCCTCGCCCTGTTCGACCCGGAGGACTACGCCGTCTACTGCGCGGAAACCGGCCTCGACCCGGAATCCCCCACCAGCAGGACCCGGTTCACGGCGGAACTCGCGTCCACCGGCCCCGCCATCCCCTACGACGGCAGTCCTCTCGCCACACTCCTGCCGGCCCTCGTGGACGAAGCCGTACGCCAGGCCACCTGGGAGTACGCCACCACCCTCCTGACCCGCCTCGGCCCCTGCCCCACCTGCGGCGAGGACATCGGCAGGGCCGCCTTCACCCGTGCCTCCGATCTCCTGGTCCGCATCCTCGACACGGCACCGCCCGGCGACCGGCACCTCGTCTGCAGCGTCTCCGGCCCACCGGACACCCTCGTCGCCGTCCTGCACGGAGACCAGGACGGCCAGGGAGACACCCGACTCGACGAGGCAGAAGCCCTCGAATTCACCAGCGTGCTCGCCCTCGGCCTCGCCACCCGCAGCCCCGGTGGCCTCGTCATGCGCACCAGTGCCCCCGGAACCGCCGACCAGGTCTACGGATGGCGGCTGCGCACGGGCGCCTTCGAACCGCTCACCGCCTCGCAAGTGTTCGACGCCTACTGCACCGACGCCGAATCCGGCGACCTCATCTCCCCGGAGCCCGGCGTCGACTACTGCGAGCCACCCGACCTCGGAGAGGACCGCACCGGACAAGGACACCACCACTGACCCCGAGCACCGGCGGCCGAACGCACCAGGGGCGCCCCACCGAAGGCGGGACGCCCCTGCACACCTCGTGCGCCGTACAGACCGCGGCTACTCGCCGGACAGCACCGCCTGAGCCGCGCTCCGCGCATCCTCGGCGCTGTCCGCCGCACGGGCGGCCGCCGCGGCACGCTCGCACTGCGCCAGCGTGAACTTAGCCAGCGTCGCCCGCACATACGGAAGGGAAGCGGAACCCATGGACAGGGAGGTGACACCCAGACCGGTCAGCACACACGCCAGCAACGGATCGGACGCGGCCTCGCCGCACACGCCGCAGCTCTTGCCCTCGGCCCTGGCCGCCTCGGCGGACAGCGCGACCAGATCGAGCAGCGCCGGCTGCCACGGGTCCTGAAGCCGCGAGACCGCACCGACCTGCCGGTCCGCCGCGAAGGTGTACTGCGCGAGGTCATTGGTGCCAAGAGACAGGAACTCGACCTCCTGAAGGATCGAACGCGCCCGCAGCGCGGCGGAAGGGATCTCCACCATCGCGCCGAACTTCGCACGCAGCCCCGCCTCACGGCAGGCGTCCGCGAACGCCTTGGCGTCCGCCCGGTCGGCCACCATGGGCGCCATGACCTCGAGGTAGACGGGAAGCCCCTCGGCGGCCCTCGCCAGCGCGGTCAGCTGCGTACGCAGAACCTCGGGATGGTCGAGCAGTGTACGGAGGCCACGGACACCGAGCGCGGGGTTCGGCTCGTCCGCCGGCGTCAGGAACTCCAGCGGTTTGTCCGCACCCGCGTCCAGCACGCGCACGACCACACGGCCCTCGGGGAACGCCTCCAGCACCTGCCGGTAGGCCTCCACCTGCTTCTCCTCGGAAGGAGCGTTCTTGCTGTCGTCCAGGAAGAGGAACTCGGTCCGGAAGAGACCGACACCCTCGGCACCGGCCTCCACAGCCGCCGGCACGTCCGCCGGACCGCCCACGTTGGCCAGCAGCGGCACCTTGTGCCCGTCCGCGGTCGCGCCCGGACCCGTCGACGCGGCGAGCGCGGCCTTCCGCTCGGCGGCCGCGGCCTCCAGTTGCGCCTTCTTCTCCTCGCTCGGGTTGACGAAGACATCACCGGTGCTGCCGTCCACGGCCACCACGGTGCCCTCGGCCAGTTCACCGGCACCGGGCAGAGCGACAACGGCCGGCACGCCCAGCGCACGGGCCAGGATCGCGCTGTGGCTGGTCGGACCGCCCTCCTCGGTGACGAATCCGAGCACCAGGGAGGGGTCGAGCAGTGCCGTGTCCGCCGGAGCCAGGTCCCGCGCGACGAGTACATAGGGCTGGTCACTGTCCGGAACACCCGGCATCGGAACGCCCAGCAGCCGGGCGACGATGCGGTTCCGCACGTCGTCGAGGTCGGCCACCCGGCCGGCGAGGTACTCCCCGGCACCGGCCAGCAGCTCCCTGTACGCCGCGAACGCGTCGTACACCGCACGCTCGGCCGTGCTGCCGACAGCGATGCGCCGCTCCACGTCGGCCATCAGCTCGGGGTCCTGGGCCATCATGGCCTGCGCCTCGAGCACCGCCTGCGCCTCGCCCCCGGCCAGGTTGCCGCGTGCCATGAGGTCGGCGGCCACGGCGTCCACGGCCTGGCGCGCGCGGCCCTGCTCGCGCCCGGCGTCCTCGGTGGGGATCTGCTTGGCCGGCGGCTCCAGAACCGCCGTCCCCATGTGCCGCACCTCGCCGATCGCCACACCATGGCTCACGCCGACGCCTCGCAGCGTTGTCTCCATCTCACCCGTCTCCGTTAGTGCGGCGGGTCCCGCCGCCGCGGTGGTTGTCCTGTCGGCCGTCCTGCGACGGCGCCGCCGTCAGTTCCAGGCGAAGAGGCTGTCGCCGGCCTTCACGTCACCGCTGTCACGAAGGTCGGCGAGGGAGTCGGCCGTGGCCTCGAGTGCGACGACGGGACACACCGGTGACTTGCCGGCCGCCTCGATCGCGGCGGGGTTCCAGCGCACGATGGCCTGGCCGCGCCGGACGGTGTCGCCCTTGGCCACGAGGAGCTCGAAGCCCTCACCGTTGAGCTGGACGGTGTCGATGCCGAGATGGGTGAGCACGCCGTGTCCGTTGTCGTCCACGACGACGAAGGCGTGCGGGTGCAGGGAGACGATGACGCCGTCCACGGGTGCCACGGCCTCGGAGGGTTCACGTACGGGGTCGATCGCAGTGCCCGGGCCGACCATGGCCCCGGAGAAGACCGGATCCGGCACGGCGGCCAGTCCGATGGCGCGTCCGGCGAGAGGGGACGTCACGGTGGTCATGGGAAGCCTCCCAGGAGTGGAGCTGCAGGTAGGGCCGTCACTGCCTGTCCCTGACGGCGCACTGAGCAGCAGGGTATGTCAAAGGAAGTGGCGGTTCCGTATGGAACCTACCAGTAAGTGGTCTAGACCACCAACCCTATCGATTTGCACGGGCTCCGAGGCCGCGTGTACAGTCGTACTCCTGCTTGGGACGGAGCGGCGCGAAAGTGCGTCCGTCCGGCAGCACCCAAACTTGTCAGATCCTATCTCGGGATCACCTTCCGCATGTCTGCGGGGCGGTGGTCAGGGAGACGGAAAAACCCTGATAGAGTTTGAAACACCGAAGGGAAGCCCGGAGGAAAGCCCGAAAGGGTGAGTACAAAGGAAGCGACCGTTCCTTGAGAACTCAACAGCGTGCCAAAAATCAACGCCAGATTAGTTGATACCCCGTCTCCGGTCATCAC
>NZ_JBIBUW010000017.1:0-135689 GCF_043079785.1 Streptomyces sp. NPDC015139 | reverse complement strand
GCCGCAGCGGGATGCTGCCGTTCCAGCGTTCCCGTCCGGCGAGGACCCGCCTCGCCGCGGCGCCTTCGGCGGCGAGCAGCGCGGCGGCGGGCCGGAGGAGGTGTACTGCCACATCGTGTAGTACGACCAGCCGGCCGGCAGCGTGCCCGGGTCCGAGGCGTACCGGGCGATCCACAGCGGATCGTTGGCGGCGAAGCCGGCGTAGTTGCCGGTGCACTGGGTCCACCAGCTGGTGGCGGTGTAGATCACCGGGTACCGGCCGGTGCGCCCCTTGTAGGTGTTGATGAAGTCGGCGATCCAGCCGACCATCTGGCTCGCGGTCTTGCCGTAGCAGGCGGCGCCGTAGGGGTTCCACTCGATGTCGAGGGTGCCGGGGAGGGTCTTGCCGTCCCGCGACCAGCCGCCGCCGTGGTCGACGAAGTAGTTGGCCTGGGTGGCGCCACTGGTGGTGTCCGGGGTCGCGAAGTGGTACGCGCCGCGGATCATGCCGACGTTGTAGGAGCCGTTGTACTGCTGGGCGAAGTAGGGGTTCGTGTAGTACGTCCCCTCGCTGGCCTTGGTGTACGCCCAGCGCACCCCGCTGCTCCACAGGGTCGACCAGGCGACGTTGCCCTGGTAGCCGGCGACGTCCACACCCTCCGTCTGGGTGACGTCACCCGTGCTGGGGGTGCCGTCCCGGCCGTCGTGCGCGAGGACGCCCATGCCCATGTGGGCGGAGCCGCGGCCCGGTGCGGTCGCGGCCTGGGCGGAGGTGAGGGGGAGGGTGAGGGCGAGCGCCGCGAGGAGGGCCGTGAGCAGGACGGCACGGGGACGCGGGCGGGCGGGGCCGGGTCTGTGCACGGACATGGCGTGCCTCCGGGGAGTGGTGTGGGGGGGACCGTGGCAGTGACCGTGGGAGAAAGGCCAAGAGTGGCGTGGGCATGCCATTCATTGCCTGATAAAGAAGCTACGCACGTAGATGACGGAGTGGGAAGGGGGTCCGGACGACGCCGTTGGTCTACGCCTGCGAAATACTTACGGAGCTGCGGCTATGACGGCGTTTGGCAGAAACTTTCAGGACCGCGAAATCGAGCAGGGGTGCTGACGTGCACGAGGACGGAATCGGTGGCGCGCACGGCGTCACCGGCCCAGTGACACCGAGTGGTGCAGACCAGGAGTTCCTGGCGCTGGAGCGCGAGTTGACCGTGCTGCTCCGGCGAGCCCGGGCCAACCAGGGAGAGATGGCCCGCGAGGTCCACCCCGACCTGGAGTCCTCCGCGTACGGCCTGCTCATCCGGCTGGACGAGCTGGGCGGCCAGCGGGCCACGGAACTCGCCGCCTACATCGGCGTGGGCAAGGCCACCATGTCCCGCCAGCTGCGCGCCCTGGAGGACCTCGGCCTGATCACCCGCCAGCCCGACCCCGCCGACGGCCGGGCCTGGCTGGTCACCCTCACCGACGAGGGCCGTGGCCGCGTCGGCACGGTCCGCGAGGCGCGCCGCGCCCGCTACGTCAGCCAGCTCGCCCACTGGGACCGCCACGAGGTGGCGGAACTGGCCCGGCTGCTGCACGAGTTGAACGGCGTCATGGAGAGGTAGGCCCCCGCCAGGCCCCCGACCCCGGGCCGCACAGCTCCACGTGGACCACCGTGGCGTCGTCGTGCGTCTTGCCGCGGCCCAGGAACGCCCGCTCCACCCGGTCGGCCGCCTCCAGCTCCCGCACCCGGTCCACCAGCCACCGGGCGCCCTCCTTCGCGACCACGTCGAACAGGGCCGTCCAGTCGCCCTCGTGGAACGTCTCCGTCCAGCGCGCCGCGCCGTCCGTCAGCGCGGTCAGCGCGCGGACCTCGTGCCGGGGCACCGAGCCGGTGACCGCGCGGGACGCCACCGAGGGGTCGGCGGCGGCCGTGAAGAAGCCGCCCTCCTTGTTGCGCACGGTCGCGTCCACCAGGGCGTCGGTGGCGAGCGCGGACCGGGGGAGCCGGGCGAGCCGGTCGTCCAGCACCGGGACGACCGTGCCGTCCGGGCCCCGCAGCAGCAAAGCGGAGTCGGACAGCACCAGATACTCGACCGTGTCCGCGGACCAGCGGGCCAGCGCCACGGTTGCCTGCGGGGTGCGCGGGTGAGAAAGGTCACAGGTGCCCGCGTGGGCCTCGGCGGTCCGTTCGATCGCCCGCGCGAGGATCTCCGGGAGCGTCAGATCTCCACCGGAAACGGTCAGTTCGGTCAGCGCACCGCCCAGCCGCGCGGTGAACCAGGGCACGGAATGCAGACAGCCGGCGCCGTCCCTGGGCGGAGTCACCCCGTCCAGGACGACCACGCAACCGCCCTGTCCGCAGGCGGGTAGTCCGACCCCGGCGAAGTCCTCGTTGGGGCGGGCGGCGTCACCGGGTTCCGAAACGAGATCGGTTCGCATCCAGCCAGTCTGCACCAGGCCTTCACAGGCTCCGCCAAAGGCTGGCAACCACCGTTCAAAGGCCAAGACCGCGCAGGTCAGACGCCTGTTTTGGGAGGGAATGATCCACTCCGGGAAGGCGTGGCGGCGAAGTCTGCCAAAGCCTGCCGCGCACGTCCAACCGGCCCGCCGCGCACGGCCACCGCACAGGCCGGCGGAACTTGCCCGCCAACTCCCCTCCGATGTTCACTCCTTCGGGTGGCGGGTCAGGTGATGCGCGACCCCTGCCCACCGGCGCTGGGAGGGTCGGGAACCGTACGAACCGGGTGTACGCACCACTTGGCACCGAGATGACGGGGCGCCACCCGGGCCCCTGGATGGACGAGTTCAGGAATGCGAGCACCGGTGCAGAAAAAGCGGCCTCGGCGCACAGGCAGGCAGACGGACCCCAAGGGGACCGACCCGCAGACCCCCGTGGGCGCCGGCCGCCCCACCCATGTGCGCACCCGGCTGATCCTCGCCGTCGCCGTGGTGGCGGCCGCGGTCGCCGGGGCCGGCGCACCCGCGCTGCTCACCGCGTCCCAGGACGTCAGCGACTCCCAGGAACTGGTGACGCTGGCCGCCCGCACCCAGGACGCGCTGGTCCTCGCCCACTCGCTCGCCGACGAACGCGACGAGGTCACCTCGTACATCGCGGCCGGCCGCCCCAGGACGAAGGCACCCTCGGAGGACCGCAGCGCCCGTGTCGACCGGCAGGTGGAGGACCTGCGGGCCGACACCGACACCCCGGCGGCCCTGCGCGGCGACCTCGACGCCATAGCCGCCGTCCGCCGGGCCGCCCTCACCGGCAAGAGCACCGCCCTCCAGGCCCACCGGGCCTACTCGGCGACGATCACCGAACTGCACCGGCTCGCCGGGCAGCTCGCCGAGCAGATGCCCGCCCGGGCCGGCTCCGGCGCCTACGCGCTCGCCGAACTGGACTCGGCCGTCCAGCAGTCCGCCGCCGCCCGCGGCCTGCTGCTGGCCGCGCTGAACGTCCCCTCGCGCACCCAGACGGTGATCAGCCCCACCACCGGCCTGCCCACCACGTCCGTCACCACGACCGACGAGGACAAGAAGCAGCGCGACGCCCTCACGGCCGCCGCCCAGCAGGCCCGGCTGCGCGCCGACGCGACCCTCGCCGACTTCCGCGCGACCGCCCCCAAGGCGGCCGTCGACTCCTACGACTCCACGGTCACCGGCCCCGAGGTCAACTCCGCCGACAAGTACCTCGCCGCGCTCACCGACCAGCCGACGCTCTCCGACGGCGAGCTGAGCACCGGCACCAAGAAGCTGGACGCGGCCCTGTCCGCCCGCGTCGACCTGATGCGCGGGGCCGAGGCCGCGCTCTACGACCACCGCACCAAGGACCTCGCGGTGCTCCGGGACGACGACGTCACCGCCCTGGAGATCCGTATCGCCGTGCTCGGCGCCCTGATGCTGGCGACGATCGGCATCGCCACCGCCATGGCCCGCACCCTCACCCGCCCGCTGTCCGTGCTGCGCCGCGGCTCGGCCCGGCTGGCGGAGGCCGAGGACCCGGTCACACAGGAACCGATCACCTTCACCGGCCGCAACGACGAGTTCGCCCAGGTGGTCCGCTCGGTCAACGCCCTGCACACGCACGTGGCCGCCCTGCACGAGCGCGTGGCCACGCTCGAGACCGACCGCAAGCACCTGGTGGGCCAGCGCCAGAAGATGGCCGACGCCCGCGAGGGGCTCCGCGCCGAACTCGCCGAGTCCGCCGCCCAGCTGGACCGCCTGCGCACCAGCATCGGTTCCACCTTCGTCAACCTCGCCCTGCGCACCCTCGGCCTGGTCGAACGGCAGCTCGCGGTCATCGAGGGCCTGGAGGACCGCGAACAGGACCCCGACCGCCTCGCCACGCTCTTCAAGCTGGACCACTTCGCCACGGTCATGCGCCGGCACAGCGAGAACCTCCTGGTCCTCGCCGGCACCGAGCACGTCCAGCAGCACCACGGCCCGGTGCCGCTGGTCGACGTGGTCCGCGCCGCGGTCAGCGAGATCGAACGCTACGAACGCGTCCGCATCGCCGCCCTCCCGCCGCACGCGCACGTGGCCGGCTTCGCCGCCGACGACCTCTCCCACCTGCTGGCCGAACTCATGGAGAACGCCACCTCGTTCTCCCCGCCGGACCTGCCCGTCGAGGTCTCCGGCTGGCTCCTGGAGTCCGGCGAGGTCATGCTGTCCGTCCAGGACGAGGGCATCGGCGTCGCGGGCGACCGCCTCGACCGCTTCAACGCCCGCCTCAGCGACTTCGACCCCGAGTCGCCCTACGACCAGGAGGGCGACGAGGGCCTCGGGCTCGGCCTC
Source organism: Streptomyces sp. NPDC015139 (assembly GCF_043079785.1). Classification (NCBI taxonomy): domain Bacteria; kingdom Bacillati; phylum Actinomycetota; class Actinomycetes; order Kitasatosporales; family Streptomycetaceae; genus Streptomyces; species Streptomyces sp. NPDC015139. Next base: position 130,943 of record NZ_JBIBUW010000017.1, on the reverse strand, counting down.
TACGTCGTCGCCCGCCTCGCCCACCGCCACGGTGTCCGGGTGCAGCTGCGCGAGCAGAAGCAGGGCGGCATCGCCGCGGTCGTGGTCCTGCCCGCCACGCTGCTCGCGGAGGCCCCGACGGCCGCCGTCCCGTCCCAGGCCACGGCCGCCGGCGGTACGGCAGCCTTCTCCCTGCCGGGCGCCGACGCCGAGGTCAACTCCAACGTCCTGTACGGCCGCCCCAAGGACGGCGATCTGCTCGTCGCCCTCGCCGAGAAGGCGGTGGAGGCCGGAACGGCGGCGGAGACCGCCCTCGGCAGCACGGCGGACGGGACGGCTCCGGCCGCCGCCGACCGCACGGCCGGGACCGATGAGACCGCGTCCGAGCGGACCGAGACCGAGCGGACCGGGACGGAACCGGCCGTAGCCGAGCAGGCCGCGTCCGACCGGACCGAGGCCGAGCAGGCCGTGCACGAGCAGGCCGAAGCGGGCGGTGAGCAGGCGGAGGCCCGCCCGAAGGCACCGGCGGAGACGTTCGCCGAGACCACCATGGAGCTGCTGCTCCCGGACCTGGCGCCGGCCGACGACGGCGGGAACGCCCCCCGGCCCCCCGCGGCCGACGGCGACGACCCGACGAGGGACGGGGACGGCCACGACCACACCGCACCCGCGGCCGCCGAGGCCCCCGAGGAGACCGACGGCGCTCTCCAGGAGCCCGAGGAGGACCGGGTCACCAGCAAGGGCCTGCCCAAGCGCACGCCCAGGATCACCGCACCGGCCGCGGCACCCCGCCAGCGCAGCGGAAGCGTCGACGCCGACGCCCTGCGCCGCAGGCTCGGCGGCTTCCGCCAGGGCGCCCAGGCCGGCTACCGCGAGGTGGAGGCGGAGATCGCCGAACAGACGGCCGGCCACCAGCGCCCGGCCCGCTACGCACACGCCGAAGAAGCCACGGGGGGCACAGCCGAGGAGGCAAGCAGTTGACCGCGCCCAGTACCTACGGACTGAGCAGTGAAGCCCGCAACCTGCACTGGCTGCTGACCAACCTGGTCGAGGAAGTACCCGGCATCCAGTCCGTCGCCGTGGTCTCCTCCGACGGCCTGCTCCTGCTCTCGTCCGACCCCGGGCACGCGGAGGAGGCCCGGCAGACCCGCGGAGCCAGGCGCGGCGGACCGCGCGGATCCTCCGCCGACCTCGCCACCATCGTCTCCGGCATCGGCAGCCTCACCGTCGGCGCCGCGAAGCTGATGGAGTTCGGCGGGGTCAAGCACACGATGGTCGCGATGGAGGAGGGCAGCCTGTTCGTGATGTCGATCAGTGACGGCTCGCTGCTCGGCGTGCACGGTTCCGCCGAGTGCGACATGAGCGTGGTGGCGTACCACATGGCCCTGTTCGTGGGCCGCGCCGGGCACGTCCTCACCCCCGAACTCCGCTCGGAACTGCGGCAGTCGCTGGAAGCCTCGTCGACCGGGAGCGCCCGATGAGCGGTACCTCGAAGCTCCCCGTGCGCGGCGGCGACCGCAAACCCGCCCGCGTCCGCCCCTACTCGCTCACCGGCGGCCGTACCCGCTTCGGTCACGTGCTCCTCGTGGAGACCTTCGTGGCCGCGCTGGAGGCCCCCGAGGAGCGCAGGGAACTGACGAACGGCTCGCTCGCCACCCGGGTCATGCCCGAGATGCGGGCCATCGTCGAACTGTGCCGCCGTATGCGCACGGTGGCCGAGATCGCCGCGCTGCTGAAGATGCCGCTCGGCGTGGTCCGGGTCCTCCTCAGCGACCTCGCGGACCAGGGAAAGATCCGTGTGTACGGCACCGGAACCGGTCACGGCACCGGCCGCCCGGACCGCGCTCTGCTCGAAAGGGTGCTGAGTGGACTCCGTCGTCTCTGACGCAGCCGCCTCCGTCGGAGGCAACCCCCTCGCCGCCGGCCTCGCCGATCCGGACGGCGACCTGAAGTCCTGGCAGACGGACCGCACCCGGGCCCCCATCGCCACGAAGATCGTGGTGGCCGGGGGCTTCGGCGTCGGCAAGACCACGATGGTCACCTCCGTCTCGGAGATCACGCCCCTGCAGACCGAGGCGCTGATGACCGAGGCGAGCGAGGAGACCGACGACCTGACGGCCACGCCGGGCAAGCTCACCACGACCGTGGCCATGGACTTCGGCCGCATCACGCTCGACGACGACCTGGTGCTCTACCTGTTCGGCACGCCGGGCCAGCAGCGGTTCTGGTTCATGTGGGACGACCTCGTGCGCGGCGCGATCGGCGCCGTCGTCCTGGCCGACACCCGCCGTCTGAAGGACTGTTTCCCGGCCCTGGACTACTTCGAGAGCTGCGGACTGCCGTACGTCGTCGCGGTCAACCACTTCGACGGCAGCGAGCGGTTCGAGCCGGAGGACGTACGGGAGGCGCTGACGATACCCGCGCACATCCCTGTCATGATCATGGACGCGCGGCGGCGGATCTCGGCCATCGAGACCCTCCTCGCCCTGGTGGCGCACGCGCTGGACGAAACCCCCGAGTAGTCCTGCCTCCCCCAGCAGTCCTCACCTCGTAGGAGACACCACCCGCATGCGGAAGATACTCGTCGTCGGAGCCGGCCAGTCCGGACTCCAGCTCGCCCTCGGCCTGCAGTCGCACGGCTACGAGGTCACCCTGATGTCGAACCGGACCGCCGACGAGATCCGCTCCGGCCGGGTCATGTCGACGCAGTGCATGTTCGACACGGCGCTTCGGCACGAGCGCGATCTCCAGCTGAACTTCTGGGAGTCCCAGGCCCCGAAGATCGAAGGACTCGGCGTCTCGGTCGCGGCCCCCGGCTCGCACGACCCGGGCCCCACCCAGCGGGCGATCGACTGGGTGGGCAAGCTCGACGGGTTCGCGCAGTCCGTCGACCAGCGGGTGAAGATGGCCGGCTGGATGGAGACCTTCGCCCAGCGCGGCGGCCAGCTCGTCATCCACGGCGCGGCGGTCGGCGACCTCGACTACTTCTCCCGCACCTACGACCTCGTCCTGGTCTCGGCCGGCAAGGGCGAACTCGTGTCGATGTTCGGCCGGGACCCCGAGCGCTCCCCCTACAGCGAGCCGCAGCGCGCCCTCGCGGTGGCGTACGTCCACGGGCTCGGCCCGCGTCCGGAGCACCCGGAGTTCGACGCGGTCCGCTGCAACCTGGTCCCCGGCGTGGGCGAGCTGTTCGTCATGCCGACGCTGACCACCTCCGGCCGCGCCGACATCCTGTTCTGGGAGGGCATACCCGGCGGCCCGCTCGACGTCTTCAACGGCGTCAAGGACCCGGCCGAGCACCTCTCCCTGACCCTGGAACTCATGGAGAAGTTCACGCCCTGGGAGTACGCGCGGGCCACGAAGGTCGAGCTCACGGACGCCGGCGGCACACTGGCCGGCCGCTACGCGCCGACCGTCCGCAACCCCGTCGGCCGTCTCCCCTCGGGCGGTCTGGTCCTCGGCGTGGCCGACGTGGTCGTCGCCAACGACCCGATCACCGGCCAGGGCTCCAACTCGGCGTCCAAGTGCGCCGCGGCCTACCTCGCCTCGATCCTCGAACACGGGGACAAGCCGTTCGACGAGGACTGGATGCGGGCGACGTTCGACCGCTACTGGGCCACCGCCCAGCACGTCACCAAGTGGACGAACGCGATGCTGGCGCCGCCGCCGGAGCACATCCTGAACCTCATCGGCGCCGCCGGCCAGCTCCAGCCGGTGGCCGACCGCTTCGCCAACGGCTTCAACGACCCGGCCGACTTCGAGAACTTCTTCTACGACCCGGAGAAGACGGGCGCCTACCTGGGCTCGGTGGCCGGGGCATGACGGCCTTCTGACCAGCGGTCCTGCAGTCTTCACGCCGAGCACCCCCAGCCTTGATCGGCTGGGGGTGCTCGCATCTCACCGTCGGGTGGAAGCGCCAGGCCCTGCCGCGCCGCCGGCTAACCCATGGTCTTGGCGCCGTCCAGGGACTCGCGGATGATGTCGGCGTGGCCGGCGTGCTGGGCGGTCTCGGTGATGATGTGCATCAGCACCCGGCGGGCCGACCATCGCGCGCCCGACTCGAACCACGGGGCCTTCGGCAGTGGCTGTGTGGCGTCCAGGTCGGGCAGGGTGGCAACCATCTCGTCGGTCCGACGGGCCACCTCGGCGTAGTCGGCGAGCACGCCGGTCAGCGTCTCGCCGGGCAGCATCCGGAACTCGTCGGACCGCCGGGCCCAGTCGGCCTCGGTCATGGCGGTGAAGTCGGGCATCGCCGACGGGCCGTCCGAGATGAACTGCACCCAGGTCCGCTCGACCGCGGTGACATGTTTGATCAGGCCGCCCAGACACAGCTCGCTGGCGGTGGTCCGGAGCCCGGCCTGCTCGTCGGTGATGTCGCGGGTGGTGAATCGCAGGAAGTGCCGATGCTTGGCCAGCATCTCCAGCAAGTCGGCGCGCTCGCCGGTGGCCGGGTCGTGGGTGGCCGGTTCGTTGACCGTCGCGGTCTCGCTCATGGTCGCTGCCTTCCGTGGTCCGTGTTCCGCCGGGCAAGCAAGACGCTAGGGGCCGGTTAGGTCAGGTTCTGACCTAAATGATGGAGTGGTGGGGTCGATCCCCTGCTGTCGACTCACTCGTCTGGATCTCACGGACTATGCAGGCGGTGCGATCGGCGTGACGCTGAAGTTGAGCCCGTGGGACGGCCGGAGGGGGGGCACCCGGTGCGCTGGGTCCACCTGTCCTCCATGCTGCCCATACTCCAGGAGCGCGATCATGGCCCGGAACCGCTGTCTGATCCTGAGCTCGCCGTCCGAAGTCTGGCGCCTGCTGTCCGACGGCCACCGCTACGCGGAGTGGGTGACAGGAACCCGGCGAATCCTCGCCGTGGACCCGCATTGGCCAGATGTGGGCGCCCGGCTGAGAGTCCGCGTCGGCGCCGGCCCTCTGACTCTCGACGACACATGTGTCGTCCGCGTCTCCGAGCCGCGACACCGCTTGCAACTGGAAGCGAAGGCCGAACCCTTCGGCGCGGCTCGCATCGCCATGAAGTTGATCCCCTGGGGCGAGCACACCCTTTTCACCCTCGACTGGCACCCCCTCCGGGGCCCCGGCACGCGGATGCACGGACTCCCCGTGGAGTACTTCGTCCGGATCCGCAACGGCATGATGCTGACGAAGCTGGCTCGGATCGCGGTGAGCGAACATGCGGCGGGCGTGTGAGGCACCTTGCAGTGAGTACCTCGGCCACAGCAACGCGCGGGCGCCTACCTGGCCTCGGGGGCCGGGGCCTGATCGGCGGGGGAGGGAGCGGCGTCGGGACGGACCGCGCCCAGGACCGGGTAGGACGCCATCGGGGAGACCTTGACGTCCTCGCCCGGTCTCGGGGCCTGGACGACCTTGCCGCCGCCCACGTACATCGCCACGTGTGTCGCCTCGGGGAAGTAGACGACCAGGTCCCCGGGGCGCAGGTCGTTCAGCGGGACCCGCTTGAGCCGGCGCCACTGCTCCTGACTGGTGCGCGGGATCGGGGTGCCCGCGTGGGACCAGGCCCGTGAGGTCAGGCCCGAGCAGTCGTACGACGACGGGCCCTCGGCGCCCCACCGGTACGGCTTGCCGAGCTGTTTTAGGGCGTAGTGGACGGCGCGGTCGCCCCCGGCCGAGGCCGGGCGGTCGGCGGGAAGGGCGCCCGCCGTGGTGAGCCGCTCCTGGGCGGCGGTGACGCCCTGCTGTTCCAGGCGGGCGACCGCTGCGAGCTGGTCCGGCGTGACGCCGGCCAGCAGGCGCTCCACGTCGCGCAGTTTGCGCTGGACGTCGTCGCGTTCCTGCCGCTGCCGGCCCGCCAGCGTGAGCTGGGTGTCGAGGGCCTTGCGGGCCGCCCGCGCGAGGGCGTCCCGCCGCTTCTCGGCGGTGGTCAGCCGGGCCACCGTCCGGGCCCGTTCCCGGGCCAGTTCACCGATGACGTGCCCCTCGTCCAGCGCGTGCTGGGGGTCACGGGCCAGCAGCAGGCGGACGTAGGGGCCGAGGTCGCCGCTGTTCTGGTACTGCTGCCTGGCCAGGCGCCCGGCGTCGGTCCGGCTGCCCTGCAGGGCGAGACGGGCGCGGGACAGTTCGCCGTCGAGGCGGGCCACCTCGGCGCGCTGCTGCTTCAGCTTCTCCGCGGTGCCGTTGTAGGACTCGGTGGCCTGCTCGGTCTGCCGGTACAGCTGCTGAAGGTCGGTCAGCAGCTGGGAGACGGAGCGCTCCGGCTCCGGTGCGGCCGCGGCGGGCAGCGGCACGAGGACGGCCTGGGCCGCCACCGCGGCCGTACAGGCCAGGCGCCGAAAGCTTCCTGACACGTCATCACCTCCGGTGCGGGACAGACGGGCTCTCCGTCTCTCGTCGCACCGTGATAATCAGACGTGTCGGTGGCGTTTGTGTGCCGACTGTGCGCGGTTCGGCGCAGCGGATTCACCCGTGGGTGTCATCCGGCTTGCCGGACGGCGCCGGGTGTGGCTTGGACCAGGGCCACCTGAGCCGGCCGCCGGTCCTGTCGTCCGGGTCGTACTGGTACTTCCAGCCCTGGATCAGTCCCAGCCGCCTGCTGTGTCCGCGGGGCACCCGGCGGTAGACGAGGACCGTGGCCGGACCGCCGGCCGGGTCCGGGACGGGGATGCGGTACGTCTTCGGCGGGTGACCGGTGGCGCCGCACAGGACGGGCAGCACGCGTCCGTCCATGGGGCCGCCCTCGAAGGGGGTGTCCTGGCTCTTCACGACTTCAGTCTCGGCCTTCCCCGGCCAGCGCGCCGACGAGCCCGGCCGTCTGCGGGTCCCGGCCCGCGGTGACCGTGAGCAGGGCCGTGAACTGCTCCACCAGCCAGTCGCGCAGTTCCTCGACCGGGGGCTGCTTGTCCTCGTCCAGCCAGATCAGCGAGGCGGCCTCCACGGCCGTGATCCACATCCGGACGGTCATGCGCAGCCGGGGGCCGGGGTCCGGGACGCCGAGGTGGCTGAAGATGTGCTCGGCGGCGGCCCGGCGCACGCCGTCCACGATGGCGGTCGTCCGGGACGTCTCCACCACGCTCCCGCCCTGGAGCAGTGCGCTGAAGCCGGTGTCGTGCTCGTCGACGAAGGTCAGGTAGCGGTCGAGGGCGTGGGACAGCCGGGGCAGCAGCGGGCCCACGCGGGGCTCGTCGAAGCACTGCCGGAGCTCCTCGGCGGCCGACCGGAGCGCGGCCTCGTACAGCTGCTGCTTGCCCCCCGGGAAGTACCGGTACACCAGCGGCCGTGAGACCCCGGCCGCCTCCGCCACGTCGTCCAGGGACACGTCCTCGGGTGCGCGGTGCGCGAAGAGGGAGAGCGCGGAGTCGAGCAGCTGGCTTCGCCGCTCCTCGACACTGAGCCGACGGTAGGCGGGGGTGGCCGACGGGGTCATGCCCGTCAGCCTAATCGCTGCACCCCCCGGACCGACCTCCCCTTCCGGCCCGTCACGGCTGGTCGCCGCCCTCCCGCAAGCCGCCACCCGACGGTCCCCCCCCGCCTCTCGCGACACCAGCCCGGCGGCCCCGTCCCCGCACCGTGCCGCTCCGCCCGGCCGCCCCACGGCCGGCCGCCGGTGCGGCTCCACCGAGGGGCCTGCCGGGCCGATGGCGGGACGTGACGTCATATCGGGGGCCCCGAGGCGGTTGCCCCGCGGGCCAGTGCCCACGCCTCGCCGCGTCGGTCCGGCCAGCCGTCACACCGTTCGGCCCCCGATGCGGGCCCGGCCGCGTGGCGGTCGGGCGCTTGGCGGTGGGCCTCGGGCCGGGGCGGGCTGCCGGGTCGGTGGCCGGACGCGACTTCATGTCGGTAGCCCGGAGGCCGCTGCCCCCCAGAACTCGCTCCTTCGCCGTGTGAGTCCGGCCGGCGGCCGCAGCCACCGACTCACGGTGAGGCCCCGCCGCGCGCAGGTCGGGCGCTACGCCGTCGGTGGGTTGGGGCGGGCCGCAGGACCGATGGCCGGACGCGACGGCAGGCCGGCCGGCCCCGATGAATGCCCCGGCTCGTTCCCGCGCCTGTCAGGCCGGCGGCCCCGACGACTGCCCGCCCGTTCCCGCCCCGGCGATTCCCCCCCGTTCCCGTGTCCCGTCAGGCCAGCAGGCCCGAGGACTTCCACAGGCGGCGGCCGACGCCGCGGAGGACGCCGATGTCGTCCAGGAAGTCCGTCAGGCGTTTGGCGCCGGTCTGCATGACCTCGCGGCGGTGGCCGCTCGCCTTCACCTGGGCCATGGCCACCCGCTTGTCGAGGCCGACGTTCGTGTACACGTCGGGGTTGACGAAGGCCACCGAGAAGACCCGCGCGAACTCGCCGGAGGTGACCCGCGTGAACTCCTGGGACCACTTGGGCGCGGTCACCATCTGGCGCCGCAGCTCCTCACGGGCGTACCGGACATGGCGCGCCTCCTCGACCACGTGGATGCGCGTGACGCCCCGGGTGAGCGTCTGCACCCGCTCGTCGGGGAAGGTCAGCCGCTGCATCCAGTCCAGGACCTCCTCGCCGAGCAGCGTGGCCGTGAACGAACCGGGGGTCGTGGAGATGGTCTTGAAGAGGCGGCCGAGGTGCTGGTGGGCGCGGCTCACCGGATACAAGGGCGTGCCGCCCCGCGAGATCAGCCGCGCGAACATCTTCGAGTGCCGGCACTCGTCCTCGATCTCGGTGAGCGCGTACCGCACATGGGCACTCGTCGCCGCCTTGTCGTAGATGTGCCGGACGAGTAGCTGCATCAGGATGATCTCGAACCAGATGCCGAGCGAGGCCAGCGCCGCGGCCTCGTGCCGGGAGAGCAGGATGCGCTGTTCCTCGCTCATCCGCTTCCACATCGGGGTGTCGTACAGCGAGACCAGCTCCGGTGGCCAGAACCACTTGCCCTCCTCGAAGGGCGCGTCCCAGTCCAGCTCCTTGTCCGGGTCGAAGGAGTGCTTGGCGGAGGAGACCAGCAGCCTTTCGGCCACCTGCTCCCGGTCCTTGAGCAGGCCGAGCGCGTCGCGCAGGCCGTCCAGCGCGTCCGCTTCCGTCAGGGTCGTCATGGCTCCCTCACCTCGTTACCCGGGGTACGTCTTCCGCTTCTTATGAGACTGCTTGTCAGCAAGGCCGTCAATCCCCCGCGCACGACTTGTTGGCCGCGCCGGGACCTGCCGAAGTCGTTTCGGGGTGCGGTGTCTTTTCGGTCACCCGGGTGCAGTAGCGTGCTGGCGTGTCCATGCCTCCGCAGCCGCCGCAGCAGCCGTATCCGAACCAGCCGCAGCCTCCTTACGGCCAGCAGCCCCCGCAGGCCGCTCCCGGCCCGTACGGCTCCCCGTACCCGCCGCAGCAGCCCTACCCGGCCCAGCCGGGCGCCCAGCAGCCGTACCCCGCGTGGGGCACGCCGCCCATGGGCCCGCCCCCGAAGAAGCGCCGCGTCGGCCTGATCGTCGGGATCGTGGCCGGTGTGGTCGTGGCCGTCGTCGCCGTCCTCCTGGTGCTCGGGCTGGTGGCCGACAGCGGCTTCCCCGAGGCGGAGAACAAGCTGACGCTGCCGCAGACGCTGCTCGACGGCAAGTACCAGCTGAGCAAGGACCTTTCCGGCTCCGAGGGCAAGAAGATCGAGAGCGAGGCCGACGGCGCGTGGGACGCCAAGGACACCCACGGTGTCGTCGGCAGCTACGGCCTCGGCGGTGACGAGAACAAGGGCACCCTGGTGGTGTCGGGCATGTACGGCCGGTTCAAGAACACCGACGCGGCCCGCAAGAACATGATGAAGGGCGCCGCCGAGGGCGCCTCGGCGAAGGTCGCCGTCCCGCCGAAGGACTTCGACCTGGACGTCACCGTCAGCTGCGAGGTGCTGACCCAGGACCAGCTCGGCACGAAGATCACCCTGCCGATGTGCGCCTGGGCCGACGACAACACGGGCGCCACGGTCGCCGAGGTGACCACGGAGGGCGTGACCCAGGACCCGTCGGAGGTGGACCTGGAGGCGCTTGCGAAGCAGACCCTCAAGATCCGCTCCGAGGCGATCAAGCCGATCGGCTGACCTGCCCGTTCTCCGCGGCCTCCGCGGGCGGGAAGGACGTCCGCAGCGTGAAGGCGTACGGCGTCGGGCCGTGCGCCCTCAGGTGCAGCAGCCGCTCCTCCGCCTCGGCGACCGTCGGGCGGTGGCCGGCCGGCACCCACCACAGGGCGGTCACGGCCTCCGCGAGCCGCTCGAACCACTCCCTGCGCCGGGACAGCAGCTCCCGGTGCAGGCCCTGGTACATGAACGCCGTCAGCGCGTCGGTGTCCCGCCACACCGACATGTTGACGATCAGCCACTCGTCCCCGAGGACCGGGACGTCGGTCGCGTTGCCGCTGTCGCCCTGCAACCGCCACACGAACCCGCGCGAGCCGTCCGCCGCCGCGTTCACGGGGTCGAGCCCGTCGACGAAGTCCTTCAACTGCGGCGAGTCCAGCGGGTACTTGAGGCGGGCGATGTTGACCTGGGCGAGTTCGTGCGCTGCCGTGTCCGTCATGGCCGAACGGTAGGTCGGCGCCGCTCGCGCCCGGTACCCCGGTCTCACGGACCGAGAACGGCCCGCATCACGTCCCTCGCGATCGGCGCCGCGTCCCCGCCGCCGCTGATCTCGCCCCGGTTCGCGGAGGCGTCCTCCACCACCACCGCGACCGCGACCCCCGGCTCCAGCGCGTTCCGGGCCTGCGCCCAGGAGACGAACCAGGCGTACGGCACGCCCGAGTTGCCGATCCCGTGCTGCGCGGTGCCGGTCTTGCCGCCGACCACGGCGCCCGGGATCGCCGCCTGGGTGCCGGTGCCCTCCTCGACCACGCCGGTCATCAGCTCCTTCAGCCGCACGGCCGTGGACGGCCGCATGACCTGCCGGGCCGGGTGCGCCCCCGCCCCGGCGACGGTCTCGCCGCCCTGCCGGGTGGTCCGCTCCACCAGGTACGGCGACCGCAGCCGGCCGTCGTCCGCGACGGCCGCCGCGACCATCGCCATCTGCAACGGCGTCGCCCGCGTGTTGTACTGCCCGATCGAGGACAGCGCCAGCTGCGCCCGGTCCACGTGCTGGTCGAAGGTGCTGGGCGAGACCGAGAACGGCACGCGCAGACCGGTGTCGTTGAACCCGAACGCCCGCGCCGCGGCCGCCATGTCCTTCACCCCCACGTCCACGCCCAGCTTGGCGAACACGGTGTTGCAGGACCACTCGAAGGCCTCCCGCAGCGGGGCGTTGCGGCAGCCGTCCGCCTCGTTGGTCAGCCGGGTCGTGGTGCCCGGCAGCCGGTAGGGGTCGGGGGAGTCCGTCCGCGCGTCCAGATCCGTGACCAGGCCCGCGTCCAGCGCGGCCGCCGCCGTGACCACCTTGAACGTCGAACCCGGCGGATAGGTCTGCCGCACCGCCCGGTTGAGCATCGGCTTCTCCGGATCGTGGTTGAGCCGTTCCCATGCCGAGGCGACCGCCTCGCCGTTGCCGGACAGCTCCGCCGGGTCGTACGACGGGCTGGTCACCAGCGCCAGGACGCGGCCCGTGGCCGGCTCGATCGCGGCCACCGCCCCCTTGCGTCCGGCGAGCCCCCGGTACGCGGCCTCCTGCGCCCGCCGGTTCAGGGTCGTCACCACGTCCCCGCCCGGACTCGCCCCGCGCGTCACGTCGTTCCACAGCGGCAGCGGCGACAGCATCGGATCGGTGCCGGCGAGCACCCCGTCCTGGGCGTGCTCCAGGAAGGTCGTGCCGTACATCTGCGAGGCGAAGCCGGTGACCGGCGCGTACAACGGGCCGTCCCGGTAGGTGCGTTCGAAACGCAGCTGCTCACCGGTGTCCACGGACCCGGTGACCGGCTCACCGCCGGCCAGGATGTCACCGCGCGGCTGCTGGTAACGGGCGATCGTGGCACGGCGGTTGGCCGGGTTGCCGTCGTAGTCGCCGGACTGCACCACCTGCACCCGGGCGGCGTTGACCAGCAGCGCCGCCAGCAGCAGGGCGCAGAACGCGCAGGCGTGCCGGATGTACCGGGCCATCGGCCGCCCGCCGCCGTACTCGCTCACGGAGCCTCCCGCCCGTCGTGCTCGCTCGCGAGACCCCGTCCGCCGTCGAACCGGCTCACGGGGCCTCCTTCCCGTCGTACTGGCTGCGGGCCGAGTCGCTCACCCGGATCAGCAGCGCCACGATCGCCCAGTTGGTGACCACCGACGAGCCGCCCTGGGCGAGGAACGGCATCGCCATGCCGGTCAGCGGGATCAGCCCGGTGACCCCGCCCGCGATCACGAACACCTGGAGGGCGACGATCGAGGCGAGCCCGACCGCCAGGAGCCGGCCGAAGGGCTCGCGCAGGGCCAGCCCCGCCCGGTAGCCGCGCTCCACCAGCAGGGCGTACAGCAGGATGATCCCCGCGAGCCCGGCCAGGCCCAGCTCCTCGCCCGCCGTGGCCAGGATGAAGTCGGACTTGGTCGCGAACCCGATGAGGATCGAGTGCCCGAGCCCGAGCCCGGTGCCGAGGACACCGCCGGCGGCGAAGGCGAACAGCGACTGGGAGAGCTGGTTGGGACCCTGCCCGGCCTCGATGGTGGCGAACGGGTGCAGCCAGTCCTCGATCCGGCCACCCACGTGCGGTTCGAGACGGCCCACGGCGACGGCCCCGAGCACGGCCAGCACCAGCCCGACCGCGATCCAGCCCGTCCGGCCGGTGGCGACGTACAGCAGCACCACGAACAGGCCGAAGAACAGCAGCGAGGTGCCGAGGTCACGCTCCAGGACCAGCACGCCGACGCTCAGCAGCCAGATCGTCACGATCGGGCCGAGCACCCGCCCGGTCGGGAACTGCATCCGCCACACCCTGCGGCCGGTGTACGCCAGCGCGTTGCGGTTGGCCGCCAGGTAGGCGGCGAAGAACACCGCGAGCAGCACCTTCGCGAACTCGCCCGGCTGGATGGAGAACCCGGCGATCCGGATCCAGATACGGGCTCCGTTGACCGCCGGGAACAGGATCGGCAGCAGCAGGAGCACGAGGGCCGCGACCACACAGACGTACGAGTACCGCTGGAGCGCCCGGTGGTCGCGCAGCATCAGGATCACGACGATGAACAGCCCCACCCCGAGCGTGGACCACACCAGTTGGGTGGGGGCCGCCCGGTCGCCCGGGGTCTCCAGGTCCAGCCGGTAGATCAGGACCAGGCCGAGCCCGTTGAGCAGCACACCGATCGGCAGCGGCAGCGGATCGGCGTACGGCGCCCGGATCCGGACCACGACGTGCGCGAACAGGGCCAGCACACCGAGTCCGGCGCCGTAGACGGCGGCACCCGGGGGGACGGTCCCGGTCTGCGCGAGGCCCACCGCGCAGTAGCCGTACACGGACAGCAGGACGGCCAGCACGATCAGGGCCAGTTCGACGCCCCGGCGCCGGGGCAGGCGTACGGCGGGTGCGGGAGTCTGGGCCGCCGCCACGGTGGTTCCGGCCTTCGTCATGCCCGGAACCTACCTAAACGGGGCGACTTGTGTGCCGTGCCCGCTAGCACCAGCGTGGCGTGGGCCCGACGTTCCGGATGTAGCGGGCCGTGCCCCAGGCCCAGGTGCCGTCCGTCAGCAGGTACCAGACCGGGGTGCCGAGCACGAAGTCGCCCGTGGTCCTGCAGAAGATCGAGACCGGGTCGCCCTCCGGGACGAACCGGACGCGCCGGCTGCCCCGGTCCGGCCGGTCGAGCAGCCACAGGCCGCCCCGCGCGGTGACGACCCCTCGGTACGGGCCGGCCGTACCGCCGTTCCCGAAGTCGCCCGTGCCCGTGAGGCCGTCGAGACCGGTGAGGCCGCCGTCCTGGACGCTGTCGCTCTGCAGGTTGAGGCCCGACCCGTCGTCGCCCGCGCCGTCGTCGGCCGCGGCGGGGACGGCCGCGACACCGGTCAGCAGGGCGCCGGTGGCCGCGGCTATGGCCAGTCCGCGGACGAGGGAGGAACGCAGGGACATGGGATACCTCCGGAAAACGGGCGAAGGGGGGCCTATTGCCGCATCTTGACCGATTGCCACCCTAGGGGCGGTGACTGCCCGGCGCCCGTCACAGTGGTCCTTTCGGGCGGTCGTGGGCGCCCTGGCCCTCCGCGGGCAGTGTCAGCGTCGCGACGGCGCCGCCGTCCACCGCGTTCACGAACGAGAGCCGCGCCCCCAGCACCTCCGCCTGCCCGAGCGCGATGGTCAGACCCAGCCCGTGCCCCTTGGCCCCGCCCTCCGTGCGGAACCGCTGCGGCCCGTGCGCCACCAGGTACTCCGGGAAGCCGTCCCCGTGATCCCGCACGGTCACCACCGGCCCGTCCACCGTCAGCACCACCGGAGGGCCGCCGTGCTTGTGCGCGTTGGCCACCAAGTTGCCCAGGACCCGCTCCAGCCGCCGCCGGTCGGTCTCCACCCGAGCGTCCCGCACGATCCGCACCTCGGTGTCCGTGCCCGAGGCCCGCACCACCCGCCCGGCCAGCGCACCCAGTTCCTCGGTGTCGACCTCCTGCTTCTCCCGGCCGGTGTCCAGCCGGGAGATCTCCAGCAGGTCCTCGGTGAGGGTGCGCAGCGCCGCCACCCGGTCCCGGACCAGCTCCGTCGGCCGGCCCGGCGGCAGCAGCTCGGCCGCCGCGTGCAGCCCGGTCAGCGGGGTGCGCAGCTCGTGCGCCACGTCCGCGGTGAACCGCTGCTCGCTCAGCAGCTTGCTCTGCAGGGTCGAGGCCATCGTGTCCAGGGCGGCCGCGACCGCCGCCACCTCGTCCTGCGGCCGGGTCGGATCCTTCGTACGGGGATCGTTCACCCGGGCGTCCAGGTCACCCCCGCTGATCCGCCGGGCCACCCGCGCGGTGCCGTGCAGCCGCCGGGTCACCCGGGTCACCGCGAACGCGCCCACCAGCGCGGTCGCGCCGATCGCGAGCCCCGAGGACCACAGGATCGACTGGTCGAGCCCGGCGATGGTGCGGGACTGCTGCGAGTAGTCCACCTCCACCGCGAGCGCCCGGTGCCCGGCCGCCGGACCCGCCGCCCACATGATCGGACGCCCCTGGTGCGAGTCCACCACCGTGCCGCGCCGGCCGGCCACCGCCAGCGCCCGCAGCGACGCGGGCAGCCCCGCGGGGTCCACCCCGGCGCCCGGCGGCAGCGCGTCACCGGCCTCGAAGGCCTTCGTGGTGTCCTCCAGCCGGGACAGCGCGAGGTCCCGGGCCTGCTCGACGGTCTGGTTCGTCACCGAGACGTGCACGAGCATGCCGAGCAGCGCCGCCAGCGCACAGCACATCACCGTGATGAACACGGCCGCCTTCACCGCGAGTGTCCCGGCCCACCGGGGCAGCGCGATCCTCACGGCGCGCTCGCGGAGGGGCTGGCCGACGGGGACGGCTTCCGGCCGGGCCGGCCGCCGGCGGTGTGCAGGTACTCGTCACGGGAGAACGTCATCGCCCGCTCCTGCGGGTCCCACACCCAGGTGGTGCGGTACTCGTAACCGGAGATGTCCGCCGGGGAGCGCTCGATCAGCTCCCGGCCGGCCAGCTCCACCCCGATGATCGCGTCGTTGTCGGCCAGCACCTGCACCAGCCGGTGGTGCTCGACGGTGTACACCCGCACGGCCGTCTGGTTGGTCGGGTACAGCCGGAAGCCGAGCGTCAGGTCCCGCCGGCCGTCCCCCGTCAGGTCCCGGTAGTACGGCTTCAGCAGCGGACACCGCGCCTCGTCACCGCCCGGGCGGCACTCCTTCATCCGGTCCACCGTGGCGTGGTACACGCCCTTCGAGCCGTAGTCGTCCGGATGCGCCTTGATCTCCGCCTCGACGACGTCCACCGGATCGACCTTCCGGAGGTCGTCCCCGGGCACCGCCACCCCCTTCACGACCGCCCTGGTCGCCACGTCGTACGGGTAGGCCGGGCTGGACGCCGGCCTGAGGTCCGGCCAGAGCTTGGCCGGGCTCACGGCGGTCGGGGTCGCCCCGGCGCCCTGCAGCCCGCCGGTGTCCCCGCAGGCGGTCGCCGTCGCCGACAGCAGGGTGAGGACGGCCGCGGCGAGGGCGGTGCGCAGGGGGCGACGGGCAGACACGGTGCTCCTGGGGGCAGAGGGGACGGACGAGCCCCGTACACCTTAATTCGTGTATTCGTAGGGAAGTGTTCTCAGATGCCTGGGGAAGTCCTGTTTGTTCCCCGGCTGGGGTGCTGGGAGAGAAGGCTACTCGGCCAGTTCCTCCAGCAGCCGCACGGTCGACAGGCCCGCCCGCAGGTACTCCACGAACAGCTCGTTGTGCAGTGCCCACGCCGAGCGCCGGGCCCGGATCAGCTGGATCGCCTCGTCGGGCGACCGGCCGCGCTGCCCCAGGGCGTGCGCGACGACCAGCCCCGAGCGGTTGTACCCGTGGTAGCAGCGCACCAGCACCCGGCGGCCCGAGTCCAGCGCCTCGTTCACCGCGCGGGCCAGCCGGATCACCCCGGCCAGCTGCGTCCCGTCCAGCGGGCCGTCCGGTATCGGCCACACATGGTGCTCGACGCCCGGATCCGGGCCGTACCCCGGCAGCCGCAGCAGCGACTGCACCACGTCGAACTCGTCCCGTACGACGGCGAACTCCAGCCGCCCCGAACGGCCCCGGAACTCGTGCCCGCCCATCCACAGGCCGGGCACGATCTCGCTCCACGGGCGCTCCGGAGCCGGCACGTCGGGCTGCTTTCCGCGGGTCCGCAACGACGCCTCCCCAACTCCCTCGCACAGGGCCGTCATCCAAGGTAACCGCTCTTGCCCCGGGAGCACCCCGCCTGTTCCCATGGTCGAGGGGTGATGGCGCATGAACGGACTGCGTGTGGTGCCGGCCTTCCGCCACGGCCGGGAACGGATCTACGTCTGCCGCCCGGACGGAAGCAATGTCGCCTGGTACGACCGCGAGACCGGCCGGGTCGACCTGCTCGACGAGGACCGCGGGGACGACGTGCTCGCGGCCCTGAAACCCTTCCTGACCGGCCCGGTGACCGTCGGCCCGCCCCCGGTCCCGACCCCGGCGGAACTCGCCCGGCTCACCCTGCACCCGGACGACGACCTGGCGCCCAACCGCCCCGGCGAGGCCCTCCTCGTCGCCCTCGACCGCGACCCCGGACCCGCCCACCGGCTGCGCCCCGACCCCCGCCGGCGCGCCCTGACCGCCGAGCAGACCGTCGGCGAGGCCCTGGACCGGCTGGAGGGCGCCGGCTGGCACACCCTGCACTCGGTCCCGCTGCCCGGCGGCGACCGCATCCACCACCTGCTGATCGGCCCCGGCGGCCTCTTCGCCCTCCACGCCCTGTACGCCCGCAAGAGCCGGGTGCTGGTCGCCGACCCCATGGTCACCGTGGGCCGCCGCGAACCCGAACCCGTCCTGCGCCACCTGCGCGCCCGCGCCGACCGCGCCTCCTACGCCCTGACCGCCGAGGTCCACCCGGTCCTCGCCCTGGCCGGACCGGCCGACCTGACCCTGACCACCGCCCCCCGAGGAGTCCGCGTCCTCCAGGACCCGTCCCTGCCGACCCTGGCCCACACCGGCGCGGTCCTGAAACCGGCGGACGTGGAAGCGCTGCACGCGATGGCGAGGGACCGGGGGACCTGGGGGAGGGTCTGAGGGAGCGGGGGGTGGTTCCGGGCTTCGGGGCTCCGGGGCTGGGGGACCCGCGACGGGCGCGACGTGCTTCCGGTGCCCTGCCGATGCCCTTCCGGTGCCTTCCGGACTGAGGTCCAGCCTCCTCTTCGGCCCGCAGCGCCGGTCAGGGCAGGGGTGCCGCCCGGTCGTGGTCCAGCAGGGGAGCCATCAGGTCGCCGAGGTCCTGGAGGCGCGGAGCGATGTCGTCCGCCCGGAAGTCCAGCCGGGCGGGATCTCGGCAGTCCTCGACCTCCTGCCAGGTCACCGGCGCGGACACCAGTGGGGCGCGGCGGGCACGCAGGGTGTAGGGCGCCGCCGTCGTCTTGCGGGCCGCGTTCTGGCTCCAGTCGACGAACACCTTCCCCGGCCTGAGACTCTTCGTCATCCGGTGCACCACCAGCCGGGGCATCGCCCGCTCCGCCTCCACCGCCAGCGCCTTCGCGTACTCCGACGTCCGCTCGGACGACCCCCCGCGCACCGCCGCCAGCAGGTGCAGGCCCTTCGACCCGGCCGTCTTCGGGTACGCCTCGATCCCGTCGGCGGCCAGCCGCTCCCGCAGCCACAGGGCGACCTCGCAGCAGTGGACGACGGTCGCCGGAGCGCCCGGATCGAGGTCGAAGACCAGCCGGTCCGCCTCGTCCGGGCTCTGTACCAGCCACTGGTGCGTGTGGAACTCGGTGACCAGGTTCGCCGCCCACACCAGACTCGGCAGGTCCTGGAGGACCACCATCCGCGCCGGGGCGTCCGCGGACGACCGGGGAACCCCGGCGGTCGTGACCCACTCGGGCGTACCCGGCGGCACGTTCTTCGTGAAGAACTGCTGGCCCTGCGGACCGTCCGGGTAGCGCAGGAACGACACCGCCCGGTCGCGCAGATGCGGCAGCAGGGCGCCGGCGGTGGTCGCGTAGTAGTGCAGCAGCTCCCCCTTGGTGAAGCCGGTCTCCGGATACAGCACCTTCTCCAGGTTGCTGAGCGCGACCCGCCGCCCCTCCACCTCCGTGATAGGCGTCATAGGATGACAATCCCAGACGAACAGGGAAAAACGGGAAAGGAAGGGTGCGGCACGTGCGATCGATATGGAACGGCGCCATTTCCTTCGGTCTCGTCAGCATCCCGATCAAGCTGGTGAACGCGACGGAGAGCCACGCGATCTCCTTCCGCCAGATCCATACCGAGGACAACGGCCGCATCCGCTACCGCAAGGTCTGCGAACTGGAGGAGCGCGAGGTCGGCCAGTCCGAGATCGGCAAGGCGTACGAGGACGCGGACGGCACGATCATCCCGATCACCGACGAGGACCTCTCCCACCTGCCCATCCCCACCGCCCGCACGATCGAGATCGTCGCCTTCGTGCCGGCCGACCGGATCGACCCGCTCCAGATGGGTTCGGCGTACTACCTCGCGGCCGGCGGAGCGCCCGCCGCCAAGCCGTACGCCCTCCTGCGCGAGGCCTTCAGGCGCAGCGACAAGGTGGCCATCGCCAAGTTCGCGCTGCGCGGCCGCGAGCGCCTCGGCATGCTGCGCGTGGTCGGCGAGGCCATCGTCATGCACGGCCTGCTCTGGCCGGACGAGGTGCGCACCCCCGAGGGCGTCGCCCCGGACACCGACGTCACCATCCGCGACAAGGAGCTGGACCTCGCGGACGCCCTGATGGACACCCTCGGCGAGGTCGACCTGGACGACCTGCACGACGAGTACCGGGAAGCGCTGGAGGAGGTCATCGCGGCGAAGGCCTCCGGCGAGGCCCCACCGGAGGCCCCCGCGCCGGCGGCCGGGGGGCAGGTGCTGGACCTGATGGCCGCCCTGGAGAACAGCGTCAGGGCCGCACGGGAGTCACGCGGAGCCCCGGCGGCCGGCGGCGAGGCCGAGGTCAGACCCCTGCCCCGGGGCCGGACCGCACCCAAGGAGACGGGCGGCAAGAAGTCGACGTCCACGACGAAGAGGACGGCCGCCGCCAAGAAGCCGGCCCCCGCGAGGAAGTCGACGTCCAAGGCGACACCGGGCACGAAGAAGACCACGGCGGCGAAGAGTACGACGGCGAAGAACACGACGGCGAAGAGTACGACGGCGAAGAACACGGCGGCGAAGAGCACGGCCAGGACCGGGGCGACCGGGAACCCGGCCAAGTCGACGGCGGCGGCGACGAAGAAGACGACGACGGCGACGACGGCGAAGGCGAAGGCGACGCCGGCGAAGAAGACACCCTCCCGCAAACGCTCGGCCTGAGGTTCTGCCGGGAAGTCCCGACTTACCCCTGCCCGCCACTCCGTGGGTATTACAGTTACCCATGTGCGGCGCGTCACACCGCGTCGTGTTCCAAGCGGCCGGGGGAGGGGCGCATTCCTGCCCGGCTTGCGCCAGTTGGGGGGCACAGTGCAAGAAATGATCAAGGGCTCGAACGTCGCTCTGGCGGCGTTGAGCGAGGACGTCGGTTCGGTGATCGTCGGCCTGGGCTGGGGGAGCCCGACCGGCGAAGGCGACGCGGACGTCTCGGTGCTGCTGCTGGACGCCGACGGCAAGGTCCGCAGCGACACCGACTTCTACTTCTACAACAACCCGGTCGCCGCCGACGGAAGCGTGCAGCTGCTGGGCAAGACGCCGACCGAGGACGGCAGCGAGGACCGGATCAGCTTCGACCTCACCGCGGTCCCGGCCGACGTGGACCGCATCGTCGTGGCCGCCAGCCGCTATGGCGGAGCGCGCTTCGGCGAACTGGAGGACGTGCGCCTCTCGTTGGCCGACGGGACCGGCGAGGAGCTGCTGCGCTTCACCATCGACGACGTCGACTCGGTGAGCGCGATCATCTTCGGTGAGCTCTACCGGCGTGCGGAGGAATGGAAGTTCCGCGCCGTGGGCCAGGGCTACGCCAGCGGCCTCGCCGGTCTCGCGACGGACTTCGGCGTCGACATCGAGGACGACGCGGCGACGGTGGAAGCGGAGGCCGGACAGGCGGACCTGGAACCGGAGGCAGGACAGGCGGCCCTGGAACCGGAGTCCGGTACGGCGGTGGCCGAGGAGCAGCCCAGCGCGGCGACCGGTGATCCGGCACACCTGACCGCCCCGGCCACGGCGTCGGGCCCCGCAGCCGGCCCTGCCGCCGAGGGGACCTCCCCGGAGCCGCTGACCGCGGTCCCGTCCCCTCGCAGGCCCGCCGAGGACGGCGAGCCGCAGAAGCGGGCCGCCCGGCCGCGTACCGCGAAGAAGAAGGTCACCCTGCCCAAGGTGGCCAGGAAGAGCCTGGCCGAGAACGAGTCCTGGAGGGAGGCCCGGCTCTTCCCGGTGTCGGCGCTGAAGAGCGACCGCGACCGCGAGACGCGGGCCACCTCGGTGCTGCTGTCGGTGATGGCCCAGGTACCGGAATTCGGCAGGAGACTCACCGCGGCCTTCGGAGCGCCCGCAGGACGCATGGAGACGTTCACCGAGGTCAGCCTCCCGCACGGTGACTCACCGCGACGCCCCGACGGAGTGATCCGCGTCGAGCGTGCCGGGAAGCTGTGGACGGCCCTGGTCGAGACGAAGACCAACGGGAACGCCCTCAGGACGGAGCAGGTGCAGGCGTACATGGACATCGCCGCGCGCCGCGGCTACGAGGCCGTGATCACGCTGTCGAACGACGTCGCCCTGGAGGGCAGCCCGCTCGTCGACGTCAAGATCGACAAGCGGCGCAAGCACAAGGTCGCGCTCCGGCACCTGTCCTGGGCCGAGGTCGCCCACCAGGCACAGATGCTGATCCGGCACGAGGGTGTCGGCAACGCGGCGCACGCCTGGCTCCTCCAGGAGCTCCTGCACTACCTGCAGCACGAGAACTCCGGCTGCCACGGCTTCC
Organism: Streptomyces sp. NPDC015139; assembly: GCF_043079785.1. NCBI lineage: Bacteria > Bacillati > Actinomycetota > Actinomycetes > Kitasatosporales > Streptomycetaceae > Streptomyces > Streptomyces sp. NPDC015139. The sequence continues at coordinate 109,574 of NZ_JBIBUW010000017.1, read as the reverse complement.
AGAACATGGGCCCGGCCTGGGTCCCCGTACGCAACGGCATCGACGACGAGACCCTGTGCCAGGGGGACCCGCGCGCCCTGGAGGTCGTGCAGAGCTGGGAGCGGCTGATCCGCCAGGTCTGTCTCGGGCTGGGCGGCGAACTGGGACAGAAGGTGCTGCCCGTCCAGCGCGCGAAGCGGGGGACGGACCCCGGAGCGCGCCGGAGCCTTCTCGCCGAGCAGCTCTGCGCCGACGGCCGGCTCGAGGCGGAACTGCGCATCGAGGGCACGCCCGGCGTGCTGGCGGTCACCGCGGATCTCCGGACCGGCAGACTGCGTACGTCCCTCGCGATCCCGGCACCCGAGCAGGGCTACCCCCTCTCCTGGGCGAAACGGCTCATCCGGACCCTGGCCGAGGCGCCGGCGGACCTCCACATCGAGACCCTCGTCGAGGGCGAGACGAGCGGTCCCCGGGGCACGCTCGAACGGCTCCGTCCCGAACCCGCGGACCTGCTGCCGAAGGACGGCGCCGGCCGCATCACCGGCTTCCGCCTGTCCCTGCTCAAGGGCATGGGAAGCAGCCGCGGCAACGCCGAGACCGGCTTCATCCGCAGCGTCGACGACGCGGTGCACCGCTTCTACACCACCGTGGTGGCCCACCTGGACCGCCCGACACCTCGCCGCACACCCTCCAGGGAAGCGACGCCGACCGGCTGACACCCGCGACCCGTCCCGGCGGCCGACGCGCCCGACGCTCGGCCGCCGGCCCCTCACCGAGCGAGCAGGGAGCATGACCGACAACCACATCCATGTCGGTGGCCGCCGGGTCGACATCGAGAAGGCGGCCTTCTGGATCAAGGACTACTCCGACGAGACGGCCAACCGGGAGGCCGCGACTCTCGGCAAGGGCCCCGTCCACGCCTGTCCCGCCTACGACCGCCTCGCTACGGGCAGCGGGCCGAACGAACTGAACGGCCGGCGCGTGGGAGGCGAGGACGGTCCAGACCTCCTTCTGGCGTTCCAGGTCGGCGTCGATGAAGCCGACACGACTCTGCTGCGGGTCTTCGACGTCGTGGCCTGGCGCCTCGGAAGAGGGGACGCCGGGAGCTGACGCTGCACAGGGGAGCGGCCGGGAAATGACGCGGAAGAGCGCGGCCGTGATCGGCGGCCTTCGACAGGCTGGAGCCATGCCAGCCAAGCCGACCGAGCCGGACACCATCGAGCTCAGCACAGAGGAACTCCAGGAGATCACGGGCTTCGCTGCGGAGTGTGCGCGCAGAGTGCTGTCGATCTTCGAGCGGAGTCTCCCCGACGACTCCCGCCCCCGAGACGCCGTAGAGGCCGCGCAGGCCTTCGCCGACGGCGGCCGGCGCACGCAAGCACTGCGGACGTGCGGCTGGGCGGCGTACAAAGCGGCGGGCGAAGTGACCGGTGAAGCGGCGGGTGGCGTCGCCGGGGACGTGCCCGGCAGAGCGGCCGCGGCCGACGCGGCGCGGGCGGCGAGCCACGCGGCCGCTGCCGCGTACCTGCACCCCAAGGCCAGCGCTCACCAGGTGAAACACATCCTCGGCGCGGCAGCGCACGCGGCACGGGCCGAGGAGCTGCTGTCCGGAGAAGGCCAAGGGGCCACCGGACAGACCCTCGAATGGGCGCGCCACCACGCTCCACCGGCTGTCACCGCGGTGCTGGGCCGCCTGCCCGCCGCACCTCCCGGGGGAGGCCGGGTGGGAGAACTCATCCGCGACCTGGACACCGCACTCCGCGCCTGAGGCCGACGCTCCGCCGCCGCGGCGCACCGCACCGCACCGCATGCTGAGGCGAGGGGCCCCAGCACGGCCGAGCACCGCGGAAACGGAACGGCCCCCGAAGCGCACGGCCGCCGCACCCGATCGGTACGGCAGCCGCTGCTCCGGGGGCCACCGGCTGGTGCCGGCGTACACGCCCTGTCAACGGTCGGGCGGTCAGCCCTTGACGTGCTCGTTGTCGGCCGGCGACTCGGCGTCCCGCTGGCTGGGGATCGCCATGAGCGCCCGCACCGCCATACCCGCGCGGTGCTCCTCGGCCTTCGCGCACAGCGCACGGGAGGCGTCGTTGAAGCGGACGACCGACGGCGGGTCGGACGGACCGAGCAGGTGCTCCTTGAGCTCGGTGCGGGCGGCCGCGTACGGGTCGTTCTCCGGGTTCCGCACGGACTCCAGCAGCGCCGGCATGCCGGAGGCGTCCGGAGTGAGGACGGCGCCCGCGCGCACGGTCGGGAAGGTGGTGCGGAAGTCCCGCTCCGGCAGACCGCTGGTGTTGGTGACCGCGTACGGCTTCTCGCTCGCCAGGTAGTCCGAGATCACGCTGGAGACGTCGCTGATCAGCAGGTCGGCCACGTTGAAGCAGGCGTAGACGTTCGGCCGCGCGTCGGTGATGATCAGGTGCTCCCACGCCGGGAACGAGTCCCAGTACGCGGTCTCCCACGCGGCGGTCGCGGCGGCCACCGCCGCGGCCCGGCCGGTCTCCGGCACCGCCTGGAGCAGCATCCGCTCGGCGTCGTCCGCGCTGTCCCGGAACGTGGACGTGGTCAGTCGCTCCAGCTCGGCGGTCCGCCGCTCCAGCTCGGCCGCGGCGGAGGCGGCGGGGCGCTCGTTCGCGTGCTCCGTGGCACGGGTCGCGCCGGCGGCGCGGATCATCTCCTGGATCCGGATGTTCGCGGCTCCCGCGCGGGGCTCGACCGAGCCGGTCAGCGGGTGCGGCTTGTAGACGAGCCGGACGCCCGGGTCGGCCAGCAGCGAGCGGACAATGTTCTCGCCCGCCTCGATGATCGAGGTGTTGCCGGGGTTGCCGTCCCAGCCCTCCCACGTGGGGGCGTAGAGAACCGTGGTGTACGAGCCCGTCGGTGCACCGGCGTACGGCTTGATCACGTCGAGCTGCGGGCGCCCGATCTCCACGATGTCCTTGTCGTCGACGCCCACGCCGGCCAGGGCGTACCGCTCGCGCGCCGCGGGGCCGGCCACCCACACCTCGTCGTACGCCTTCGCGTACGGGTTGCAGCTGGACAGCTTGTCGCTCTCGCCGTGGTTGACGAAGGCGTGCTTGATCGTGGGGATCCGCAGCACCTGCGAGGTCTTGCCCGAGTTCGACGGGTGGATCAGCATCTTCAGCGTGGACTGCTCCAGCCGCATCACGTCCGCGACCTTCGGCAGGCACACGATCGGGATGTCCGTGGACGCGATCTTGCGCATCATGAAGCGCTCACGCAGCACGATCAGCGGGCGGCCCTCCAGCCGGGCCAGCGGCTCCAGCCACATGTTCGCCTGGTAGGCGGAGCTCGTGCCGCCGGAGAAGTACATGCCCACGGTCGGCTGGTACTCCGCGATCCAGGACTCGAACCACTCCAGCGCCTCCTCGCTCGTCACCGGCTTGCGGCTCGTCCGCAGCCGGACCGCCAGCACGACGATGGCCGCCAGCGCGAGGACGGCGGACAGCGTGATGCCCGCGGCGGCCGCCCGGCCCGAGTCGGCGACGGCGGCGACCAGCAGGCCGGCCGTCGCGGGCAGACCGAACACCAGGAGCCGCTGCCCGGAGCGGCGCATCAGCAGCGCCGGGGGAGCGGGGCTCAGCCGCAGGGGCGAGGCGTCGATGTTCCGGGTCAGGATCGGCAGGGTGCGGCTGCGCCGTACGACGATCGCCAGGGCCTGCGACGCGAAGTGCAGGGCGTAGAAGATCAGGAGACCGCAGGCGAGAGCCATGTACTTCGTCTCGTAGTCCTGGTCCTCTATTCGGATCAGGCCGGTCACGAGCAGAAGATCACGCACTGCCTGGCGCACGGTCACGGTCGCATGCAGCTTCCCGAGAGTCGTGGCCATGCCCCGCTGCCACCGGTGCAGAGCGAGGTCCGCCGCCAGTCCGACAGCGGTGGAGGCCACGAGCAGGGGGACGCTGGGGAGGAGCGCACCTGCCGCCTGAGCGGCGAACGACAGGGCGATCACCGTCGGCAGGAAGAGGCGTACCGCTGCGGCGCGCAACCGAGCGGAAGGGGGGGACGCTGACACTTAGCGGGCTCCAGGCAACTCAACATCCACGGGCACTGACTGCTGACGGGCGCGATTGGGATGGCCGCGAGCCGCAAGCCGATGCGTACGGATGTTCATCTAGAAGGTGGTCGGACTTTACCTGCATCGTCGCGTTCTTGGCACTCTGGGTGAGACGGAACCCATGAATGGCCGGTTCCGAGCAGCCTCCACAACTACGGCCACGCAGCCCCCGCTTACCCCCGCCGATCGGCTGCATGCCTGGTCAGACGCGACGCCGTCCCGGCCACGGTCCCAGGAGGGAGAATTTCGTCACCGCGACCGCCTGCCGCCGATCTCGACGCCCCGGTCGCCCAATTTTCACACGCACTGCACGGGCTCGTTTCCCCACGTGTGAGGCCGAGTGAGCGGGGGGTTTCTCTCGGTGACAAGTGACGCCGGCCATAGGCCGCTCATGCCCCTGCCATTGATCGCGCTTCGAGGGCCTGACGGAAGTCAAGCAAGGATGGACAGGGCGACGACCAGCAGCGGCACGATGATCCACAACAGGACGACGCGCAGCCGGCCGTCGGTCAGGGCGTCGACTGGTACGACCGAGACAGCACCGCCGACGAACCCGAAGAACCGCCGGTAGGACCGAAAGCCACCTGTCATGACCGCGCTCGAGGCACCGGGGGCGGCGTCCTTCTCGGCGAGAGCGGCCCGCACGGGGTGCCTGCACCGTCCCGCCTAGCCTGCCGCCACCAGGCGAAGACAGGGGGGATGCCCCGGAGCGGTGCCGGCAGGCGCCGGCAAGCGGCCCTGCCGGGGGCCGACCCCTCGGGCCGAGAGCCATCTGCCGTAGCTCTCCTGCGCGACGAGGCGGCGGTGGCCGAGGCGCCGGCAGAGCCCGACGGGACCAGTAGTCACCGCGGCCCGCCTGGGCACCCTCGGTGCGACCGGCTCTGCAAGCGTCGCCTCTGAGCGTCGCCTCTGTACGGCGAGGCCGGAGCACTGTCCCTGGTCAGGAAGTCGCCGCCCCAACTTCGCCGACCGCCGGTTGTACCCCTTCGTGTCCCACCACTCGTCCAGATGCGCATGCACGAGGTGGACGAGCTGCCGTAGCCGGTCGGGAGGAGGCGTGGGCGAGGTGAGCACATCCACCCGGGATTGTCGTCCAGACCACGGGAGATCATCCACCTTTCACCTCGGCCCGCGCCGCAGCACGGCATCTAGCAGGCAACAGGGCCGACGAAGGCCGGCTGGTCGAACTTGTAGGCGGTCAGGAGGTGGTTGTTGCCGCCCGGAGTACCGAGGATGGTGCGGAACTTCTCCACTCGCGGACACTGATCGGTATAGGTGGAGTAGCCACCACGGCCATTGGGGTCACCGGACCCGATGGCGGCGCCGACTTTCCGGTCCATCGCGCTGTCCCAACCGTGCCGCAGCTTGATGTGCTTCCAGCCCCATGCGCTCGTGCCGCAGCGCAGGGTGTGGAGGTGGGCGGCCCGACGGGCACCTGACGGTAGTACTTCTTCAGGACGTAGGTACGGCTGTGGCTCCGGCACTTGGCATCGAAGCTCTCGGAGAACCCGCTTCAGCGCGCCCGCCGTCAGCACGTCGGCTCCAATGACGTGGTGGACCGTCGCGTACTCGTGAACGCCCTACAGGCCCGTCAGTTGCTCGCGGCAGATTCCTGCGCCGGGTCGTGGGATCGGTGCCGTGGGAGGCGTCTGGTGGCCTTCCACGCGGTCCTGTGCTACGCCCGCTTGCGTCCGGCTGAGGCGGCCTGACTGCCACCTCCCGGACGAAGGATGGGGCACGCTGACGCTCCGGGAGAGGCGTCCCGTCTCCGGGAAACAGTGGACCGATTCCGGGGAGCGTCACGACCGCCGCGGGCTGAAGGCGAGGGAGGCCGAAGAGCGACCGACCGGTGCCTATCCCGCCCGTCCTGGTGGCGCTTATACACCTATTGGCGGGTGTGGGAGAAAGCGCGGGAGTATGCGCTCCCGCCCGAGCGCGTCGACTCGCCGTTGGCCGGGCGCCCCTACGACCTGCGGCACGCATGCATCAGGCGGTGGCTGAACGCTGGGGTACCGATCGCTGAGGTTGCCCGGCAGGTCGGCAACTCTCCCGAGGCGATCCACCGGCGCTACCACGGGTGCATCGACGGCCACGAGGAAGCCGCCAACGCGAAGATCACAGAAGATCACAAGGGCATGGGAAGGACGGAGACGCTGCATAGCGCTCCGTGTCATCGCGCTGCGAGGGTGGTGCGGGAGATTCGGACCGCCCTTATGGGTCGGCACGTACCTGCGGCTCTCCCGGCTACGCTCGCGAGGGAGCGCCCCGCAGCGCGTGGCTGCAGGGCGCCTAGTGGGGTTTAGTCGACATCCTGCCCGTTGAACTTGCCGCCCTTGCAGGTCGGGAGCCCGGCCGCGGACGTGGTCGACCGATCGACCGTTCCGCCGCCCTGCTCGCACTCACCCGGGGTGAGGCTGGCGGGGGTGGCGGTTGTGGCGGTGGCGGTCGTGGCGGTTGCGGTGGCGGCGCCTGTGAGGCCGAGTCCGGCGAGGGCTGCCGTGGCGATGACGGCGGCGAGGATTCGTCGAATGTGCATTTGGTTCGCCTTTCACGGATTGCCTCGGTTGGGACACCACCAAGCTTGATGTTCATCCATGTGGGTGACACGTCAGGTTAGGCCGTTCGGGTGACATTGCTGTCGCGTGCGAGGTCGGTGACGCGACCCTTCGGACAGGCCGTAGCCCTAGAGGTGCAGCGAGTGTCCGAAAGTCCCGTTGGCCCGCGCTGTCGGCTCACGCATCGCCTAGCGCCGCCCGGTACGCCTCGTATCGAACCCGGGCGTCTTCGAACATCTCGATGGCGGCTGGGATGGCGCCGCACTCTTCGAGGTAGGCGTGCTGCCCGACCGCCCTTTCCGTGAGGGCCAGTCGGGATTATCAGCGAGATCGCCGGCGAGGTCGCCGATGCCTCTGTTTCGATCGGTTTAGGTCATTAACCACGCTGTGAAGCTCTGCGGTTTGGGCATGTCCACATGCTTCCGCAGAGCCCCCGACGTCGTCAGGTGTGCCCTGCTCGTGAGGAGCGCGTGAGCGTGTCGGAGGTGTGTCGCGTGCATCCCAGACGGTGCGCGGATAGTGAGAGACAACAGGAGAGGGCGGGAGTCAGTGAGACTGACTCCCGCCCTCTTTCGTCGGCATCCGCCCTGGTCAGCGCGCGGTTTCTGCTGATCCTGGACGAGTGCCCCCGGCAGGATTCGAACCTGCGCACACGGCTCCGGAGGCCGTTGCTCTATCCCCTGAGCTACGGGGGCGTGTCGGCTGCTGAGCTGCTCGCTCGCGGCGACGGGTAGAACACTAGCAGGTCCGCGGGGATGATCAGGAATCCGTTTCGACGGGTCGGTGGAGGCGGTCCCCTGTACGGGGTGGAAGTGGGCAAAACCCGGACGCGGTGGCCGGCGCGGACCTACTCTCGAGTTGTGCCAGGCGTGTCGGGTCGGGTGCTTGTTGTGGACGACAACAAGGTCATCCGGCAGCTGATCAGGGTCAACCTTGAGCTGGAAGGGCTCGAGGTCGTGACCGCGGCCGATGGTGCCGAGTGTCTGGACGTGGTGCATCAGGTACGCCCCGACCTCGTGACCCTCGACGTCGTCATGCCCCGCCTCGACGGGCTGCGCACCGCCGCTCGGCTCCGTGCCGACCCCCGTACGCACCACCTTCCCCTCGCCATCATCAGCGCCTGCACGCAGTACGAGGTCGAGACCGGCCTCGACGTCGGCGTGGACGCGTTTCTCGCCAAGCCCTTCGAACCCGCCGAGCTCGTACGCCTCGTCAAGGACTTGATCGGGCGCCGTGACGGGCATCAGCAGAACGGGCAGGGGAGGGAAGGACACAGGCGTCACGGTCAGGATGGGACCGGTCCCGAGGCGGAAGCCGGCAACGGTGGGGACGATGACGGCGGTGCTGATTCCGACGGCAACGGTGTGAGCCGTGACGTCGACGGTGTCCCGGACGAAGTTCCCTTCGGCGGTTAGAGCAGCTGTCGCCGTCGCCGTTGGTTGCGCGCATCGTTTCCAGTCGGCGGTACCCGCATCGGGAGACGAGCCCGACGAGCCCCGCGGGCCTGGTGGACGCGAGACCCCCTCTGCCGCCTCCATGGAAGGCCGCAGGTCACACGCCCCCGTTGGCCGCGCCGCGACCCGTACCGTCCGCAGGTTGAGCCGCCTCGCCTACCCACCCCCCTCCTCCCCTACGCTTGTCCCGTGACCCCCGTCGAGCTCTCCCGCACCGTCTTGCACGCGGTGCGTCGTGCCGTCGACGGCGGGGAGCTGGACGTGACCGTGCCCGAACGTGCCCTGGTGACCGAGCCGGGGCCCGGCGGGTGCGGGGACTTCGCCACCAACATCGCCCTGCAGCTCGCCCGGCCGGCCGGGCAGCCCCCGCGGCGCGTGGCCGAGATCCTGCGGCCCCATCTCGCCGGCGCCGACGGTGTCCGGGACGTCGTCGTAACCGGGCCCGGCTTCCTCAACATCAGCCTCGACGGCCAGGCCGACGTCCTCACCGCCCTCGTGCGGGAGATCCGGTCCCGCGGTACCGAGTACGGGCACGGTGACGCCCTCGCCGGGGAGGTCGTGGCGCTCCGGGTGCCGTACGAGGTGCGGGCCGAGGTCGTCGCCGACGCGGTCGTACGGATCGTCGCCACCCAGGGCGGACGGGCCACCGTCGAGCACGGCGAGCCCGTCAATCTGCGGCCCGTGCCGGCCCCCGAGGACCCCGCGCCACTCGGTCCCGACGCCGCCCAGTGGGCCCTCCTCCACCCCGCACCCCACGACCGGCCCCGCATCACCGCCGATCACCTGGTCCAGCGCGAGAGCAACCCCCTCTTCCGCGTCCGGTACGCCCACGCCCGGATCCGCTCCCTCAGCCGCAACGCCGCCCGCCTCGGCTTCACCGCCGAGCCGGGCCCGCTTCAGGAGTCGACGGATCAGGAGTCGACGGATCAGGAGTCGGCGGGTCAGGAGTCGGCGGGTCAGGAGTCGGCGTGTCAGGAGCCGATGGGGCAAGAGTTGATGGCGCAGCCTACGGGCCACGGTGACGCCCGCTTCGGTCACGGTGCCCGGCGGCCGGACGGCGGTCCCCTCGACCCCGCGGCCGACGCCGATCGCGCCACCAACCTCCGCCCGGCGGCCGACACCCGCCCCGCCGTCCCCCCGCACACCGGCGCCCCAGTCGACACCGACGCCCAAGGCGGCGCCGCTCCCACCACCGACGCCCAAGGCGCCGTCGCTCCCGCCATCGCCGCCGAGTCCGGCCCCGCCCTGGCATCGACGGCCCGCGACGACGACCACATCGCTCACGGTGCCCAGCCGTACGCCGGTCCCGCCGACCCTCCGGCCGACACCCGCCCCGCGGCCGACGCCGATCGCGCCACCAACCTCCGCCCGGCGGCCGACACCCGCCCCGCCGTCCCCCCGCACCCCGGCGCCCAAGGTGCCCCCCACCCCCAGCGCACCCCCACCCCCACCCCCCTCCAAACCCCCCTCGCCGATCACCCCCGCATCCTCGCCGTGGCCGCCACCCATCGCGCCCCGGATCGGCTTGCCCGGCATCTCGTCACCGTCGCCGATGCCGTGCTGCCGTTTCTGCCCTGTGTGCTTCCCCGTGGTGAGGAGAAACCCTCGGCCGCCCACCGGGCCCGGCTGGCTCTCGCCGAAGCCGCCGGGACGGTGCTGGCCGGCGGCCTCTCCCTGCTCGGCATCGACGCACCCGAACACCTCTGAGGGCCGGTGAAGACATGAGCCCCGGAGAGATACAGAGAGTCTGAGAGTCACGTCATGAGCCGTTCCGCGCACCCCGCCGGGCCCCGCCACGCCGACGTCCTTCCCGAGGGGCACTACTCCGCGCCGCCCGCCGATCTCAACGTCCTCGACCGCAAGGTGTGGGCCCAGACGGTCACGCGCGGCGCCGACGGCGTCGTCAGCGTCGGCGGGATCGACGTCAACCGGCTCGCCGAGGAGTTCGGCACCCCCGCGTACATCCTCGACGAGGCCGACTTCCGGGCCCGGGCCCGCGCCTGGCGCACCGCCTTCGGGACCGACGCCGACGTCTTCTACGCCGGGAAGGCCTTCCTCTCGCGCGCCGTCGTGCGCTGGCTGAACGAGGAGGGCCTGAACCTGGACGTGTGCTCCGGCGGCGAGCTGGCCACCGCCCTGTCCGCCGGCATGCCCGCCGACCGGATCGCCTTCCACGGCAACAACAAGTCGGTCGCGGAGATCACGCGGGCCGTCGAGGCCGGAGTGGGACGCATCGTCCTCGACTCCTTCCAGGAGATCGTGCGGGTCGCCCATGTCGCGCAGTCCCTCGGAAAGCGGCAGAAGGTCCAGATCCGGATCACCGTCGGCGTCGAGGCGCACACGCACGAGTTCATCGCGACCGCGCACGAGGACCAGAAGTTCGGCATTCCGCTCGCCGGCGGGCAGGCAGCGGAGGCGGTGCGGCGGGCGCTGCGGCTGGACGGGCTCGAACTGATCGGCATCCACTCCCACATCGGCTCGCAGATCTTCGACATGTCCGGGTTCGAGGTCGCCGCCCACCGGGTCGTCGGGCTGCTGAAGGCCATCCGTGACGAGCACGGCGTCGAACTGCCGGAGATCGACCTCGGTGGCGGCCTCGGCATCGCCTACACCAGCGACGACGACCCCCGGGAGCCGCACGAGATCGCCAAGGCGCTCACGGAGATCGTCGGCCGGGAGTGCGAGGCCGCCCGGCTGCGCACGCCCCGGATCTCCGTCGAGCCCGGTCGTGCCGTCGTCGGGCCGACCGCGTTCACGCTGTACGAGGTCGGCACGGTGAAGCCGCTGGAGGGGCTGCGGACGTACGTCTCCGTCGACGGCGGCATGTCCGACAACATCCGGACCGCGCTGTACGACGCCGAGTACAGCGTCGCCCTGGTCTCGCGCACCTCGGACGCCGCGCCGATGCTCGTGCGTGTCGTCGGCAAGCACTGCGAGAGCGGGGACATCGTGGTCAAGGACGCGTTCCTGCCGGCCGACCTGGCACCGGGTGACCTGATCGCCCTGCCGGCCACCGGCGCGTACTGCCGGTCCATGGCGAGCAACTACAACCACGTGCTCCGGCCGCCCGTGATCGCCGTGAAGGACGGCGAGGCCCGGGTGATCGTGCGGCGCGAGACGGAGGACGACCTCCTGCGTCTCGACGTCGGGTGACGGCGACCGGGGCCGGTCGTACCTCGGGGGCGGAAGATCTACGGTCTGCCGCCCCTGCACAAATGAAATAGATGTCTCACGATCCGGACGAAGGGTAGAAACTCCCGTCCGGTGAGTGAGACTGGACCAACCGTAGACGGTATGAGGAAACGAGGTCGGATGATGCGTACGCGTCCGCTGAAGGTGGCGCTGCTGGGCTGTGGAGTGGTCGGCTCAGAGGTGGCGCGCATCATGACGACGCACGCCGACGACCTCGCCCAGCGGATCGGCGCCCCGGTCGAGCTCGCCGGGGTGGCCGTGCGGCGCCCGAGCAGGGTGCGCGAGGGCATCGACCCGGCACTCGTGACCACCGACGCCACCGCTCTCGTCAAACGCGGGGACATCGACGTGGTGGTCGAGGTCATCGGCGGTATCGAGCCCGCCCGGTCCCTGATCACCACCGCCTTCGAGCACGGCGCGTCGGTCGTGTCCGCCAACAAGGCCCTGCTCGCCCAGGACGGCGCCGCCCTGCACGCGGCCGCCGACGAGCACGGCCGGGACCTCTACTACGAGGCGGCCGTCGCCGGCGCCATCCCGCTGATCCGCCCGCTGCGCGAGTCCCTCGCCGGGGACAAGGTCAACCGGGTGCTCGGCATCGTCAACGGCACGACCAACTTCATCCTCGACGCGATGGACTCCACCGGGGCCGGGTACCAGGAGGCCCTCGACGAGGCCACCGCCCTCGGGTACGCCGAGGCCGACCCGACCGCTGACGTCGAGGGCTTCGACGCCGCCGCCAAGGCCGCCATCCTCGCCGGGATCGCCTTCCACACCCGCGTGCGTCTCGACGACGTCTACCGCGAGGGCATGACCGAGGTCACCGCCGCCGACTTCCGCTCGGCCAAGGAGATGGGCTGCACCATCAAGCTGCTCGCCATCTGCGAGCGCTCCAAGGACGGTGCGTCGGTCACCGCGCGCGTGCATCCCGCGATGATCCCGCTGAGCCACCCGCTCGCCTCCGTGCGCGGCGCGTACAACGCCGTCTTCGTGGAGTCCGACGCGGCCGGCCAGCTGATGTTCTACGGTCCCGGCGCCGGCGGCGCCCCGACCGCCTCCGCCGTGCTCGGCGACCTCGTCGCCGTGTGCCGCAACCGACTCAACGGCGCAACGGGGCCCGGTGAGTCGGCGTACGCAGCTCTGCCGGTCTCGCCCATGGGCGAGGTCGTCACGCGCTACCACATCAGCCTCGACGTCGCGGACAAACCGGGTGTACTGGCCCAGGTCGCGACCGTGTTCGCCGAGCACGGGGTGTCCATCGATACGGTTCGCCAGCAGGGCAAGGACGGCGAGGCCTCCCTCGTCGTCGTCACCCACCGCGCGTCCGACGCCTCCCTCAGCGGGACCGTCGGGGCGCTGCGCAAGCTCGACACCGTGCGGGGTGTCGCCAGCATCATGCGGGTTGAAGGAGAGTAACCAGCAATGACCCACCAGTGGCGCGGAATCATCGAGGAGTACCGGGACAGGCTGCCGGTATCCGACACCACGCCGGTCGTGACGCTCCGCGAGGGCGGCACGCCCCTCGTGCCCGCGCAGGTGCTCTCCGAGCGCACGGGCTGTGAGGTCCACCTGAAGGTGGAGGGGGCCAACCCCACCGGCTCCTTCAAGGACCGCGGCATGACCATGGCCATCAGCAAGGCCAAGGAGGAGGGGGCGAAGGCCGTCATCTGCGCCTCCACCGGCAACACCTCCGCCAGCGCGGCCGCGTACGGCGTCCGGGCCGGCATGGTCTCCGCCGTGCTCGTGCCGCAGGGCAAGATCGCCCTCGGCAAGATGGGGCAGGCCCTCGTGCACGGCGCGAAGATCCTCCAGGTCGACGGCAACTTCGACGACTGCCTCACCCTCGCCCGCGCCCTGAGCGAGAACTACCCCGTGGCGCTGGTGAATTCGGTCAACCCGGTGCGGATCGAGGGCCAGAAGACGGCTGCCTTCGAGATCGTGGACATGCTCGGCGACGCGCCCGACATCCACGTCCTGCCGGTCGGCAACGCCGGCAACATCACGGCCTACTGGAAGGGCTACAAGGAGTACGCCGCCGACGGCGTCTCCACGAGGACCCCGCGCATGTGGGGCTTCCAGGCGTCCGGCAGTGCGCCGATCGTGCGCGGCGAGGTCGTCAAGGACCCCTCGACCATCGCCACCGCGATCCGTATCGGCAACCCCGCCTCCTGGAATTACGCCCTCGCCGCCCGCGACGAGTCCGGTGGTGTCATCGACGAGGTGACGGACCGTGAAATCCTGCGCGCCTACCGTCTGTTGGCCGCGCAGGAGGGCGTCTTCGTGGAGCCCGCCTCCGCCGCCTCCGTGGCCGGTCTGCTGAAGGCCGCCGAGCAGGGCAGGGTCGACCCGGGCCAGCGCATCGTGTGCACCGTCACCGGCAACGGCCTGAAGGACCCCGACTGGGCCGTCGCCGGCGCGCCGCAGCCGGTCACCGTCCCGGTCGACGCGGCCACCGCGGCCGAGCGCCTCGGCCTGGCCTGAGCGCACGGGTCCCGGGCCCCTGGCAAGGGGCCCGGGACCTTGCCACCGGCAAGAACCGGGGGCCCTCCGTGCCGGGGTGCACGAGGGGCTTCCGACACGCATCGTGCGCCTCCCGTGCGCCCTATGTCGCCACAGAACCTTCCTTCGATAGGCTGTACCGAACCCGCCCACCGCATATGCCCCCGCGTGTGGCACGGCACCGCGTCGTCTCCGCGGCCCGACGGGTCTTCGTACGTCATCGGATGTCCACCGAACATCGGTCGCATGTCCATCGAGTCCCTCGAGCGTCATTCGACCGTCACGCAGCTCAAGGAGAGTCAACGAGCGATGGCCGGTCCAGCGTTCCGCGCCGCCGCCGTCCGGGTGCGCGTTCCCGCCACCAGCGCCAACCTCGGTCCGGGCTTCGACGCCCTGGGCCTCGCGCTGGGGCTCTACGACGACGTGGTCGTCCGGGTGGCCGATTCCGGGCTGCACATCGACATCGCGGGTGAGGGCGGCGAGACCCTGCCGCGGGACGAGAGCCACCTGCTCGTCCGTTCCCTGCGCACCGCCTTCGACCTGCTGGGCGGCCAGCCGCGCGGCCTGGAGATCGTCTGCGCCAACCGCATCCCGCACGGCCGCGGCCTCGGCTCCTCCTCCGCCGCCATCTGCGCCGGAATCGTCGCCGCCCGCGCGGTGACCATAGGCGGCGAGGCCCGTCTGGACGACGCGGCGCTGCTGGAACTGGCCACGGAGATCGAGGGCCACCCCGACAACGTGGCGGCCTGTCTGCTCGGCGGTTTCACCCTGTCCTGGATGGAGGCCGGGGCCGCCCGGGCCATCAGGATGGACCCCAGCGATTCCATCGTTCCGGTGGTTTTCGTGCCCGGAAAGCCGGTCCTGACGGAGACCGCGCGCGGCCTGCTGCCGCGCTCCGTGCCGCACGTGGACGCCGCCGCCAACGCGGGCCGTGCCGCCCTGCTCGTCGAGGCCCTCACCCGGCGCCCCGAGCTGCTGCTGCCCGCCACCGAGGACCGCCTGCACCAGGAGTACCGCGCCCCCGCCATGCCGGAGAGCGCGGCGCTGGTGGAGCGGCTGCGGGCCGACGGCATCCCGGCCGTGATCTCGGGTGCCGGGCCCACCGTCATGGCACTCGCCGACGTCGGTACCGCCGACAAGGTGGAGGCCCTGGCCGGCGCCGAATGGGCCGCCAACCGGCTGAGCCTGGACGTCGAGGGAGCGAGCGTGCTGCCGCTTGCGACCTGACACACGGTTGCCGGATATGGAGAGGGGGAATGTTTGTTGGATCCGGTAGTGTTAATCTCAAGTCTGCACCCGACCCCACCATGGCGAGGTGCCTCGTGTCCCCGTCCGGGACAGACATTCTTCCGGGAGCCTCCCGAGCCACTCCGTGTCCCTTGTGCCGTACCTGGGCAGTACGTCGTATGCGGGCACTGAGCGGGCCAACGGTGGGGGTAACCCCGCTGGGGGAGCTCCGGAATCGGTGCGACCACGCCACGTGACACCGGGTGCCACGGCTGCGGGAAGCGCCATCACCAGCAAATTTTCCTCTTCCGCCGCTTTGGCGGACCACCGCCCCGGCACGGTTCACGGAAGACGGGACCGTAGCCGGACAGCACAACCGGTCGCCGAGCCAGACAGGCCGACGTCCGCTCCAGGGAAGGACCCTTCGTGAGCGACACCACCGATCTGATGGGCGCACGTGTCGAGGAGACCGCTGCCGCGCCCGCCACGGACGCCTCCGCGCCTGCCACCGGTGCCGGCTCCCGGCGGCGCCGCGGTACCGGCCTCGAGGGCATGGTGCTGGCCGAGCTGCAGCAGGTCGCATCCGGCCTCGGTATCAGGGGCACCGCGCGCATGCGCAAGAGCCAGCTGATCGAGGTCATCAAGGAGGCGCAGGCCGGTGGGGGCGCTCCGGCCGCCAAGGCCGAGACCGCCACCGAGACCAAGCCCAAGCGCCGGGCCACCTCCAAGGCCCGTACGGGTGAGGACGCGGAGAAGAAGGCCGAGGCGAAGAGCGAGGCCGCCGCCGAGAAGGCCGTGGCCCAGCAGCAGATCGAGATCCCGGGCCAGCCGGCTTCCGAGGACGCGCCGAGCGAGCGCCGTCGCCGCCGCGCCACCGCCGACGCGGGCAGCCCCGCCGCGGGCGGCGCCGAGACCGTCGTCGCGGACGCGAAGACCGAGACCAAGGCCGAGGCGCCCGCGCAGCAGCAGGGCGAGGCCAAGGGCGACGCCGGTGACGGCGAGGGCCGTGGCCGCCGCGACCGCCGTGAGCGCGGCCGGGACCGCGACCGCGACGGCCGCCGCAACAAGGGCGACGACCAGCAGGGTCAGGGCGGCCAGGGCCGGCAGCAGGGCCAGCAGCAGGGCGGCGGCCGCCAGGACCGGCAGCAGCAGCAGGACGACGACGACTTCGAGGGCGGCCGCCGTGGCCGTCGGGGCCGTTACCGCGACCGCCGTGGCCGTCGCGGTCGCGACGACATCGCCCCCGAGCCGCAGCTCGCCGAGGACGACGTCCTGATCCCCGTCGCGGGCATCCTGGACATCCTCGACAACTACGCGTTCATCCGGACCTCCGGCTACCTGCCGGGCCCGAACGACGTGTACGTCTCCCTCGCCCAGGTCCGCAAGAACGGTCTGCGCAAGGGTGACCACGTCACCGGTGCGGTCCGCCAGCCCAAGGAGGGCGAGCGCCGCGAGAAGTTCAACGCGCTGGTGCGCCTGGACTCCGTCAACGGCATGGCGCCCGAACACGGCCGTGGCCGCCCGGAGTTCAACAAGCTGACCCCGCTCTACCCGCAGGACCGCCTCCGCCTGGAGACGGACCCGGGCGTGCTGACCACCCGCATCATCGACCTCGTGTCGCCGATCGGTAAGGGCCAGCGCGGTCTGATCGTGGCCCCGCCGAAGACCGGTAAGACCATGATCATGCAGGCGGTCGCCAACGCGATCACGCACAACAACCCCGAGTGCCACCTGATGGTCGTCCTCGTCGACGAGCGTCCGGAAGAGGTCACCGACATGCAGCGGTCGGTGAAGGGCGAGGTCATCTCCTCGACCTTCGACCGTCCGGCCGAGGACCACACCACGGTCGCCGAGCTCGCCATCGAGCGCGCCAAGCGCCTGGTGGAGCTGGGTCACGACGTGGTCGTGCTGCTCGACTCCATCACGCGTCTGGGCCGTGCCTACAACCTGGCGGCGCCGGCCTCCGGCCGCATCCTGTCCGGTGGTGTCGACTCGACCGCCCTGTACCCGCCGAAGCGCTTCTTCGGCGCGGCCCGCAACATCGAGGACGGCGGCTCGCTGACGATCCTCGCCACCGCCCTGGTGGACACCGGGTCCCGCATGGACGAGGTGATCTTCGAGGAGTTCAAGGGCACCGGCAACATGGAGCTCAAGCTCGACCGGAAGCTCGCCGACAAGCGCATCTTCCCCGCGGTGGACGTCGACGCGTCCGGCACCCGTAAGGAAGAGATCCTGCTCGGCAACGAGGAGCTGGCGGTCGTCTGGAAGCTCCGCCGCGTCCTGCACGCGCTGGACCAGCAGCAGGCGATCGAGCTGCTTCTCGACAAGATGAAGCAGACCAAGTCGAACGTCGAGTTCCTGATGCAGATCCAGAAGACGACGCCGACCCCGGGCAACGGGGACTGACCGTCCTCCGCCGAGATCTGTACCACAGGGATCCCGGCCGGTACCTACGCCGGGCACTCCGCCCGGGCGCGTCGAAGACGCAGGTGAGCGGGGTGTGACCCCGCCCAGGCAGTAACACGCAGTGCCCATCGCCGTACGCGATGGGCACTCTGCGTTGTGCAACCCTTTCCCGAGTTTCTCCGTCTGACCGGGCGGAGCGACGATGGTGCGGTGACGACCACGCCTGACCCTGAACGCAGGGGGTAACCGACCGACGAGACCTAGGAGCGATGTGTCCGCCGAGAGCACGCCGGAGCCCGGCATACCGGAGCCGGACCAGACCGGCCCCAGCCGCCGCGGCAGGGGCCGCCGCCGCAAGACCCGCAACACGAGCCGCAAGGCGCTGCTCGTCACGGCCTGGACGGCCGCGGGCGTGGTCGTGCTGGCCGGCACCGGCTTCGGGTACGTCTACTTCAAGCTCAACGGCAACCTGAAGAGCGTCGACATCAACCAGGCCCTCGGCAACGACCGGCCCACGAAGATCGACAACGGCTCGCAGAACATCCTGGTCCTCGGCTCGGACACCCGCGCCGGCAAGAACAGGAAGCTCGGCGGCGGCACCGACGACGGCAGCGCCCGCTCCGACACGGCGATGATCGTCCACGTCTACCAGGGCCACAAGAAGGCCAGCGTGGTCTCCGTCCCCCGGGACACCCTGATCGACCGCCCCGCGTGCACCGACACCAAGGGCGCCGAGCACCCCGCCGCGAACGGCGTGATGTTCAACGAGTCGTACTCCACCGGCGGCGCGGCCTGCGCGGTGAAGACCGTCGAGTCGATCACCGGCATCCGCATGGACCACTACCTGGAGGTCGACTTCGAGGGCTTCCAGAAGCTCATCGACGACCTCGGCGGGGTCGAGGTCACCACGACGAAGAACATCGCCGACCCGCAGAGCCACCTGCACCTCAAGGCCGGCACGCACACCCTCACCGGACAGCAGGCCCTCGGCCTGGTCCGCACCCGGCACGGCGTCGGCGACGGCTCCGACCTGGGCCGCATCCAGCTCCAGCAGGCGTTCGTCAAGGCACTGATCGACCAGGTCAAGCACGTCGGCGTCTTCTCGAACCCGAAGAAGCTGTACGACCTCGCCGACACCGCCACCAAGGCCGTCACCACCGACTCCGATCTCGGCTCGGTCAACTCCCTCATGGACTTCGCGGGCGGCCTCAAGGGCATCAGCTCGTCCCACATGAAGATGGTGACGATGCCGGTGCAGTACGACCCGGCCGACCCCAACCGGGTCGTGCTGGAGAAGACGAAGGCCCAGCAGGTCTGGGACGCCCTTAAGAACGACCGGCCCGTCCCGAAGTCCGCCACCGAGGGGACGGCGACCGGCGAGGCCAAGGGCGTCCTCGGCGGCTGAGCGGCGACGGCGCCCCCGGCCGCCGGGGACCGCGGGTCAGCGCCCCCCCACGCCCAGGAATAGAACAACCGCACCCCCGGTTTGGGTGGATGGCCCCAGTCCTGGCAGACTGGTACGTCGGCTCCGGTTCACGTCCCCGCATCCCGCGGCGGCGACCCGGCGCCCTCCCGAAATCTAGGAGACACCTTGAAGCGCGACATCCACCCCGAGTACGTCGAGACGCAGGTCAGCTGCACCTGTGGCGCGTCGTTCACCACCCGTAGCACCATCGAGTCCGGCACCATCCGGGCCGAGGTCTGCTCCGAGTGCCACCCGTTCTACACGGGCAAGCAGAAGATCCTCGACACCGGTGGCCGTGTGGCCCGCTTCGAGGCCCGCTTCGGCAAGGCTGCCGGCTCCAAGAAGTAGCGAGCCCCATTTCGCCGGTCCACGGTCGCGCCCTTCTCGGGGGTGTGCCCGGGACCGGCGTTTTTGGTCGCCCGCCCTTCCCTTTCATCGCAGTACAGGAGCCGAAAGATGTTCGAGGCCGTCGAGGAACTCGTCGCCGAGCACGCCGATCTGGAGCAGAAGCTCGCCGATCCGTCGGTCCACGCCGACCAGGCGAACGCGCGCAAGCTGAACAAGCGCTACGCCGAGCTCACCCCGATCGTCGCCACGTACCGCTCCTGGAAGCAGTCCGGCGACGACATCGAGACCGCGCGTGAGTTCGCCGTCGACGACCCCGACTTCGCGGCCGAGGTCAAGGACCTGGAGAAGCAGCGCGAGCAGCTGACCGAGAAGCTGCGGCTGCTGCTGGTCCCGCGCGACCCGAGTGACGACAAGGACGTCATTCTGGAGATCAAGGCGGGTGCCGGCGGTGACGAGTCGGCCCTATTCGCCGGGGACCTGCTGCGCATGTACCTGCGCTACGCCGAGCGCATCGGCTGGAAGACCGAGATCATCGACGCCACCGAGTCCGAGCTCGGCGGCTACAAGGACGTCCAGGTCGCGGTGAAGGCCCGCGGGCAGATCGAGCCCGGCCAGGGCGTGTGGGCGCGGCTGAAGTACGAGGGCGGGGTGCACCGCGTGCAGCGTGTGCCGGCCACCGAGTCCCAGGGCCGTATCCACACCTCCGCCGCCGGTGTGCTCGTCACCCCGGAGGCCGAGGAGGTGGACGTCGAGATCAACGCGAACGACCTGCGGATCGACGTCTACCGGTCCTCCGGCCCCGGCGGGCAGTCCGTGAACACCACCGACTCCGCGGTGCGCATCACGCACCTGCCCACCGGAGTGGTGGCCTCCTGCCAGAACGAGAAGAGCCAGCTGCAGAACAAGGAGCAGGCGATGCGTATCCTGCGCTCCAGGCTGCTCGCGGCGGCGCAGGAGGAGGCGGAGCGGGAGGCGGCCGACGCCCGCCGCAGCCAGGTCCGCACCGTCGACCGATCCGAGAAGATCCGCACCTACAACTTCCCGGAGAACCGCATCTCCGACCACCGCGTCGGCTTCAAGGCCTACAACCTGGACCAGGTCCTGGACGGCGACCTCGGCGCGGTGATCCAGGCCTGTGTCGACGCCGACTCGGCGGCGAAGCTCGCGGCCGCGTAAGGCACGTACGAGTACTTCCGGAGGACTTGCGTGAACCTGCTGCTCGCGGAGGTGGCCCAGGCCACCCAGCGGCTGGCCGACGCCGGCGTGCCCTCGCCGCGCACCGACGCGGAGGAGCTCGCCGCGTTCGTGCACGGTGTGAAGCGCGGCGAACTGCACTCCGTGAAGGATTCGGACTTCGACGCCCGGTACTGGGAGGTCATCGCCCGGCGCGAGCAGCGCGAGCCGCTGCAGCACATCACCGGGCGGGCCTACTTCCGGTACCTGGAACTCCAGGTCGGACCGGGCGTGTTCGTGCCCCGGCCCGAGACCGAGTCCGTGGTCGGCTGGGCCATAGACGCCGTGCGCGCCATGGACGTGGTCGAGCCCTGCATCGTCGACCTGTGCACCGGCTCCGGTGCCATCGCGCTGGCCCTCGCCCAGGAGGTCCCGCGCTCGCGGGTGCACGCCGTGGAGCTGTCCGAGGAGGCCCTGGTGTGGACCCGCAAGAACATGGCGGGCTCCCGGGTCGACCTGCGCCAGGGTGACGCGCTGACCGCGTTCCCCGACCTCGACGGCCAGGTCGACCTCGTCATCTCCAACCCGCCGTACATCCCGCTCACCGAGTGGGAGTACGTCGCCCCGGAGGCCCGCGACTACGACCCGGAGCTGGCGCTCTTCTCCGGCGAGGACGGCCTCCACCTGATCCGCGGCATCGAGCGCACCGCGCACCGGCTGCTGCGCCCGGGCGGTGTCGTCGTCATCGAGCACGCCGACACCCAGGGCGGTCAGGTGCCGTGGATCTTCACCGAGGAGCGGGGCTGGGCCGACGCGGCCGATCACCCCGACCTCAACAAGCGTCCCCGGTTCGCGACCGCCCGCAAGGCGCTGCCGTGAGCACCCCGAACTTCACCCCGCAGTACGTGTACGAGGAGGCCCGCTAGACATGGCACGGCGATACGACACCAACGACGCGACCGACCGCGTGACGGGTCTGCGCGAAGCCGCGTCCGCCGTCCGCCGGGGCGAGCTGGTGGTGCTGCCGACCGACACGGTGTACGGCATCGGCGCCGACGCGTTCTCCTCCGAGGCCGTCGCCGACCTGCTCGCCGCCAAGGGCCGGGGCCGCAACATGCCCACCCCCGTCCTCATCGGCTCCCCGAACACGCTGCACGGCCTCGTCACGGACTTCTCCGAGCTGGCCTGGGAGCTCGTCGACGCCTTCTGGCCGGGCGCGCTGACGCTGGTCGCCCGGCACCAGCCGTCCCTCCAGTGGGACCTCGGCGACACCCGTGGCACGGTCGCCGTGCGCATGCCGCTGCACCCGGTCGCCATCGAGCTGCTCAACGAGGTCGGCCCCATGGCCGTGTCCTCCGCGAACCTCACGGGCCACCCGGCGCCGGAGAACTGCGACGCCGCCCAGGAGATGCTCGCCGACTCCGTCTCCGTCTACCTCGACGGCGGCCCGACGCCGGGGAACATCCCGTCGTCCATCGTGGACGTCTCCCGCGAGGTGCCGCTGCTGCTGCGCGAGGGCGCCATCTCCCCGGACGAGCTGCGCAAGGTCGTACCCGACCTCGAGGTGGCGAATTGACGGCCCCTGAAGCGGGGCGTGGCATAGGCACCGGGCAGCGTGCGGCGGAGGAGACGACGACCTTCGGCCTGCCGCACGACACCTTCCGCATCCTCCACGTCAGCACCGGCAACGTGTGCCGATCACCCATCACCGAGCGGCTGACCCGCCACTTCGTCATGGAGCGGCTCGGCGTGCTCGGCGGCGGGCTGATCGTGGAGAGCGCGGGCACCTGGGGCCACGAGGGCGCGCCCATGGAGGCCAACGCGGAGGCCGTGCTCGCCGAGTTCGGCGCGGACGCCGCCGGCTTCACCGGCCGGGAGCTGCTGGACGAGCACGTCATCATGGCCGACCTCGTGCTGACCGCCACCCGCGACCACCGCGCCCAGGTCATCTCCATGGGCCACTCGGCGGGCCTGCGCACCTTCACCCTGAAGGAGTTCACCCGCCTGGTCCGCGCGATAGACCCGACGACGCTGCCGCCCCTGGAGGACGGCGTGGTCATGCGGGCCCGTGCGCTGGTCCGCGCGGCCGCCGCGCTGCGCGGCTGGCTGCTGGCCCCGACCGCGGAGGCGGACGAGGTCTACGACCCGTACGGCGCCCCGCTCCCCTTCTTCCGGTCGATCGGCGACGAGATACACCAGGCGCTGGACCCGGTCGTCACGGCGCTGACCGGAGTACCGGCGCGGGCGTAGGCGGCGGGGGCCCCGGGCCCCCGTGCGGCCCATCACCGGGCGCCTCCCGCACGCACGGGCCTACATTGGGGGGTACGTCACCCTCGACCGCCCGGAGCCCGTCATGTCGGTTCCCACCCTGCACGAGACCGATGTCCTGCGCCGGCAGGACCCCGAACTCGCCGACATCCTGCTCGGGGAGCTCGCCCGGCAGTCGACGACGCTCCAGCTGATCGCCGCCGAGAACTTCACCTCGCCCGCCGTGCTCGCCGCCCTCGGCTCCCCGCTCGCCAACAAGTACGCCGAGGGCTATCCGGGCGCCCGCCACCACGGCGGCTGCGAACTCGTCGACGTCGCCGAGCGTCTCGCCGTCGACCGGGCCAAGGCGCTCTTCGGCGCCGAGCACGCCAACGTCCAGTCCCACTCGGGCTCTTCGGCCGTCCTGGCCGCCTACGCGGCCCTGCTGCGCCCCGGTGACACCGTCCTCGCCCTCGGCCTGCCCCACGGCGGCCACCTCACCCACGGCTCACCGGCGAACTTCTCCGGGCGCTGGTTCGACTTCGTCGGCTACGGCGTCGACGCCGAGACGGGTCTCGTCGACCACGACCAGGTGCGCCACCTGGCCCGCAACCACCGGCCCAAGGCCATCGTCTGCGGTTCCATCGCCTACCCCCGCCACTTCGACCACGCCTTCTTCCGGGAGGTCGCCGACGAGGTCGGCGCTTATCTCATCGTGGACGCGGCGCACCCGATCGGCCTGGTCGCCGGAGGAGCGGCGCCGAACCCGGTGCCGTACGCGGACGTCGTGTGCGCGACGACACACAAGGTGCTGCGCGGGCCACGCGGCGGGATGATCCTGTGCGGCGCCGAGCTGGCCGAGCGCGTCGACCGGGCCGTGTTCCCGTTCACCCAGGGCGGTGCCCAGATGCACACCATCGCCGCCAAGGCGGTCGCCTTCGGCGAGGCGGCGACGCCGGCGTTCGGCGCGTACGCCCATCAGGTGGTCGCCAACGCACGGGTGCTCGCCGGCCACCTGGCCGCCGAGGGGCTCGCCGTCACCACCGGCGGCACCGACACCCACCTCATCACCGCGGACCCGGCCCCGCTCGGCGTGGACGGGCGCACCGCGCGCGGCCGGCTCCTCGCGGCCGGTCTGGTGCTGGACTGCTGTGCTCTTCCCCACGGTGACGGCCGCGGTCTGCGGCTGGGCACGGCCGCGGTGACCACGCAGGGCATGGGGGAGCCGGAGATGGTGCGGATCGCGGCCCTGCTCGGTTCGGTGCTGCGCGGCGGTACGGACCCGGCCGGGGCGCGGGAGGCGGTGCGCGAGCTGACCGCCGCGTTCCCGCCGTATCCCGGCTGAGCGGGGGTAGACGGACCTCTGTACATGTCCGATGTGTCCGGTTGCGGAGCGTGACGCACAGCCACCCGTGCAACCATCGTCGCTACCCGGAAGTCTCCATCGTCAAGCGTCCGTCGCTAGGGTGTGGGGCTGTGATGGCCAGCGAGACCTGTGGGGAAGCCCGTGCGTGAATACCTGCTGACGCTCTGCGTCACGGCCGCGGTGACGTATCTGCTGACAGGGCCGGTACGGAAGTTCGCGATCGTGGCCGGGGCGATGCCGGAGATCCGGGCCCGTGACGTGCACCGGGAACCCACTCCGCGGCTCGGCGGGATCGCCATGTTCTTCGGGCTCTGCGCGGGCCTGCTGGTCGCCGACCACCTGACCAACCTCAACGAGGTCTTCGTCAAGTCCAACGAGCCGCGGGCGCTGCTCTCCGGAGCCGCGCTGATCTGGCTGATCGGCGTCCTGGACGACAAGTTCGAGATCGACGCCCTGATCAAGCTGGGCGGCCAGATGATCGCGGCCGGCGTGATGGTCATGCAGGGTCTGACGATCCTCTGGCTGCCCATCCCCAGTGTCGGCACGGTCGCGCTGACCCAGTGGCAGGGCACCCTGCTGACGGTGGCGCTGGTCGTCATCACCATCAACGCGGTGAACTTCGTGGACGGCCTGGACGGGCTGGCCGCGGGCATGGTGTGCATCGCCGCCGCCGCGTTCTTCATGTACACGTACCGCATCTGGTACTCGTACGGCATCGAGGCCGCCGCCCCGGCGACGCTGTTCGCCGCCATCCTGATGGGCATGTGCCTGGGCTTCCTGCCGCACAACATGCATCCCGCGCGCATCTTCATGGGCGACTCGGGGTCGATGCTGATCGGGCTGGTGCTGGCCGCGGGTGCGATCTCCGTCACGGGACAGGTCGACCCGGACAACCTCGGCTTCGGCGCCTCCGAGCGCAGCACCGTGCACCAGATGGTGCCGGTCTACATCCCGCTGCTGATGCCGCTCACGATCATCGCCGTGCCGGCTGCGGACCTGGTCCTGGCGATCGTCCGGCGCACCTGGCGCGGCCAGTCCCCGTTCGCCGCGGACCGGGGCCATCTGCACCACCGCCTGCTGGAGATCGGCCACTCGCACAGCCGGGCCGTGCTGATCATGTACTTCTGGTCGGCGCTGATCGGCTTCGGGGCGCTGGCGTACTCGGTCAACTCGGCGTCGATGTGGATCGTGCTGGGTGTGGTCTTCCTGAGCGCCGTGGGCCTGGTTCTGCTGCTGCTCCCGCGGTTCACGCCCCGCGTACCGGCCTGGGCGCAGCGGTTCGTGCCCCCGCGCTACCGGAGGCGGCGCGGCGCGGACGAGGCGGCCGTCCTCGCGGACCCCGCCGCGCAGACGGCCGTGGAGCCCGCGGAGCCCGATGACCGGGCCCCTGTCACGGCGGGTGTCTCGGGCGTCAACGGGGCTACGGCGATCGGCCCCCGTTCGCGTTTCCTCGACCGCGGCTGAGCCTGCCAAGGTAAGAATCTGACTAGAGCATTGCCAAGTCGTGGGGGAGCAAAGTCTCCCAATACCAGACAAGTGGGCGCGGTTTTTGCACAGACGCGCACTGTCACTCTCATGTGTGACAGCAAGCACACCCAGCAGGTAAAGACCTCATCAAATAGTTTGTGATACGGTTCACGAGAACCCCGGATAGAGCCGAAGGACCCAGTGCGATGGTCCATCGGAGTGAGGTCTCGACCCCCTCGGCCCGGGACTACGCTCGTCCATGACGACACCTGCCCCCCTGTGAAAGCGGAGTTGCCGCCATGCCGTCCAATGACGTCCGGATCCTGGCCCAGGCCGCCGTGCCCACGGTTGCCGTCGGCGCGATCGCCGCCGCCGTCAGCGGTGTGGTCGCGGGCGGCAAGGGAGCGATCGGGGCTGTCGTCGCGACGGTGATCGTCCTGCTGTTCATGGGTCTCGGTCTCTACGTCCTGCAGCGCACTGCCAAATCGCTTCCGCACCTGTTCCAGGCCGTGGGACTGATGCTCTACGCGGCGCAGATCCTGCTGCTGTTCGTCTTCGTGGCGGCCTTCAAGCACACCACCCTGTTCAACCCCCGGGCTTTCGCGCTCACGCTCGTCGCCGGCACCCTCACGTGGATCGCCGCGCAGACGCGTGCGCACATGAAGTCCAAGATCCTTTACGTCGAACCGGATTCGTCCTCGGACGCCTCCTCCCGCGACGAAAAGTCCCACAAGTCGGGGCACTCGTCGTGAGGGGTAGGGCCGGGATAAAGACGCGTGAGAGATCCTGCTATCGTCCGGTGCCAACTGCGGCATCGCGGGCGCGGGCATCCGAGCTGACGCCTGCTCAATCGCGAGGCGAGATGCCCCCCAGCCGCCCCCACATCCGTAACACCAGTCCCGTGCCGAACCGCGGCCTCGCGCCGCGCCGACACAACGAGGTTGCCGTACCTATGCGCCACGCTGAAGGAGCCCGCGGTGAGTGCTGACCCGACGCAGGTGCTCGCCTTCGAGACCGACTGCCACATCTTCGACGGCTGTGGATTCCCGGCTCCTGGCCTGCACTCGTTCCTGTTCAAGCCCCTCTGGGGCGACGCCGACAGCAACGTGTACTTCAACAAGACGATGCTGCTGGCGCTGCTCGGCTCGATCATCATCGTCGGCTTCTTCTGGGCGGCCTTCCGCAAGCCCAAGGTCGTCCCGGGCAAGCTCCAGATGGTCGCCGAGACCGGCTACGACTTCATCCGGCGCGGTGTCGTCTACGAGACGATCGGAAAGAAGGAGGGCGAGAAGTACGTACCGCTGGTCGTCTCGCTGTTCTTCTTCATCTGGATGATGAACCTCTGGTCGATCGTCCCGCTCGCCCAGTTCCCGGTGACGGCGATCATCTCGTACCCGCTCGTCCTGGCGCTGATCGTCTACGTCCTGTGGATCTCGCTGACGTTCAAGCGCCACGGCTTCGTCGGCTTCTTCAAGAACGTCACCGGGTACGACAAGTCGCTGGGCGCGGTGCTGCCGCTGGCCATGACCATCGAGTTCTTCTCGAACCTGCTGGTGCGGCCCTTCACCCACGCGGTGCGACTGTTTGCCAACATGTTCGCCGGGCACACCCTGCTGCTGCTCTTCACGATCGCCAGCTGGTACCTGCTGAACGGCGTCGGCATCGCCTACGCCGGCGTCAGCTTCATCATGACGATCGTGATGACGGCCTTCGAGCTCTTCATCCAGGCTCTGCAGGCGTACGTCTTCGTCCTCCTGACGTGCACCTACATCCAGGGCGCCCTCGCCGAGCACCACTGAGTGCCGCCCAGCCCCACCCCCTGATCGTCCGGTGGCCAACCCCCACCGGTCCGTAAAGAAGAAGGAAGAATCGGCATGTCCGCTCTCCAGACCCTTGCTGCCGACGGCGTCCACGGCTCCCTCGGTTCCATCGGCTACGGCCTCGCCGCCATCGGCCCCGGCGTCGGCGTCGGCATCATCTTCGGTAACGGCACCCAGGCTCTGGCCCGTCAGCCCGAAGCTGCCGGCCTGATCCGCGCCAACCAGATCCTCGGCTTCGCCTTCTGTGAGGCGCTCGCCCTCATCGGCCTGGTCATGCCGTTCGTCTACGGCACCTGATCAGTCGATCAGCGACAGCCCCCTAGACGAAAGGCACTGACATGAGCCAGCTGCTCATTCTGGCGGCCGAGGGCAAGGAAAACCCCCTCGTTCCGCCGATCCCCGAGCTCGTCATCGGCCTGCTCGCCTTCGTCATCGTCTTCGGCTTCCTCGCCTGGAAGCTCCTTCCGAACATCAACAAGGTTCTGGAGCAGCGCCGCGAGGCCATCGAGGGCGGTATCGAGAAGGCCGAGGCCGCGCAGACCGAGGCCCAGAGCGTGCTTGAGCAGTACAAGGCTCAGCTCGCCGAGGCCCGGCACGAGGCCGCGCGTCTGCGTCAGGAGGCGCAGGAGCAGGGCGCCACGCTCATCGCCGAGATGCGCGCGGAAGGCCAGCGGCAGCGTGAGGAGATCGTCGCCGCCGGTCACGCGCAGATCGACGCCGACCGCAAGGCCGCTTCTTCCGCGCTGCGCCAGGACGTCGGCAAGCTCGCCACCGACCTGGCCGGCAAGCTCGTCGGTGAGTCCCTCGAGGACCACGCCCGGCAGAGCCGTGTGATCGACCGCTTCCTCGACGAGCTCGAGGAGAAGGCCGAGGCCACGCGATGAACGGAGCGAGCCGCGAGGCCCTGGCAGCCGCACGTGAGCGTCTCGACGCGCTGACGGACTCCACGTCCGTGGACGCCGCTCAGCTCGCCGAAGAGCTGGCGGCCGTCACCGCGCTGCTCGACCGCGAGGCCGGCCTTCGCCGGGTCCTCACCGACCCGGCGAAGCCCGGAGAGGCGAAGGCCGAGCTGGTCCAGCGCCTGATCGGCGGCCAGGTCAGCGGCACCGCCGCCGACCTGCTGTCCGGGATGGCCCGCGCCCGCTGGTCGCAGCCCCGCGACCTGGTGGACGCGCTGGAGGAACTGGCGAACATCGCCGACCTCACCGCCGCGGAGAAGACGGGCACGCTCGACGACGTCGAGGACGAGCTGTTCCGGTTCGGCCGGATCGTCTCCTCCAACACCGAGCTGCGCGCCGCGCTGACCGACCGCGCCGCCGGCGGCCAGGCCAAGACCGAGCTGCTGCACCGACTCCTCGGCGGCCGGGCCAAGCCCGCCACCGAGCGTCTGGTCGTCCGCCTCGTGACCGCGCCGCGTGGACGTAGCCTGGAGGCGGGACTGGAGTCCCTGTCCAAGCTCGCCGCGGAGCGCCGGGACCGCATGGTCGCCGTCGTCACCTCGGCGGTGCCGCTGAGCGACGGGCAGAAGCAGCGCCTCGGCGCCGCCCTGACCAAGCTCTACGGGCGTCGGATGCACCTCAACCTCGACGTGGACCCCGAGGTCCTCGGCGGGATCCGGGTGCAGGTCGGTGACGAGGTCATCAACGGCTCCCTGGCGGACCGGCTGGACGAGGCCGCCCGCCGCATGGCGAGCTAGCAGCAACTCGACATCTCGAGAACGCAGTACGTAATTACGGCCCTGGTTGGGCCGTGCAGAGGATTCACCTCTTTCAGGGGGGAGTCCCCATCCCCCCCAAGTGAAACTTCGGGCCCAACAAGGAGAGCAGGGAACCCAGATGGCGGAGCTCACGATCCGGCCGGAGGAGATCCGGGACGCGCTGGAGAACTTTGTCCAGTCGTACAAGCCGGACGCGGCCTCGCGCGAGGAGGTCGGTACGGTCACCCTTGCCGGCGACGGCATCGCGAAGGTCGAGGGCCTGCCCTCGGCCATGGCCAACGAACTGCTGAAGTTCGAGGACGGCACCCTCGGCCTCGCCCTCAACCTCGAGGAGCGCGAGATCGGTGCCATCGTCCTCGGTGAGTTCAGCGGCATCGAGGAGGGTCAGCCGGTGCACCGCACCGGTGAGGTCCTCTCCGTCGCGGTCGGCGAGGGCTACCTCGGCCGCGTCGTCGACCCGCTCGGCAACCCGATCGACGGCCTCGGCGAGATCGAGACGTCCGGCCGCCGCGCCCTCGAGCTGCAGGCCCCCACGGTCATGCAGCGCAAGTCGGTGCACGAGCCGATGGAGACGGGCTACAAGGCCGTCGACGCGATGACCCCCGTCGGCCGTGGTCAGCGTCAGCTGATCATCGGTGACCGCCAGACCGGCAAGACCGCCCTGGCCGTCGACACGATCATCAACCAGCGCGACAACTGGCGCTCGGGCGACCCGAAGAAGCAGGTCCGCTGCATCTACGTCGCCATCGGCCAGAAGGGCTCC
Organism: Streptomyces sp. NPDC015139; assembly: GCF_043079785.1. Taxonomy (NCBI): domain Bacteria; kingdom Bacillati; phylum Actinomycetota; class Actinomycetes; order Kitasatosporales; family Streptomycetaceae; genus Streptomyces; species Streptomyces sp. NPDC015139. The sequence continues at coordinate 79,821 of NZ_JBIBUW010000017.1, read as the reverse complement.
ACCATCGCCGGCGTGCGCCGCGCGCTGGAGGAGAACGGCGCCCTGGAGTACACGACCATCGTCGCCGCCCCGGCGTCCGACCCGGCCGGCTTCAAGTACCTGGCGCCGTACACCGGTTCGGCCATCGGTCAGCAGTGGATGTACGAGGGCAAGCACGTCCTCATCATCTTCGACGACCTGTCGAAGCAGGCCGACGCCTACCGCGCCGTGTCGCTGCTGCTGCGCCGCCCGCCGGGCCGTGAGGCCTACCCGGGTGACGTCTTCTACCTGCACTCCCGGCTGCTGGAGCGCTGCGCCAAGCTCTCCGACGACATGGGTGCCGGTTCGATGACCGGTCTGCCGATCGTCGAGACCAAGGCCAACGACGTCTCGGCGTTCATCCCGACCAACGTCATCTCCATCACCGACGGCCAGTGCTTCCTGGAGTCGGACCTGTTCAACGCCGGTCAGCGCCCCGCGCTGAACGTCGGTATCTCCGTCTCCCGAGTCGGTGGTTCCGCGCAGCACAAGGCGATGAAGCAGGTCTCCGGCCGCCTTCGTGTGGACCTCGCCCAGTTCCGTGAGCTGGAGGCGTTCGCCGCCTTCGGTTCCGACCTGGACGCGGCCTCGAAGTCGCAGCTGGAGCGCGGTCAGCGCATGGTCGAGCTGCTGAAGCAGGACCAGTACCAGCCGATGTCGACCGAGGACCAGGTCGTCTCCGTCTGGGCCGGCACCACCGGCCGGATGGACGAGGTGCCCGTCGCCGACATCCGCCGCTTCGAGAAGGAGCTGCTGGAGTACCTGCACCGCAAGGAGCAGGGCCTCATGACCTCCATCCGCGAGGGCGGCAAGATGTCCGACGACACCCTGACGGCCGTCTCCGACGCGATCGCGGACTTCAAGAAGCAGTTCGAGACCTCGGACGGCAAGCTGCTCGGCGAGGACACTCCGGCCGCTGCCGCCAAGTGACGTAAGGAAGGGACCTGACTCATGGGAGCCCAGCTCCGGGTCTACAAGCGTCGCATCCGATCCGTCACCGCGACCAAGAAGATCACCAAGGCGATGGAGATGATCGCCGCCTCGCGCGTCGTCAAGGCGCAGCGCAAGGTGGCGGCCTCCACGCCGTACGCGCAGGAACTGACCCGCGCGGTCACGGCGGTCGGTACGGGTTCGAACACCAAGCACCCGCTCACCACGGAGGTGGAGAACCCGGCCCGTGCCGCGGTGCTGCTCCTCACGAGCGACCGCGGTCTGGCCGGCGCCTTCAACTCCAACGCCATCAAGGCGGCGGAGCAGCTGACCGAGCGCCTGGAGCGCGAGGGCAAGCAGGTCGACACGTACATCGTCGGCCGGCGCGGTGTCGCCCACTACAACTTCCGTGAGCGCAAGATCGCGGAGTCGTGGAGCGGCTTCACCGACGAGCCGTCGTACGCGGACGCCAAGAAGGTCGCGGCGCCCCTGATCGAGGCCATCGAGAAGGACACGGCCGAGGGCGGCGTGGACGAGCTCCACTTCGTCTTCACCGAGTTCGTCTCGATGATGACGCAGACGGCGCTCGACGCCCGGCTGCTGCCGCTGCGACTCGAAGAGGTCGCGGAAGAGGCCACGCCCAAGGGCGAGATCCTTCCGCTGTTCGACTTCGAGCCGTCGGCGGAGGACGTCCTCGACGCCCTGCTGCCGCGCTACGTGGAGAGCCGCATCTACAACGCGCTGCTCCAGTCGGCCGCTTCGAAGCACGCCGCCACGCGGCGCGCGATGAAGTCGGCCACCGACAACGCGGGTGAGCTGATCAACACGCTCTCCCGTCTTGCCAACGCGGCCCGCCAGGCCGAAATCACCCAGGAAATCAGCGAGATCGTCGGTGGCGCCAGCGCCCTGGCCGACGCGACCGCGGGGAGTGACCGATAATGACCACCACTGTTGAGACCGCGACGGCTACGGGCCGCGTCGCCCGGGTCATCGGCCCGGTCGTCGACGTGGAGTTCCCCGTCGACGCGATGCCGGACATCTACAACGCCCTTCACGTCGAGGTGGCCGACCCGGCCAACGCCGGCGAGAAGAAGACGCTGACCCTGGAGGTCGCCCAGCACCTGGGTGACGGCCTGGTCCGCACCATCTCCATGCAGCCCACCGACGGTCTGGTCCGCCAGGCCGCGGTCACCGACACCGGCAACTCCATCACGGTGCCCGTCGGTGACTTCACCAAGGGCAAGGTGTTCAACACCCTCGGTGAGGTGCTGAACGTCGACGAGCAGTACACCGGTGAGCGCTGGGGCATCCACCGCAAGGCGCCGAACTTCGACGAGCTCGAGTCGAAGACCGAGATGTTCGAGACCGGCGTCAAGGTCATCGACCTGCTGACCCCGTACGTCAAGGGCGGCAAGATCGGTCTGTTCGGTGGTGCCGGCGTCGGCAAGACGGTGCTCATCCAGGAGATGATCTACCGCGTCGCCAACAACCACGACGGTGTCTCCGTGTTCGCCGGTGTCGGTGAGCGCACCCGTGAGGGCAACGACCTCATCGAGGAGATGTCGGACTCGGGCGTCATCGACAAGACCGCCCTGGTCTTCGGCCAGATGGACGAGCCCCCGGGCACCCGTCTGCGCGTCGCGCTGGCCGGCCTCACCATGGCCGAGTACTTCCGTGACGTCCAGAAGCAGGACGTGCTGTTCTTCATCGACAACATCTTCCGCTTCACGCAGGCCGGTTCCGAGGTCTCCACGCTGCTCGGCCGTATGCCGTCCGCCGTGGGTTACCAGCCGAACCTGGCCGACGAGATGGGCCTCCTCCAGGAGCGCATCACCTCGACCCGTGGTCACTCGATCACCTCGATGCAGGCGATCTACGTCCCCGCGGACGACCTGACCGACCCGGCCCCGGCCACCACCTTCGCCCACCTCGACGCGACGACGGTGCTCTCCCGTCCGATCTCCGAGAAGGGCATCTACCCGGCCGTGGACCCGCTGGACTCCACGTCCCGGATCCTGGACCCGCGTTACATCGCGGCGGATCACTACAACGCGGCCATGCGCGTGAAGACGATCCTCCAGAAGTACAAGGACCTCCAGGACATCATCGCGATCCTCGGTATCGACGAGCTGGGCGAGGAGGACAAGCTCGTCGTCCACCGTGCCCGTCGTGTGGAGCGCTTCCTGTCCCAGAACACCCACGTCGCCAAGCAGTTCACCGGCGTGGACGGGTCGGACGTGCCGCTCGACGAGTCGATCGCCGCGTTCAACGCGATCTGCGACGGTGAGTACGACCACTTCCCCGAGCAGGCGTTCTTCATGTGCGGTGGCCTCGAGGACCTCAAGGCCAACGCCAAGGAGCTGGGCGTCTCCTGAGCCCCGTGCTCGTCCGAGGGGGCGGGCGCGTCCCGCCCCCTCTGCCACGCCTACTAGAATTGACCCCAACACCCGGCACTACCGCCGGGTGGTGACCCGAGGAGCCAACCTTGGCTGCTGAGCTGCACGTCGAGCTGGTCGCCGCCGACCGCCAGGTCTGGTCCGGCGAGGCCACCCTGGTCGTCGCGCGCACCACGTCCGGCGACATCGGCGTCATGCCCGGTCACCAGCCGCTGCTCGGTGTGCTGGAGTCGGGCCCGGTGACCATCCGTACGAGTGAAGGTGGAACGGTCGTCGCCGCGGTGCACGGCGGTTTCATCTCGTTCGCCGACAACAAGCTGTCGCTGCTGGCCGAGATCGCCGAGCTGTCGGACGAGATCGATGTCCAGCGCACGGAGCGAGAGCTGGAGCGCGCGAAGGCGGAGGGCGATGCCGCCGCCGAGCGACGCGCGGACGTCCGACTTCGTGCGGCGACCGCGCGCTGACCCAGCCGCGCTGTACGTTGACGTCACTCAGCCGCGGCCGGCCCGGAGCAATCCGGTGCCGGTCGCGGCTGAGGCAGATGTGGGTGTTTTTTCCGTTTCATTACTCAGTAACAAGAGCAGTGCTGCTGCCTGGGAGACGAGGAGGTCGGTGCCGATGGTCCTCGCTCTGACTGTGTGCGGGATCGTGGTCGCGCTCGTGCTGGCGGGACTGTTCTTCTTCGGGCTGCGCCGCAGGCTGATCCAGCGTTCCGGCGGGACCTTCGACTGTTCCCTGCGCTGGGACGTGGCCGAGAAACCGGACACCGGCGGCAAGGGCTGGAGCTACGGCGTCGCCCGCTACAACGGCGACCGCATCGAGTGGTATCGCGTCTTCTCCTACGCCTACCGGCCGCGCCGCACCCTGGAGCGGGCGCAGATCGAGGTGGCCGGCCGCCGGCTGCCCGAGGGCGAGGAGGAGCTGGCTCTGCTCTCCGACGCGGTGGTCCTCGCGTGCACCCACCGGGGCACGCGCCTCGAACTCGCCATGAGCGAAGACGCGCTGACCGGGTTTCTCGCGTGGCTGGAAGCAGCCCCGCCCGGACAGCGAGTGAACGTGGCGTAGCCACGTTCACTCGCTGTGTGGGGGTCCCCCCGGACGGAGTCCGGGAGAGCGTCAACGTCACTCAGGGGTTCTTGGCGGTCTACAGGTTGCTGTTGATGGCGCTCACCAGTTCGCCGTTGCCGGTGTCGCCGCTGAACTCCCAGAAGAACGCGCCGCCGAGGCCCTGGTCCTTCGCCCAGGCCATCTTGGTGGCGATGGTGGCGGGGGTGTCGTACGACCACCAGTTGCTGCCGCAGTGCGCGTACGCCGTGCCGGCGACGGTGCCGGTGGCCGGGCAGGACGACTTCAGGACCTTGTAGTCCTCGATGCCCTGCTCGTAGGTGCCGGCCGCCGGGCCCGTGGCCGTGCCGCCCGGCGCGTCCTGGGTGACGCCGGTCCAGCCACGGCCGTAGAAGCCGATGCCGATGAGCAGCTTCTTCGCCGGAACACCGGACGACTTGAACTTGGCCATCGCGTCGGCGGTGGTGAAGCCCGCCTTGGGGATGCCCGAGTACGAGGTGAGTGGGGAGTGCGGGGCGGTCGGGCCCTTCGCGTCCCAGGCGCCGAAGAAGTCGTACGTCATCACGTTGTACCAGTCGACGTACTGGGCGGCACCGGCGTAGTCGGCGGCCTCGATCTTGCCGCCGGCGGAGCCGTCGGCGGTGGTCGCGGCCGTGACCAGGGCGCTGGAGCCGAACTTGGCGCGCAGCGCGCCCATCAGGTTCTTGAAGGCGGCCGCGCCGCTGGTGTCACAGCTCAGGCCGCAGGCGTTCGGGTACTCCCAGTCGATGTCGATGCCGTCGAAGACATCGGCCCAGCGGGGGTCCTTCACCAGGTTGTAGCAGGACTGCGCGAAGGCCGCCGGGTTGGCCGCGGCCTGGCCGAAGCCGCCGGACCAGGTCCAGCCGCCGAACGACCACAGCACCTTGATGTTCGGGTACTTGGCCTTCAGCTGGCGCAGCTGGTTGAAGTTGCCGCGCAGCGGCTGGTCCCAGGTGTCGGCCACGCCGCTCACCGACTGGTCGGCGGTGAACGCCTTGTCGTAGTCGGCGTAGGAGTCGCCGATGGCGCACTGGCCGTTGGTGACGTTGCCGAAGGCGTAGTTGATGTGGGTGATCTTGGCGGCGGAACCGGACGTCACCAGGTTCTTGACGTTGTAGTTGCGGCCGTAGATGCCCCACTCGGTGAAGTAGCCGAGCTTGACCTTGTCGCCGGTGGGCGGGGGAGTGGTGCCGCCGCCGGTGGTGTGCACCTTGACCGCGCCGCTGACCGGACCGGTCTGGTCGGCGGTGTCGCGGGCCCGCACGGTGTACGAGTAGTCGGTGCCGGCGGTCAGGCCGGTGTCCGTGTACGACGTGGTGGTGACCGTGGCGACCTTGGCGCCGTCGCGCAGCACGTCGTAGTTCTTGACGCCCTTGTCGTCGGTGGCCGCGCCCCAGGAGAGCTTCACCGAGGTGTCGGTGACGGAGGAGGCGGTCGGGGTGCCGGGGGCGGAGGGCGAGGCGTCACCCGGAACGGTGGTGCCGTCGCAGCTGTCGCCGTTCAGCTTGCAGTTGGACGGGGAGCCGGAGCCCGCGCCGTTGAAGCCGAAGGAGACGGAGGCACCGGGGGCGAGGGTGCCGTTGTAGGACTTGTTCTTCGCGGTCCAGTGGGTGCCGGAGCTGGTGACGTCCGCGTCCCAGGCGGAGGTGACGGACGTACCGGAGGGGAAGTCCCACTCGACGGTCCAGGAACTGATGCTGCTGCTGCCGGTGTTCTTGATGGTCCACTGACCGCCGAAACCGGTTCCCCAGTCGCTGGACTTGGTGTAGGTGGCGGTGGCGTTCGTCGCGGCCTGGGCGGGGCTCGCGAGACCGACCAGGCCGGCCAGGGGGAGCAACAGGGTCGCGAACCCTGCCGCGGCTCTGTGTCTGAAGCGCATGCTGCGCCTCCCTCTTCATCGGGGGTGTCAGGGGCATGACTGAGCCTTCACGCCCACGGTGCTGCGAGAGTAGAAAGGTCTGGACCACGGGTCAATAGGTCTGGACCAGTTGCCGTGAGGCGGGGTCAGACACCCAACTCCTGTGCGAGCACCGCCGCTTGGACCCGGCTGCGCAGCTCCAGCTTGGCCAGCAGACGGCTGACGTGCGTCTTCACCGTTCCCTCGGCCATCCGCAGGCGCTCGGCGATCTCGGCGTTGGACAGCCCCTCGCCGACGCACGACAGCACCTCCCGCTCGCGCCGGGTCAGAGCCTCCAGCACGGCCGGATCCGCTGTCGTCCCCCGCACCGGCCCCGCGGCGAACTCGGCGATCAGCCGCCGGGTCACCGCCGGCGCGACGACCCCCTCCCCGCGGGCCACCGTGCGCACCGCCTCCAGCAGATCCCCCGCCTCGGTGTTCTTCAGCAGGAACCCGGCCGCCCCCGCCCGCAGCGCCCCGAACACGTACTCGTCGTGGTCGAAGGTGGTCAGCACCAGGACGTCCGCGAGCCGTTCGGCGACGATCTGCCGGGTGGCCGAGACCCCGTCCAGACGAGGCATCTGCACATCCATCAGGACCAGGTCCGGCCCGGTCTCGCGGGCCAGTTCGACCGCCCGCAGGCCGTCCTCCGCCTCGCCGACCACGTCGATGTCCGGGGCGCTGCGCAGGATCAGGACGAGCCCGGCGCGGACGGCGGACTGGTCCTCGGCGACCACGACACGGATCATGCGGGCTCTCCTTCGCTGAGCGGCAGGGTGGCGTACACGGTCCACAGCGCGTCCCCGGGGCCGGCCTCGAAGGTGCCGCCCAGCAGCGCGGCCCGCTCCCGCATGCCGGCCAGACCGGCGCCCGAGCCGGGCGCGCGAGGGGTGTCGCCGGGCCGGTAGGGGCTGGTCACCCTGATGCCGAGCGTCCCGTCCGCCTGCCGGAGGACGATGTGCACGCACCCCCGCGCCGCATGCTTCATGGCGTTCGTCAGGGACTCCTGCACGATCCGGTAGGCGGCCAGGCCGACCGGCGTGGGCACCATGCCGTGACCGGCGTCGAGGGTGACGTCCAGACCGTTCGCGCGGGCACCGTCCACGAGCGCGTCCAGACCGTCGAGCGTCGGCGACGCGGCGGGCTCCAGGTCGCCGGAGCCGTCACGCAGGATGCCGATCAGCCGGCGCATCTCGGCCAGCCCCGCCACGCTGTTCTCCCGGATGACGGCCAGGGCCTCCCCGGAGGTCCGCGGATCGCCGATGGAGAGCGCCGCCGTCGAGTGGATGGCGATGGCGGAAAGGTGGTTGGCGACCATGTCGTGCAACTCCCGGGCCATCCGAGCCCGTTCCGCGGTGACCGCCTGCGTGCGGTCCATCTCGGCCAGCAGCGCGGTCTGTTCGGCGCGCAGCCGGGCCGCCTCGGCCGCGTCGCGGTGGTTGCGGACGAGCGCGCCGGTGGCGGCGGGACCGAACGCGACCACCCCGACGCCCACCCCGATCAGCAGCGCCTGCGGATCGCGCCAGAGCGCGGCCGGCACGACCCCGCCGAGCACCGTCAGCATCCCCGTGACCCACGGGATACGGCGGGCGGCGGCCGGTGTGCCGTACAGGACGGCGGCGTACATCAGGTCGGTGTACAGCACGATGGTGACGACGCTGCCGAGCGTCACCGTGTCCAGCACCAGGGCGGCGGTGCCGATCAGCAGACCGAGGCGGGGCCGGCCGCGGCGCAGCGGCTCGCACGCGGCCGTCACCGCCAGCGGCACCAGCGGGGCCCACGGGGCGTGCCACAGCACGAGCGGGTCCGTGCCCAGGCGCGGATGGATACCGAGCGCCCACAGCAGCACCCCGCCGAGCAGCCCGCCCACGGCGATGCGCCAGTCGTCGCGGTGGGGGTGGGGGAGTGCGAGGCGCATGCCCCCATCCAACACGGCCCCCGCACGCCCCGCCTGCTCCCGGGGAAGGGTCCCGGACTGCGACTTTCGTTTACGGCGGTCTCGTCGGCGATGACGACGATCCGCGCCCCGGCCCGCGGGAGCCTTGAGGGGTGGACGAAGGGAGCGAGCCGTGCTCGTCGGATTGATCATCGCCTGTGAGGTGGCGTTCTGGGTGCTGCTGGCGGCCGGACTGCTCTTCCGGTACGGCCTGCGGATGCCCCGCACCGGTCTCGCGCTGCTGCTGTGCGAACCCCTGCTGGAGGTGGTGCTGTTCGCGGTCACCGCCGTCGACCTCAGGAACGGTGCGGAACCCGACTGGCGGCACGGCCTCGCCGCCGTCTACATCGGCTTCACCGTGGGCCTCGGCCACTCCACCGTCAAGTGGGCCGACGCGCGGGTGGCGCACCGTTTCGCCGACGGCCCGCCGCCCGTGCGGCCGCCGAAGTACGGCACGGCCCGCGCCGTCCACGAGTGGAAGGTCGCGGGCCGCTGGATCCTGGCGTGCGCGGTCGCCCTCGCGCTGCTCGAGGCGGCCGTCCGGTACGTCGGCGGCGACGGCGACACGGGTTCGCTGCGGGCCTGGCAGACGCGGATGCTCTTGGTGATCGGCATCAACCTGGTCATCGCGGCGAGCTACACCCTGTTCCCCAAACGCCGGCCGGAGCACGGCCCGGAGCGGGACCCGGAACCGGCCGAGCACCGCTGACGTCTCCCGCCGCCCGCACAGCCTCGGGCCGTACCCTGACCGGGCGTCGAGGAGGGTGCATGGCTGACACGGCAGGCTCCGGCACGGTCCTGGTCGTCGACGACGACACGGCGATCCGCCGTTCACTGGAGCGAGGGCTGAGGCTGAACGGCTTCGCGGTCAGGACCGCCGCCGACGGGGCCGAGGCGCTCCACGCGGTCCGGGACGCGCCGCCCGACGTCCTCGTGCTGGACGTGTCGATGCCCGGCCTGAGCGGCATCGAGGTGTGCACACGGCTCCGCGACGAGGGGCGCGACCTGCCGGTGCTCATGGTCTCCGCGCTCGACGAGACCGCCGACCGGATAGCCGGGCTGCAGGCGGGCGGCGACGACTACCTCGTCAAGCCCTTCGCCCTGCGGGAACTGGTGCTGCGGCTGCACGCCCTGCTGCGCCGGCGGCCGCCGGCCGGCCGGGAGCCGCTGCGGGTCGCGGGCCTGGTGATCGACCCGGCGGCCCGCACCGCCGACCGGGACGGCCGCCCGCTGGAGCTGACCCGCCGTGAGTTCGAACTGCTGGAGGTGCTCGCCCGCAACGCGGGCCTCGTCCTCAGCCGGGACCAGCTGCTGGAACGGGTGTGGGGCTACGACTTCGACGTGCGCACCGACGCCGTCGACACCTTCGTCAGCTACCTGCGGCGCAAGCTGGAGGCGGACGGGCGCGGCCGGCTGATCCACACCGTCCGCGGGGTCGGCTTCGTGCTCCGCGAGGAGCGGGGCGCCCGGTGAGGCTCTCCACCCGCATCGGCCTCGCCGTCGGCTGCACCGTCCCGCTGCTGGTCCTGGCCTCCGGCTGGCTCCTGCTGCAGCTGGTCGCCCGCGATCTGCACCGCGCCGAGGACCAGCACCTGCGGCAACGCGCCACGGCCCTCGCCCCGGACGCCCGGGCCCTGCTGCGGGCCACCGCGGGCGGCCGCCCCAGGGCGGCCGACACCAGGGAACGGCAGCTGTTCAGCGCCGCCCTCGACGTCGGGGTCCGCGTCACCGGAGCGGGCACGGACGTCGGCGGCGGACCCCGGCCGGGGCCGTCGGTGACCCTGCCCGCCCACGCCGCCGGACCGGTCACCGTCCGCGACGGCGCCCGTAGGTGGCGCGGCCTGTCCCGGTCCGTCCGCGCCTCCGGCGCCACCGGCACCCTGTGGGTCTTCGCACCCGACACCGCCGACCGCGCCCAGGTACGGCTCGTGCGGCGGCGGGCGCTGCTGACCGCCCTGCTCGCCGCGCCCCTGTCCGGCCTGCTCGCCTGGGGTGTGGCCGGTGGAGCGAGCGCCCCCCTGCGCCGGCTGACCCGCCGTACCGCCGGCCTCGACCCGCGCACCAGCGGCGTCCGGCTCGACCACCGGCCGACCGGGGTGAGGGAGGTCGACGAACTGGCGGCCACCGTACGGACCGTCCTCTCCCGCTACGACGAACAGGCCGCCCGTACCGCCGAGGCCCTGGAGACCGCCCGCTCCTTCTCCTCGGCCGCCGCGCACGAACTGCGCACCCCGCTGATGAGCATGGGCACCAACCTGGACATCCTCGCCGGGCACCCCGGCCTGCCCGGACCCGAGCGGGCCGAGGTCGTCACCGACCTGCGCCGCGAACACGCACGGCTGCGGGGCCTCCTGGTGATGCTGCGCGAGCTGGGGCGCGGTGACCTGGTGGAGGCGGAGGCGTTCCGCGCCGTCGATCTGTCCGACCTGGCCGAGGCCGCCGTCGCCGCGGCCCGTCGTGGGGCCCCCGACGCCGACGTACGGCTGGACGCCCCGGCCGGGATCACCGTGCACGGCTGGCCGCCCGGTCTGCGGATGCTGCTGGACAACCTGGTCGGCAACGCGCTGGCCCACGGCCGGGACGAGCGGGGGCGGGCGCTGGTGCGGGTGGGGGTGCGCGGGCTGCCGGACCATGTGTCGATCACCGTGGACGATCACGGGCCCGGGGTTCCTGCGGACGCCCGCCGACGCGTCTTCGAGCGGTTCCTGCGCGGCCCGGACAGCGCCGGTTCCGGACTCGGTCTCACGCTCGTCGCCCAGCAGGCCGCCCTGCACCGGGGGAGCGTGAGCGTCGTCGACGGACCCGGCGGGGTGGGAGCCCGCTTCGAGGTGCGGCTGCCCCCGGACGGCGGCGGGCTGCCGGGCCGCCGTGACTGGCTGATCGGCACGGCCGGGGCGGACCGGTCACAGAGTTTCCCCAAAGACCGTCCCTAGCCTCCGTCGCGACGGACGGCCGGCCCCGGCCGTCCGGGACGTGAACGGAGAGGCAGATGGACATGCGACGAGGGACGCGCACGCTGCTCGCCGGGCTCGCCGTGACGGCCGTGCTGGGTACGGCGGGAACGGCGTCCGCCGCCGGCGGCACGCACGCGGCCGGGCCTTCCGGCGACGGCGCGAAGGCGCTGTGCAAGCGGGCGCCGAAGGTCGACCGGCGCATCGAACGGGCCCTGCGGCGACTGGACGCGGGTGCGGGCACCCGCGGCTCCGTGGCCCGGCTCGAGAAGCGCGTGGACAACGCGAAGAAGGCCGGGCACACCGAGATCGCGACCTACCTGCAGAACCGGCTGACGTTCCGCAAGTCGCTGGGCACCACGTTGCGGCAGCGGCAGAAGGATCTGGCCGCGGTCAGGACGTGGTGCCGCGGCAACGACGACGGGAAGGCGGCGGGCTGATGCGGGCCCGGCGGCGGCTGCCCGCCGTCGCGACGGCGGTCCTGCTCGTGACGCTCACGGCGGGCTGTACCCACACGGACGGTGCGTCCCCGGACTCGACGCCCACCGGCGCGCCCTCGGGCTACGCGGACATGAAGAAGAAGGTCGACGCGGCCGAGTCCGCGGCGGCCGCCGCCGACCGGGACGCGACGAGCACCGCGGACCGCTGAACCCCGGGCCCGCCCGCGCACGGACCGACGGCCGGGCCGGGGAGCCACTCCCCGGCCCGGCCCACCGCGCACGAAGCCCTGTGGCGCCCGGTGCGGCCCGGGCCTACCGCCCGTCGGGCCGTTTCAGCGTTCGCCGCCCGGGACCCACAGCACGTCGCCGAGTTCGCCGTTGGCCGCGCGGGCCAGGATGAACAGGAGGTCGGAGAGGCGGTTGAGGTAGGTCGCGGTCAGCGGGTTCATGGTGTCGCCGTGGGCCTCCATCGCCGCCCAGGTGGCGCGCTCGGCCCGGCGGACCACCGTGCACGCCTGGTGCAGCAGGGCCGCGCCCGGTGTGCCGCCCGGCAGGATGAAGGACCGCAGCTTCTCCAGCCGCTCGTTGAAGCGGTCGCAGTCCGCCTCCAGCTTGTCGATGTAGAACTGCTCCACCCGCAGCGGCGGGAACTCCGGGTTCTCCACCACCGGCGTGGACAGATCCGCGCCCACGTCGAACAGGTCGTTCTGGACGCGGGTGAGGACCGCGACGACCTCCTCGTCGAGGCCGCCCAGCGCGACCGCGGTGCCGATCACCGCGTTGGCCTCGTTGGCGTCCGCGTACGCCGAGATCCTGAGGTCCGTCTTGGGCACCCGGCTCATGTCGCCGAGGTTGGTGGTGCCCTTGTCGCCGGTCCTGGTGTAGATGCGCGTCAGATTGACCATGTGACCAGCGTAGTTACGCCCCGGCCGTCCGGAACACCCGTGTGCCCACCGTCACGGCGGCTGCCGCGAACCCGACCGCGACCAGGACGCCGTACAGCATGTGCGCGCTCGTGTAGTGCCCGGTGTACGCGTCGCGCACCGCGTCGACCAGATAGCGGAACGGCACGAAGTGCGAGAGCACGTCCAGCCAGGCCGGCGCGAGCGTCATCGGGAGCATCAGGCCGGACAGCAGCATCGACGGCATCGACACCGCGTTGATCAGCGGGCCGAACTCCTGCGGGGTGCGGACCGTCATCCCCAGCGCGTACGACAGCGAGGCCAGCGCGAGCGTGAGCAGCGCGACGAAGGCGAAGCCGATCAGGATGCCCGCGAGCGGCGCGCGCAGGCCCATCACCAGCGCGGCCAGCACCAGCAGCACCGCCTGGAGCACGAAGACGGAGGCGTCGCGCAGCACCCGGCCGAGGAGCAGGGCGAGACGGCTGACCGGGGTCACCCGCATCCTCTCCACGACACCCTGACCGTTCTCGATGATCACGGTGAACCCCGCGAACAGGGCGCCGAAGAGACCGAGTTGGAGCAGCAGGCCGGGCACGAGCATCTGCCAGGAGCTGCCCTCGCCGCCCAACGGCAGGCCCGTGAGCAGCGGACCGAAGAAGAGCAGGTACAGCAGCGGCGTCAGCAGGCCGAAGAGCAGGGCGAAACGGGAGCGCAGGGACTGGCGGACGTACCGGCCGTAGATGAGGGCCGTGTCGTGGAGGAGCATTCCGGGGTCCTGTCCGGCTCGGGGGTTCATACGGCGACGGGGTCGGCGCCGGCCGGCTCGGGGCCGCGACCGGTGACGGCGAGGAAGGTGTCCTGGAGGGTGGCGTCCGGCGAGCCGCCGTACCGGCGTTTCAGCGCGGCCGGTGTGCCCTCGGCCGCCACGACCCCGTGGTCGACGATCACCAGGCGGTCGGCGAGGGCGTCGGCCTCGTCCAGGTAGTGGGTGGTCAGGAAGACGGTGGTGCCGTACCGGTCGCGCAGCCGACGGACCAGGTCCCACAGGTCGGCGCGGCTGCCGGGGTCGAGCCCGGTGGTCGGCTCGTCGAGGAAGAGCACCTTCGGGCGGTGGGTGAGCGCCATGGCGATGTCGAGACGGCGCCGCTGGCCGCCCGAGAGCGCGCCGGTCCGCCGGTCGAGGAACGCCACGAGGTCCAGTTCCCGGGCCAGTTCCGCCGCCCTGCCGACCGCGTCCGCCTTGGACAGCCGGTACATCCGGCCCTGGGTGACCAGTTCCTCCCGCACGGTGATCTGCGGATCGACGCCGCCCGACTGGGCGACGTAGCCGCTCACCCGGCGCACCCCGGCCGGGTCGCCGGCCAGGTCGTGACCGGCCACGCAGGCCGCGCCGCCGGTCGGCTTCAGCAGGGTGGTGAGCATCCGCAGGGTGGTCGTCTTCCCGGCGCCGTTGGGGCCGAGGAAACCGAGGATCTCGCCCTCCCGTACGGCGAGGTCGACGCATCGGACGGCCTCCACGGGGCCGGCCTTCGTCCGGAAGGTGCGGGCGAGGCCCGCCGCACTGATGACTGTTGCCATGCGCCCAGAAAAACAGAGTCACTGAAAATTTGCAACGACTCCAAGTTTTCAGAAGGTGCAGCGAAGTTAGGATGCGGACATGGCAGAGGGGCTCAGGGAGCGCAAGAAGCGGCAGACCAGGCAGTACATCTCGGATGTCGCCACGGGCCTGTTCCTGGAGCGCGGGTTCGAGGCGGTGACGGTCGCGGAGATCGCCGAGGCCGCCAACGTCTCCGTCAACACCGTCTACAACTACTTCCCCGCCAAGGAGGACCTCTTCTTCGACCGCTCGGCCGGCATGACCGACCGGCTCGCGCGCTGGGTCCGCGGCCGCGACGCGGGCGAGTCCGCCGCCCGCGCCGTCCTGCGCGAACTGCGCGCGGAGGTCGAGGCCGTCTCGCCGAGAGTGGGCCTGCTGGAGGGGTACGACCGCTTCATGCGCGTCATCCACGAGGCGCCGCCGCTGCGCTCCCGGCTGTGGAGCCTCCAGCAGGAGATCCACGACACCCTGGCGACGGCCCTGCGCGAGGAGACCGGCGCCGCCGACGGCGACCCCCTGCCCGGCCTGATGGCCGGTCAGATCTGCTGGATCCACCAGGCGGTCTTCGTCACCATCGGCCAGGAGATGCTGGCGGGGCGCAAACCGGTCGAAGTGTCACGAGAAGTGCTCGTCCTGCTCGACGACATCGAGGACCTGTTGAGTGAGAAGGTGCTCGGCTACGCCGTCCGGCGGGCCGGCTGAGGGTTCCGCCGGGGCCGCCAACCGGTGCCGACCCGCCCGCAATTACCGCCCCGGCCGCCCCGGCGCGCATCCTTCCGCGCGGGCCGGCGGGGGGATCGCCATGTCCGGCAAATCTGACGTGACCGGGGTCTCACCCCCTGAGACAGTGACACGCATTACTTACCGTCCTCAAGTCGTCGCTCGAGCGCTAGGGTCCGCCGAGAGGCAGAAGTCAACAGGGTTCGAGGAGTCGTCAGTGGCACGCAAGCTCGCTGTCATCGGGGCCGGTCTCATGGGATCGGGTATCGCTCAGGTCGCCGCGCAGGCGGGCTGGGACGTCGTGCTGCGTGACGTCACCGACGAGGCGCTGACGCGAGGCACCGACGGCATCAAGGCCTCGTACGACAAGTTCGTCAGTAAGGGCAAGCTCGCCGCGCAGGACGCCGAGGCGGCCCTGGCCCGCATCACGCCGACCACCGACCTGGACGCCGCCGCCGACGTCGACATCGTCGTCGAGGCCGCCTTCGAGAAGCTGGAGGTCAAGCACGACATCTTCCGCGCGCTCGACAAGATCGTGCGCCCGGACGCCGTGCTCGCCTCCAACACCTCCGCCATCCCGATCACCAAGATCGCGGCGACCACCGAGCACCCCGAGCGGGTGGTCGGCGTGCACTTCTTCTCGCCGGTGCCGATGATGCAGCTCGTCGAGCTCGTCCGCGGCTACAAGACCAGCGACGAAACCCTCGCCACCGCGCGGGAGTTCGCCGAGTCCGTCGGCAAGACCTGCATCGTCGTCAACCGTGACGTCGCCGGCTTCGTCACCACCCGGCTGATCTCCGCCCTCGTCGTCGAGGCCACCAAGCTCTACGAGTCGGGTGTCGCGACCGCGGAGGACATCGACCTCGCCTGCAAGCTCGGCTTCGGCCACGCGATGGGCCCGCTCGCCACCGCCGACCTCACCGGCGTGGACATCCTGCTGCACGCCACCGGCAACATCTACACCGAGTCCCAGGACGAGAAGTTCGCCCCGCCGGAGCTGATGCGCCGGATGGTGGACGCCGGTGACATCGGCCGCAAGAGCGGGCAGGGCTTCTACACGTACTGAGAATCCGCGGTGCGCCGGACCGGGACCCATCGGTACGGCGCACCGGGGCCTCCGTACGTGCATACGACGGACATTCACCCCGGGAGCCATCACTCCCGCGGGTGAATTCGGTATCGGTTCGCTTACAAGCAGCAACCGCACCGCCACTCACACAGTCAGACGTTGCAATGCACCGTCACGGAGAACGCCAACCGCACTCAACGGGGAGCGCATATGTACATCAGGGGCGACGACGCCGAGCTGGCCGTCGGGGGCCGCCTTGACGTACGCAGCGCGGCGGACGCCCGTACGGCCCTCCACTCGGCCGTCGACGACGGGGTCGGTGACCTGGTGCTCGACCTGTCCGAACTGGACTCCTGGGACGCCACCGGCCTCGGTGTGATCATGGGCGCCCACCGGCGGGCCGGCCGCTGCGGCCGCCGTCTGGTGCTGCGCGGCGTGCCGCCGCAGATGCAGCGCCTGCTGGTGGCCACCCGGCTGCACCGCATCCTCGCCATCGAGGGCGGCATCGGAGTCGAGTCGCTGCCCCGGGTGTAACGCCTCGATCGGGTGTGAACCGGGCGTCGGGGGAGACCCGGGCGCAGCCGCCCAAGGGCGCGTCGCGGGCAATCCTCATGAGACCGTGACGTCTCGGACCGCACGGCACCCCACCCTGTCGGAGATACTGAGCGAAGGTTTAGGGTTCGGTCGCCCGCCGCCTCGCAACCCTCTACCGAGCGGGCCCGGACCAGAAGCGACAGCGCCGTGTGCGACCAGGCCGGGAGGGGCCGGATCACGGCCACACGACGCTTTTTGGGGGGCAGGAACCCATGGACCCGAACACCCCGGGACCCGAGGAGCACGGCCAGGCGTACAGCCGCCGACCGCCCCGGGACTCCCTCACCTCCGACTTCGTCCCGAACACGCCCGCGCTCGCCCGCACGGTGCGACTCGTCTCCGGTGACCTGCTGCTGACCGTCAACCCGGTCGACGGCAGCGAGATAGAGCCCTGCCCGCCCGCCGAGCGCCCCGCCGCTCCCCGCAGGCGCACCGCCGCCGAGCGCGCCGACGCCGAGCACGCCGCCCGCCCGCCGGTACCGGCCGGACCCGTGCGGCCCGCCCACTCCCTGCTGGAACGGCAGGACGAACGCGAGCGCCTGGTCCGTCTGCTGGCCCGCGGCCGGAACGTACGGCTGACCGGCCCCGGCGGCTCCGGCCGCACCGCTCTGCTCGACCTGGTCGCCGAGGACTGCGTGGACCTCGCCCCCGACGGGGTGGTCCGGCTCAGCGGCTTCCACCGCTCGGCCGCCGAGGTCATGCTCGATCTCTTCCACGCCGTCCACGACGCCCCCGGGTACCGCCCGGAACGGGACGAACTGCTCGCCCTCCTGCGGGAGATCGGCGCGGTCGTCGTCCTCGACGACATCGAGTTCGGCGGCACCGCCCTGGACGAGCTGCTCGACGCCACTCCGGAGTGCGCGTTCTTGCTGGGCGCCACCCCGGACGTGCCCGCGCCCTCTCCCGAGTCGGAGGTCGAGGAGGTCTTCCTCGGCGGTCTCGACCGTGCCGCCGGCGTGGAGATCCTGGAGCGGGCCGTCGGACGGGTCCTCACCGAGGAGGAGGCCAACTGGGCCGGCGACCTCTGGTTCGAGTCCGAGGGGCTGCCCCTGCGGTTCGTGCAGGCCGGCGCCCTCCTGCGGCAGCACGACCAGCTGCGGGCCAGCGCCGGCGCGGTGGACGAGTACGGCGTCTTCGAGGACGTGCGCCGGCCGGCCGACGCCCCCGCGGACCCGGCCGCCGCTCCGTCGGAGGACGTGCCGCTGCCCTCCCTCGGCGAGGCCGCCGCCCCCGCCCCGCTGCTCGCCTCCCGGCTCAGCGCCTCCGCCCGCGCCACCCTGCGCCTCGCGGTCGCCCTCGGCGGCGAGGTGCCCCACCAGGCCCATCTGCCGGCCCTCGTGGGCGACACCCACGCCGACGCCGCCCTCGGGGAGCTCGCGGGCTGTGGACTGGTCTCCCCGGTCGGCGCCCGCTACCGGCTCGCGGCGGGCGTGCGGACCCAGCTGGAGGCCGCCGGGTACGCCGACGACGCCCCGGCCCAGGCCCTCACCGCCGCCCAGCACTACGCCTGGTGGGCCGGGCACCCCTCGGTCACCCCCGAGCGGGTCTGCGCGGAGGCCGACGCGGTGCTCGCCGCGCTCGCCGCCGCAGTGCCGCAGACGGTCCCGCCCGTCGAGGGCGAGGAGGCCTGCGCGGTACGGCTCGCCCGCACGGCCGCGCCCGCCTTCGCCGCCGGACTCCACTGGAACGCCTGGGACAGGGCGCTGCGCTCCGGCGCGGAAGCCGCCCGGGCGTCCGGTGAGGTGTCCGAACAAGCCTATTTCCACCACGAGTTGGGTGTCCTCGCGCTCTGCGAGGGCCGGCTCGACCGGGCGCGCGCCGAACTGGAGGCCTCCGGCGGACTGCGCGCGGCGCTCGCCGACAAGCGGGGCGCCGTCGCCGGCCGGCGTGCGCTGGCGCTGGTCGCCGACCTCGCGGGCGAGACACCCGGAGCGGCGGCGACGGCGGGCGAGGAGGTGCCGGAGGTACGGCACGAGGAGTCGGCGCCACCGCCGTACACCACCGTCGTGGATCCTCTGGTCACCCACCGTCCCCCGGACGGCAAGCCGTTCGGCGGTGTCCGGCGGCTGGCCCGGCGCAACCTGGTGGCGGCGGGTTCCGCGGCGCTGCTCGCCGCCGTGCTCGGCACCGTCGTCACCCTCGGCATGACGTCCCACGAGAACGCGGGTGACAACCCGGCCGGCAAGGTCGACGTCAACCCGTCGGCGAGTCAGGACGTGGACGACGGCAGCCTGGACGCCGATCCCCAGGACGACACGGGCACCACCCACGGCACGGGCACGCCCACCGGCGGGCCGACCTCGCCGGGGCCGGACGGCACCTACGGCACGACGGACGACCCGGCACCGCCGGTCCCGGCGGAACCCTCCGCCGGCCCGAGCCGGACCAAGGGGACGGGCGGCGGACATACCTCTCCCACGCCGTCCAGGTCCCGGACGACGAAGCCGTCCACGCCGCACCCGACCAGGACGTCGCCCACGGGTACGCCCTCCTCGACGCCGCCGTCCTCCGGCACGCCGTCGGGGTCGCCGACCCCGACGGGCTCGACGACGCCGTCCACCACGGACACGGCGGGCGGGCCGGCGACGTCGGGCAGCCCGGAGAACGCGGCGCGGGACGCCGACGGGGAGGCGCCGGACCTCTTCTTCGGCGGGCTGATGTAGCGCCGGGGCATCCCCCCGGCGCCACCGCCGCACGCCGTCAGAACAGGCGGAGCTTGTCGTCCTCGATGCCGCGCAGGGCGTCGTAGTCCAGGATCTGGCAGTTGATGCCCCGGTCGGTGGCGAGGACGCGGGCCTGGGGCTTGATCTCCTGCGCGGCGAAGACGCCGCGGACCGGGGCCAGGTGGGGGTCGCGGTTCAACAGCTCCAGATAGCGGGTGAGTTGCTCCACGCCGTCGATCTCGCCGCGCCGCTTGATCTCCACGGCGACGGTCCCGCCGTCGGCGTCCCGGCAGAGGATGTCCACCGGGCCGATCGCCGTCATGTACTCGCGGCGGATCAGCGAGTAGCCGTCGCCCAGCGTCTCGATGCGGTCGGCGAGCAGTTCCTGGAGGTGCGCCTCCACACCGTCCTTGATCAGACCGGGGTCCACACCCAGTTCGTGCGAGGAATCGTGGAGGATCTCCTCCATCGTGATGATCAGTTTCTCGCCTGCCTTGTTGACGACGGTCCACACACCCTCTTCGTCGCCCGTGCCCTCCTTCAGCGTGCAGGGCGGCGACATCCAGTTGAGGGGCTTGTAGGCCCGGTCGTCGGCGTGGATGGAGACGCTGCCGTCCGCCTTGACCAGGATCAGGCGGGGCGCCGAGGGCAGGTGGGCGGTGAGCCGGCCGGCATAGTCGACCGAGCACCGGGCAATGACGAGACGCATGGTCGGCAACGCTACTCGACGGCCGTCGGTGCGCGCGATCCGCCCGTCCCGCTCCCCAGGGATCGCACCATTTGTCCCTGGAAACTCTTGTTCATCCCTGGCCGATTGTGGGCGTAACGGGACCGTTCGATATACGCAATCTGCTGGTGTGGTCACCGACCGTTGCCTACCGTAGTGAACGGGAGGTCGCGAGCCATGTACTGAGCGTGTTCGAAATCGCGAACTCCCTTATCTGTCCGGCAACCCCTGCTCCGCGGGGGTGCGAGAGGAGAACCCATGTCGCTCGACGTCTCACCGGCCCTACTCGAACAGGCCGAGCGAGGCGAGGTCGACGAAGCAGCATTCGTCGACTGCGTCCGGACCTCCCTGCCCTACGCATGGGAGATGATCAGCTCCCTGGTGACCCAGCTGAAGGTGGACGGCGGCTCCTTCGCCGACAACCAGACGCCCCCGCCGGACGAGCAGGCACGCGGACAGCTGCTGCGTGCGCTCGCGAGTGACGCCATACGCGGCGCGCTGCAGCGGCACTTCGGTGTGCGGCTGGCCTTCCAGAACTGCCACCGCGTGGCGGTGTTCCCGCTGGACGCCTCGGTGGACGAGACGCTGGCCCGCTTCACCTCGGTGCGCAACCAGTTGCTCAACCAGTCGCCGGAGCTCCGGGACTGCTGACGCGCGGCTCCGGCACGGCCGAGCCCCTGAGCCGCTCGCTTGCCGCTCCACCCGCCGGGAGGTGCATTCAGTACTGGGGCGGCAAGCCCCCCAGGTGGCCTGCGCGCGGGATGCGGTCAGCGCAACTGGGGCAGCACCTCGGCGCCGAGCCGCCGCAGGTTCTCCTCCGTGGCCGCGAGGTCGCCCGAGCCCTCCACCAGGAGGGCGAACCGGGAGATGCCGGTGCGCTCCGAGGTGGCCGCGAGCCGGTCGGCGGCGAGCCGCGGAGTGCCCACCGGGTGCAGCCCGCAGAGCAGTTCGGTGTAGGCGTGCGGGTCGCGCATGGAGCGCGCCCGGCCGTCCACCGTCACATGGGCGGCCAGCCCCTGCCTCAGCCAGCCCGGCATGGCCTTCAGCAGCGTCTCCGTCGCGTCCGTGCGCCGGTCGGCGAGCTGGCAGACCCCGGCCGACACATGGGCGGCGTCCACGACCTCCTCGGCGCTCCGGCCCGCCGCGCGGGCGCACCGCCGCCACAGGGCGACCATCTCGGCCTTCTCCTCGTCCCCGACATGCATGCCGAGCAGCATCGGCAGACCGCGCTCGGCGGCCAGCCGCACGCTCGCCGGCGAGGTGCACGCGACCACGACCTCGGGTCCCGGGGCGTCCGTCAGCGCCTCCGACGGGCGGGGCACGACCGGCACCTCGCGGAAGGAGAACCGCTCGCCGGAGGCCGCCACCGCCGGTTCGCGCAGCCAGCGCAGCAGCAGATCGAGGGATTCCGGGAACCCCTGTTCGTAGGCCTCCAGGCCCGCTCCGAAGACCTCCAGATCCACCCAGGGCCCGCCCCGGCCCACGCCCAGCGTGAACCGTCCGCCGCTCGTCACGTGCAGCAGCGCCGCCTGTTCGCCGAGGGCGACCGGGTGCGCGGTGGGCAGTACGCTGATCGCCGTGCCGACGCGGATGCGACGGGTGCGGCCGAGCAGCAGGGCGGCCAGGGTGACCGCCGACGGACAGGTGCCGTACGGCACGAAGTGGTGCTCGGCCAGCCACACCGCGTCCAGCCCGGCCTCCTCGGAGACCTCGGCCGAGCGGACCGCCCGGTGCAGGGCCTCCCCCTGACCCTGGCCCGGGAACTGGGCTGCCAGCACAAAACTTCCTACGTGCATCGCTCTTCCTGCTTCCTTGGCTCCGACCCGGAGCTCCCCCACGCGGCATAACCGTCTGACACGTGCCCAGGACACGGCCTCGCGGAAAGATTTGCGGATTGTCTGCAGAATGGGGCGCCCTGCAGGGGGACTTGTACGGGTTGGTTCCGTACGCGTACCCCTCTCGGCGGCGCGTAGGCTGGATGCAGTCGTGCTTCCTGTATAGCCCCGAGAGGTGTCCCGTGTCCCCGCGTCGCAACCGACCGAAGGCAGCCGGATCGTCGAGCGCCGAGGACGACGGCGCCGGCCGGTACGGCGGCTGGCAGTCCTCGGAGAGCTGGCGGGGCGAGGACTGGAGCGTGCGGCACGTGGCGGGCGCGAGCACGGAGGGCAAGACCTACCGCTGTCCCGGCTGCGACCAGATGATCCCCTCCGGCGTCCCGCACGTGGTGGCCTGGCCGGAGCACGCGGGGGTGGACGACCGCCGCCACTGGCACAAGGCGTGCTGGAACGCGAAGGACCGCCGCACCACGCGGGTGCAGCGGTCCCGTAACGCGCCGAGGTTCTGAGCGGCGGCTACACGTCCCGGCTGTGCAGCAGCGCGTACGCGGCACCGTACGCGGCCGCCGTCAGGCCGAGGACGATCCACAGCGGGTCCCAGCCGGACGGGCCGGACTCGCTCAGCGAGTTGGCGTAGAACACGCTCAGCTGGTTCGGGATCGAGTACTCGAACAGCCACTCGCGCACCTTGCTCAGCGACTCGGTCGCCATGAACAGGGCCAGCACCAGCGGCGCGAGCACGACGCCGATCATGATGGTGATGGCGCCCGCGGAGTGCCGGATGACCGAACCGATCAGCAGCGAGAACAGGCCGAGCAGCGCGATGTAGAGGCTGACGCCGACGGTCGCCTTGAACCAGTCCCCGCCGGTCGGGGTGCGCGCGCCCGTGCTCTCCAGCATGGACGCGTGGATCATGGCCACGAGGCCGGACGACACCAGGGTGACGACGAAGGCCAGGACGAAGAACACGATCGACTTCGCGGCGAGCACCCGGGCCCGGCTGGGGCAGGCGGTCATCGTCGTGCGGATCATGCCGGTGCCGTACTCGGAGGCCGTGGTCAGCACGCCGAGCGTGATGATGCAGATGCTGCCGAGGAGCAGCCCGAAGAAGCCGAAGGACAGCGGGTTCTCGCCGCTCAGGCTGGCCTCGCCGGAGTTGGCGGAGACCAGCGAGCCGGACAGCAGGCCGATGCCGAGGACGAGCAGCACGAACACGCCGAGCGTCCAGATCGTGGAGCGCACCGACTTGATCTTCGTCCACTCGGAGGCCACCGCGTGCCCGAGGTGGGTGCGCACGACGGGGATCGGCGAGGTGTAGCCGGGGTACGGCCCGCCGGGCGCCGCCTGCGCGGCATGCGGGGCCTGCGGCATCGGGGGCTGGTGGGTGCTCATCGGGCGTCCTCGGGCTGGGTCTGGTCGGCGGGGGCGGAGGCGGGCGCCGCTCCGGGCACCGGGGGAGCGGCGGGCGCCTGCTGCGGCGCCGCGGGCGCGGCGACCGGTGCGGCCGGGGCCTGGACGGCCGGCTGCGCCTGCGGTGCGGGGGCGGCCGGGGCACCCGGGACCGGTGCGGCCGGCTGGGCGTACGGGTTGGCGGCCGGTGCGCCGGGGGCGCCGTACGCGCCCGCCGCGGCACCGTCGTACGGACCCGTGGGCGCCGGCGGCATCGTGAACGGCTGCCCGCCCTGCTGGGGCGGCGGCGGGGCGTACCAGCCGGGCTGGCCCTGGCCGGGCACCGGCATGGGCGGCTGGGCGCCGGGCGGCAGCGGCTGCTGCAGGCCCGCCTTCTGGTCGATCGTGGAGCGGTAGTCGACGGCGCCCTGCGTCATCCGCATGTACGCCTCCTCCAGCGAGGCCTGGTGCGGCGACAGCTCCCACAGCCGGACGCCCGCGTCGTGCGCGAGGTCGCTGATCCGGGGCAGCGGCAGCCCGGTCACCCGCAGCGCGCCGTCCTGCTCCGGCAGCACGTGGCCGCCGGCCTCGGTGAGCGCGGAGGACAGCTTCTCGCGCAGCTGCGGCTCGGTCTCCGGGGTGCGCACGCGCGCGAAGTCGGCGGAGTTGGCCGAGATGAAGTCCTTCACGCTCATGTCGGCGAGGAGCTGGCCGCGGCCGATGACGATGAGGTGGTCGGCGGTCAGCGCCATCTCGCTCATCAGGTGCGAGGAGACGAAGACCGTACGCCCCTCGGCCGCGAGGGCCCGCATCAGGTTGCGGACCCAGAGGATGCCCTCGGGGTCGAGACCGTTGACCGGCTCGTCGAAGAGCAGCACCTGGGGGTCGCCGAGCAGCGCGGCGGCGATGCCGAGGCGCTGGCCCATGCCGAGCGAGAAGCCCTTGGACCGCTTCTTCGCCACCTCCTGCAGACCGACGACGCCGAGCACCTCGTCCACCCGGCGGGCCGGGATGCCCGACAGCTGGGCGAGGCTCAGCAGATGGCTGCGGGCGCTGCGGCCGCCGTGCACGGCCTTGGCGTCCAGCAGCGCGCCGACCTGCCGGGGGGCGTTCGGCAGCCGGCGGTAGGGGTAGCCGCCGATGGTCACCGAGCCGGACGTGGGGTTGTCCAGCCCGAGGATCATCCGCATCGTCGTCGACTTGCCCGAGCCGTTCGGCCCGAGGAAGCCGGTGACGGCTCCCGGCCGCACCTGGAAGGAAAGGTTGTACACGGCGGTCTTGTCGCCGTAGCGCTTGGTCAGGCCGACAGCCTCGATCATGCTCCGCACCCATCGAAAGGTTCAGGACAGCGGGGCACACGCCCCCGTAAGGGTTAGGAGGATATCGAGGCGCTGACGGTTCCGCCCAAGGGAAGGTAAAGCCAGAACATCACGATCCGTGATTCCGCGGTCTACTGGGCGTCCCGGCGCTTGAGGAGGGCGTAACCACCGAGCAGTGCGGCGATCACCCACAGCGCCATGATTCCCAGGCCGCCCCAGGGCCCGTACGGTGTGTCGTCGTCGAGGACCGGCACAACCTGCATGATCCGGCTGCCGGCCTGGTCGGGCAGGAAGCGGCCGACCTTCTTCGTGGCGTCGACATTGCCGAGGATGTTGGAGATCAGGAAGAAGAACGGCATCAGGATGCCGAGCGACAGCAGCGGCGAGCGCAGCATCGCGGCGACGCCCATGGAGAACATCGCGATCAGCGCCATGTAGAGCCCGCCGCCGAGCACCGCGCGCAGCACGCCCGGTTCGCCGATCCCGGTGCCCAGCGAGCCCAGCATCGCCTGCCCCAGGAAGAACGCGGCGAAGCTCGTCACCATGCCGACGGCCAGCGCGAGCACGCCGGCCACCGCGATCTTGCCGAACAGGAAGGTGCCCCGCTGCGGTACGGCCGCCAGCGAGACCCGGATCATGCCGGTGCTGTACTCGTTGGAGACGACCAGCACCCCGAACACGATCATGGCGAGCTGGCCGAGGGTCATCCCGGCGAAACTGATGACCGTGGGGTCGAAGGAGAGCCGCTCGCGCAGCGGCATCTGCTCGAACTGGCTCTTCGTCAGCGCGGAGATCAGCATCCCGAGGGCGATGGTCACGACCACCGCCAGCGACAGTGTCCAGACCGTGGACGCCACCGAACGGATCTTGGTCCATTCGGACCGGAGCACCTGCGCGGCCGCCATGACGTCAGGCCTCCTTCCAGCCGGCGCCCCAGTCCTGCGCGCCGGTACCCGGGTCGGCGTGCGCGTGGTACTCCACCGCCTCCGCGGTCAGCTGCATGAACGCCTCCTCCAACGAAGCCTGCTGCGGGCTCAGCTCGTGCAGCACGAGCCCGTTCCGGGCCGCCAGCTCGCCGATCTGCTCGGCCTTGCCGCCCTCCACCTCCAGCGCCCCGCCGCCCGACTCCACGACCGTGATCCCGGCCTGGTGCAGCACATCGAGCAGCCGCTCGCGCTGCGGGGTGCGGATGCGGACGTACGACCGTGAGTTCTGCCGGATGAAGTCGGCCATGGAGGTGTCCGCGAGCAGCCTGCCCTGCCCGATGACGACCAGGTGCTCCGCCGTCAGCGCCATCTCGCTCATCAGGTGGCTGGAGACGAACACCGTCCGCCCCTGCGCGGCCAGCGACTTCATCAGGGTGCGGATCCAGTGGATGCCCTCGGGGTCGAGACCGTTGACCGGTTCGTCGAACATCAGGATCCGCGGATCGCCGAGCAGCGCCGCGGCGATGCCGAGCCGCTGCCCCATGCCCAGCGAGAAGCCCTTGGCCTTCTTGCGCGCCACCGCGGTGAGTCCGACGGTGTCCAGCACCTCCGCCACCCGGCGCGTGGGGATCCCGTTGCTCTGCGCGAGGCACAGCAGGTGGTTGTAGGCGCTGCGGCCGCCGTGCACGGCCTTGGCGTCCAGCAGGGCACCGATGGACGTCAGCGGATCCTTGAGCCGGTCGTAGTGCCTGCCGTCGATGCGGACGTCGCCTGCGGTGGGGTGGTCGAGCCCGAGGATCATCCGCATGGTCGTGGACTTCCCGGCCCCGTTGGGCCCGAGGAACCCGGTCACCATGCCGGGTGCGACCGCGAAGGTGAGACGGTCCACCGCCACCTTGTCGCCGTACCGCTTGGTCAGCCCCTCCAGCTCGATCATGCGGCCACGCTAGGACGGGGTCCGGGGCCCTGCCACTCGGAGGGGGCGGCCCGGGGCACCGCCGTACGGGCTCACCGGGCCGGCCGGCGGATCCGGACGGGCCCCCGGGCCGCGGCCGGATCGACGGGGGAGCCGTGCTGGGTGACCTCCACCCGCCCGTCGGCCGCGAGCCGCGCCGCCGCCCGGCGGACCGGTTCCATCAGCTCCCGCCAGCCCTCGTCCTCGCCCCGGTGCACCGCGCGGGCCACGTCCGAGGGGCAGACGGAGGCACCCGGCGCCCGCCGGTCGAGCAGATCGAGAATGGCGTCCTCCAGGGACCGCCCGCCGTCCGGCATGACAGGCCCTCCTTCCCGGCCCGGCCCGCCGCGGCGGGCCACGTCCCGCGCTCCTACGGCCAGGCTACGGCGACGGACCCGGCAGCCGCGTGCGCGCGACCCCCGCGGTCCGGCCACGGCGCGCGGCGCCCGGGACGGCCGCCGGGCACGCGGAAGGGGCGGCGGGACCCGGTCCCGCCGCCCCCTCACGGCGTCGTACGACTGCCCGGAACTACCGGGACTGCTGCGCCGGCACCCCGCGGGAGATCGGCTCGTCGTCGGTCGACGTGCCGGCCGCGGCCACCGCGGCACCCGTCAGCGTGGCGAGCATCTCGCGGACGTTCGTCAGCTGGGCGTTGATGGAGTCGCGGCGGTTGGTGAGAGCGGCCAGCTCGCGCTCGGACTCCGAACGGATCCGGTCGGCCTTGGCGTTCGCGTCGGCCACGATGTCCTCGGCCTGGCGCTGGGCCGTCTCCACCGTCTGGCGGGCGCGGCGCTCGGCGTCCGTGCGCAGCTTCTCCGCCTCCAGACGCAGCTGCTCGGCGCGGTGCTCGATCTCGGCGAGGCGCTTCTCGGCCTTGGCCTGACGGGACGCCAGGTCGCGCTCGGACTGCTCACGGCGCTTGGCCAGGTTGGTCTCGAAGTCGGCGGCGGCCTGCGCGGCCTTGGCACGCGTCTCCTCGAAGAGGGCGTCCGCCTCCTCACGCTTGGACTGCGCGTCCTTCTGCGCCTCGGCACGCAGCTGGGAGGCGTCGGCCTTGGCCTTCTCGACGATCCGGACGCCCTCGTCCTCGGCCTTGCCCTTGCGCTCGGTGGCGTAGGACTCGGCGTCGTTGCGGACCTGCTGGGCCGCCGACTCGGCGAGGTCGCGGTGCTGCTCGGCCGCGCGCCGGGCCTCCTCACGCAGTTCCTTCGCCTCTTCCTCGGCCAGGCGCAGGATCTTCTCGACCCGCGCGCCGAGACCCGCGTACGACGGCTCGGCGTCGGTGACCTGTGCCTGGGCGTTCTGCGTCTCGAGGTGCAGCTCCTCGATGCGCTTCTCCAGGGCGGTGATGCGGGCTAGAGCGCTGTCACGGTCGGAGACGAGCTTGGAGATACGTTCGTCCACCTGAGCGCGGTCGTACCCACGCCGCACAAGCTCGAAGCCGTAGGGGGAAGTGTCGCTCATGGGGTTCCTGTCAATGAGACCGGTGAGGTGATAAGGGGAATCCTAGGGGCCGAAGCGGTGTGTCATCGAGCGGATACGGTTTTGATCTGGAGAATGGCACCTCTTTTGGGTGGCTGACCGCCGGACGGCTTGCCAAGTACCCGGGCAAAGCCCCCAGAAGACAACGGAAGGTGCCCCGTGGGCTAGCCGTCCGACGACTTGCCACCCGAACGGGGGGCTCCCACGCTCGCACCCGCCTTGACCCCGCCGTCCTTGGCGCCCCCTGGGGCCTCGAAGGACTCCAGCGCCTCCAGGACGTCCTGCACCCGGGAGATCTCGGTGTTGATGTCCTCGCGCCGGCGCACCAGGATCTCCAGCTCCCGCTTGCCCTCCTCGACCGTGCGCCGGGCCTCCCGGATCGCCTCGGCCTTCAACTCCTCGGCCTCCTTCACCAAGGAGGCCTTCTTCAGCTCGGCCTCCTTGAGCAGCCCCTCCGCCTTCTTGACGGCGGCGATGCGTACCTTGCCCGCCTCGGAGTTCGCCTCGGACAGCGTCTCCTTGGCCTTCGCCTGCGCCTTGGTCAGCTGCTCCTCGGCGGCCGCGATGAGCGCGTCGCAGCGGTCGCCGGTGGACTTCATCGTCTCGGCGGCCTCGCGGCGGGCCCGCTCGTGCAGCTCCTCGATCTCGCTGGTGATCCGGTCGCGCAGCTCCTCCGCGCGCTCCCTTATGGCGGTGGCGTCCCGGCGGGCGCCGACCAGCAGTTCGTCGGCGTCCGTCCGGGCCTTCTCCACCAGGGTGTTGCCGTCGACGGTCGCCTCGGAGACGATCCGGTCGGCCTCGCTGCGGGCCGCGCCGACCATCGTGTCGGCCTGCGACTCGGCGTCCGCGGTGGTCTTCAGCGCCTGCTGCTGGGCCTCGGCGAGCAGCTTGTCGGCCTCGGCCGCGGTCTCCGTGATCAGCGTGTCGACCTGCTCGGCCGCCTCCGAACGCCGCTTGTTGGCGTCCTTGCGGGCCTCGTCCAGGGTCCGCTCGGACTCCTCGCGCGCGGAGTTGACGAGCCGTTCGGCCTCCGCCTCCGCGTCCGCCTTGACCCGCCCGGCCTCGGACCGCAGCCGCTCCGCGTGCGCCTGCGCGGAACCGACCGTCTCGGCGGCCTCGGCACGCAGCCGCTCGGCGTCGCCGGTGGCGTCCCCGAGGAGCTGATCGGCGTTCGCGACGGCCTCCGCGCGTACCCGCTCGGCCTCCGCGACCGTCTCCGTCCGGAGCCGCTCGGCCTCGGCGAGCGCCTCCGTGCGCACCCGGTCGGCCTCCGCGACCGTCTCGGTCTGGAGCCGCTCGGCCTCGCTGCGGGCCTCGGTGATGAGGGTGTCCGCCTGGGTCGCCGCGTCCGAGCGGATGCGGTTGGCGTCCTCGCGGGCGTCCGCCCGGGTGCGGGACGCGGCCTGGTCGGCCTCGGCCAGTGAGTCCGACGCCTCGGTGCGCACCCGCTGGGCGTACTCGGAGGCGTCCGAGCGCAGCCGCTCGGCCTCCGAGATCGCCTCCGCCATCGTCCGCTCGGCCAGCGCCTTCGCGGCCTCGGACTCCTCGTTCGCCTCGCGCCGCAGACGGCTCGCGTCCTCGCCGGCCCGCTCCCGCTCGGCGTAGGCGTCGGTGCGGACCCGGTCCGCCTCCTCCTCGGCCTCCCGCCTGGTGCGGTCCGCCGCGTGCTCGGCGGCCGAGCGCAGTCCGGTGATCTCCTCCTGCGCCTGCTCGTGCAGTCCGCTGACGGAGTCCCGTACCTGCTGGGCGTGCTGCTCGGCGGCGGCGACCATCTCCGTGGCGCGCCGGTCGGCCTCCTCGACCAGCCGGGTCGCCTCGGCCTGCGCCTCGTCGACGCGCTTGCGCGCGGAGGCCAGCAGTTCCTCGCTCTGCTCGCGGGCCCGCTCGCGCTCCTGGTCGGCCTCCTCGCGGGCGGCACCGAGGAGTTCCTCGGCCTCGCGGCGGCGCCGGGCGGCCTCCTCCTGGGCGGCGGCCAGCGTCTCGGACGCCTCCGCGCCCAGCCGCTCGGCCGCGGCCTGCGCCTCCGCGCGCACCCGGTCGGCGGTGTCCTGCGCCTCCGCCTTCAGCCGCTCGGCCTCGGCGGCGGCCTCGGAACGCAGCCGTACGGCGACGGCCTCGCCCTCGGCACGGGACGCGGACGCGTCCGACGCGGCCTCGTCACGCAGCCGCTCGGCCTCCCTCTCGGCCTGCTGCTGGAGCGTACGGATCCGCTCGGCGGACTCCGCGCGCAGCCGCTCCGTCTCCTCGCCGGCCTCCCGGCGGATCCGGGCGGCCTCCTCGCGGGCGTCGGTGAGCGCCTGCTCGGCGTTCTCCAGCCGTTCCTGGGTCTCGGTCTGGAGCCGGGTCAGTTCCTCGGCGGCCTCGCCGCGGCGGGCCTCGACGGCGCGCTCGGTCTCCTCGCGCAGCTCCAGCGCGGCCCGCTCGGCGTCCGCCCGGACGGCCTCGGCCCGCTCGTCGGCCTCGGCGCGTAGCCGCTCGGCCTCCTTGCGGGTGCGCTCCAGGGTCTCCTCGGCCTGCCGGCGCAGGGAGGTGGCGCGCTCGATGGCCTCGGTGCGCACCTTCTCGCTGTCCGCGGTGGCCTTCTGCCGCAGTTCGTCGGCGTCCACCTTGGCCTTGGCCAGCAGCTCCTCGGCGGACCTGGCCGCCTCCTCGATCTGCGCGACGGCCTCGCGGCGGGCCTCGGCACGGATCGACTCGCCCTCGGCGACCGCGTCGGCCCGCAGCTGCTCGGCCTCCCCGCGCAGCCGGCGGGCCTCCTCCTGGAGCTCGACCGTCTTGGCGCGGTACTCCTTGGTGTCGTCCTTGGCGGCGCCCTTGAGCTGCTCGGCGATGTCGTGCGCCTCGGCGCGCAGCCGGTCCGCCTCGGTCTCGGCCTCGGAGCGGATCCGCTCGGCCTCCTCGGCGGCGGCCTTCGTGGTCCGCTTGGCCTCCTCGGACGCCTTGTTGAGCACGTCCTCGGCGGTCTTGGCCGCCTTGGACAGCTGCGTGGCGCTCTCCTCGGCGGTGAGCGTACGGGCCTTCTCGGACGCCTCGGCGACGATCTTCTCGGCCTCGGCGCGGGCGTCCGCGACCAGCTGCTCGGCCTCGGTCCGGGTCTGCTCGGCCTCCTTGGTGGCCTCCTCGACCAGCCGGGCGACCTGCTCCTTCGCCGTGCGCGTCCGCGTCTCGTTCGCGGCCTCGGCGCTCGACAGCGTCTTGGCGGCGGCCTGCTCGGCCTCCGTGACGACCTTCTCCGCCTCGGCCTGCGCCTTGCGCAGCGCCTCCTCGGCCTGGGTCATCCGCTCCTCGGCGGCCCGGCTCAGCTCGGCGGACTGCCGGCGGGCGGCGTCCGACTCGGTGACCGTGCTGCTGCGCAGCTGCTCGGCGTGGTCGGTGGCCTCCTGGGCCTGCGTGGAGGCCGCGTTCAGCAGCCGCTCGGCGTCCGTGCGGGCACGGCGCAGGATCTGCTCGGCCTCGCCGCGCGCCGACTCGGCGTCGCTCTGCAGCCGCTCCCGGGCCTCCCGGGTCAGCCGCTCGGCCTCCGCGCGGGCGGCGGCCATCGCCTGCTCGGCCTCCGCGCGGGACTCCTCCAGCAGGCGCCTGGCCTGCTGCTCGGTGCGGGCGCGCAGCTGCTCCGCCCAGGCCACGTTCTCGTTGACGTGGGACTCGACGGTGGAGCGGCGCTCGGCCAGCTCCTGGTCGAGCTGCTGGCGCCGGGTCACCGCCTCCTGGTGCAGCTCCGACTGGAGCCGGGCCGCTTGTTCGGCGTGCTCCTGAAGGATGCGCTGCGTCTGCGCGCGGGCCTGGCTCAGCTCCCGCTCGGCGTCCTGGCGCAGCTGCTCCGCCTGCATCTGGGCGTTGCGGAGCAACTGCTCGGCCTGATAGCCGATGTCACCGCCGTCGTAGGCGGGCCGGGTCATGAGGGTGCGCCGCGCCTCGTGCAGCTTGGCGCGCAGCACCTCGACCTGGTAGCCGAGGTCCTCGGCGTGCTGGATCGCCTTTTCCCGCTCGGTCTTCAGCCGCTTCATCTCGGCCTCGAACCGAGAGAGGTGGTCGACGTCAGCCGCCGGCTCTCGCTCCTGGCTCTCGTAGCCCCGCACTGCGCGGTCCCATCCGTCCCCTGGTCAGCTTCTCCAACGAGCTCCGTCCATCCGCCGGACGGGGCCCCCGGGGAATGGTGTCAGATCAACGGCGGAGCACGGGCTGCCGCCCCGACGCTCGTCCCCCGAAACCCGGACCCCGGCATGCGGTCGCCCCGGTTGAAGGGACGACCGCCCCCAACCCTACCGGCCCATATGTACGGCGGTCAGTGCTCGGGCGACTCAACCGGCGCCGAAGTGACCAGTTCCGTGAGCACACCGTGGCAATCCTTGGGGTGCAGGAAGGTGATCCGCGACCCCATGGAACCGATCCGTGGCTGGTCGTACAGAACGCGTACGCCCTTCTCGCGGATGTCCGCGGCGTCGGTGTCCACATCCGCCGTACCGAAAGCGATGTGGTGGACACCCTCGCCGTTCTTCGCGAGCCACTTGGCGACGGTGGAGTCCTCGCGGGTCGGTTCCAGCAGCTGGAGGTAGGAGGCACCGCCGTCCGAGGTCTCGTTGATCTTGAGCATGGCCTCGCGCACGCCCTGTTCCTCGTTGACCTCGGTGTGGAACACCTCGAAGCCGTACGTGGCCCGGTAGAACTCGACGGTCGCGTCGAGGTCGTGACAGGCGATCCCGATGTGGTCGATTCGCGTCAGCATGGATTCAGTGCAGCGCTCATCAGATGGTTACGCAACGTGCGCGCGATCACACCGACGGGCCGATGACGGCACGGAGTGCCACTCAGTACATTCGAAGTAAACCCTCGTTCACTCCTCGGCCTGGCCGGTAAGGGGATCGCAGCTCATGCCTTCTGGAACGAACAGCTCGGTGATCGTCGCGGGCGCGCGTACGCCCATGGGACGACTGCTCGGCTCGCTCAAGTCCTTCTCCGGAGCCGACCTCGGCGGCTTCGCGATCAAGGCCGCCCTCGACCGTGCGGGGATCGGCGGCGACCAGGTGCAGTACGTGATCATGGGCCAGGTGCTCCAGGCCGGGGCGGGTCAGATCCCGGCCCGCCAGGCCGCCGTCAAGGCCGGTATCCCGATGAGCGTCCCGGCGCTCACCATCAACAAGGTCTGTCTGTCCGGCCTGGACGCCATCGCGCTGGCGGACCAGCTGATCCGCGCCGGCGAGTTCGACATCGTCGTGGCGGGCGGACAGGAGTCCATGACCAACGCCCCGCACCTGCTGCCGAAGTCCCGCGAGGGCTTCAAGTACGGCGCGATCGAGATGCTCGACGCGATGGCCTACGACGGTCTGACCGACTCCTTCGAGGGCATCGCCATGGGCGAGTCCACGGAGAAGCACAACACGCGCCTCGGTATCGCGCGCCCCGAGCAGGACGAGATCGCCGCCCTGTCCCACCAGCGGGCCGCCGCCGCGCAGAAGAACGGCGTCTTCGAGGCCGAGATCACCCCCGTGGAGATCCCGCAGCGCAAGGGCGAGCCGGTCGTCTTCAGCAAGGACGAGGGCATCCGCGGCGACACCACCGCGGAGTCGCTCGGCAAGCTGCGCCCGGCCTTCGCCAAGGACGGCACGATCACCGCGGGCTCCGCCTCGCAGATCTCCGACGGCGCGGCGGCCGTGGTCGTCATGAGCAAGGCCAAGGCCGAGGAGCTGGGCCTGGAGTGGCTCGCGGAGATCGGCGCCCACGGCAACGTGGCCGGCCCGGACAACTCCCTGCAGTCCCAGCCGTCGAACGCCATCCAGCACGCCCTGAAGAAGGACGGCCTGGAGGTCGGCGACCTCGACCTCATCGAGATCAACGAGGCCTTCGCCGCGGTCGCCGTGCAGTCAATGAAGGACCTCGGCGTGTCCACGGAAAAGGTGAACGTCAACGGCGGCGCGATCGCGCTGGGCCACCCGATCGGCATGTCCGGCGCCCGTCTCGTGCTGCACTTGGCGCTGGAGCTCAAGCGGCGTGGCGGCGGTGTCGGCGCTGCCGCGCTGTGCGGTGGCGGCGGCCAGGGCGACGCGCTGATCGTCCGGGTTCCGAAGGCCTGAGTTCCCCTTAACGTCTGTGAAGTGAACGGAGCTGTTTGATGCAGGACGTCTCCTCTCTGGTGGCCCAGGCCAGGGAAGGCCGGCCGCGGGCCGTGGCCCGGCTCATCTCCCTGGTGGAGGGGGCGTCCCCGCAGCTCAGGGAGGTCATGGCGGCACTGGCCCCGCTGACCGGCAACGCGTACGTCGTCGGTCTGACGGGCTCGCCCGGTGTCGGCAAGTCGACCTCCACCTCCGCGCTCGTCACGGCGTATCGCAAACAGGGCAAACGGGTCGGCGTCCTGGCCGTCGACCCGTCGTCCCCGTTCTCCGGGGGCGCCCTGCTCGGTGACCGGGTCCGGATGTCGGAGCACGCCTCCGACCCGGGCGTCTACATCCGCTCGATGGCCACCCGCGGTCATCTGGGCGGCCTGGCCTGGTCGGCACCGCAGGCGATCCGCGTGCTGGACGCGGCGGGCTGCGACGTGGTCCTGGTCGAGACGGTCGGTGTCGGCCAGTCGGAGGTGGAGATCGCCTCCCAGGCGGACACCTCGGTCGTCCTGCTGGCCCCCGGCATGGGCGACGGCATCCAGGCGGCCAAGGCCGGCATCCTCGAGATCGGCGACGTGTACGTCGTCAACAAGGCGGACCGGGACGGCGCCGACGCCACGGCCCGCGAGCTGAACCACATGCTGAGCCTGGGCGAGGCCCGCGCCGCCGGCGACTGGCGTCCGCCGATCGTGAAGACGGTCGCCGCGCGCGCGGAGGGGGTCGACGAGGTCGTCGAGGCCCTGGAGAAGCACCGTGCCTGGATGGAGGAGCGCGGGGTCCTCGCCGAGCGCCGCCGGGCCCGCGCGGCCCGCGAGGTGGAGACCATCGCGGTCACCGCCCTGCGCGAACGCATCGGCGACCTGCACGGGGACCGCCGGCTCAGCGCCCTCTCCGAGCGCATCGTCGCCGGTGAACTGGACCCGTACCGCGCGGCCGACGAACTGGTCGCGAGCCTGACGCAGGGCTGAACCTCCCCCGCGCGGCCCGCCTGCTGCTAGGTTGGCCGCCATGTTCCTCTCCTTGGCGTAGAGCGCGCACCGGATCGCGGGGCCCGACCGTGGCCACCGCGTCCCTCGGTGTCCCCTCTTCCGCCTCACACAGAGGAACGTCAGCATGTCCACGCATGCCTCCGCGCGGCCTTCGTACGCCGCCGTCCTGCGCGTCCCGCACGCGCGCCGCACCTTCGTCTCCGCCCTGACCGCCCGGCTGTCCTACGGCACGGTCTCCCTCGCCGTGCTGCTCTCCGTCACCCGTGCCACCGACTCCTACGCGGTGTCCGGCGTGGTGATGTCCCTGTTCGGCGCGACGTCGGTCTTCCTGATGCCGGTCAGGGCGTCCTTGATCGACCGTCACGGCCCCCGCCGCGCACTGCTGCCGATGTCGGTGCTCTACGGCACCCTGCTGTGCGTCCTGGCGGCCCTGACCTGGCGTCCGGCGGTACCGCCGACGGCCCTCGCGGCCGCCGCGGCGCTCGCCGGAGCGTGCGCGCCGCCCCTCGGGCCGACCATGCGTGCCCTGTGGGCCGAACTGCTCCCGGACCGGGACCTGCTGCGCCGTGCGTACAGCCTCGACGGGGTCGCGGAGGAACTGCTCTACGTCTGCGGACCCGTACTGATCGGCGCGCTGACCGCCTTCGCGCACCCGGCGTCCGGCCTCCTGCTGAGCGCGTTCCTGATCGTGGCCGGCACCTGCGCCTTCGTCATGTCCCCGGTGATGCCGGGTCCGCGGCCGGCCTCGCGCGCCCAGCGGCGCGGGGGAGTACGGGGGCTCGGGACGCCCGTGGCCGTGGCCCTCGGCGTGGGGCTGGCCCTCAGCGGGGTGGACCTGCTGGCGATGGCCTTCGCCTCGGCGCACGCCTACGATCCCGGCACGGTCCCGTGGGTGCTGGGCGCGCTCTCGGCGGGCAGCGCGGTCGGCGGGCTGGTGAACGGGGCGGTGCCCTGGCGGTCGGCGGCCCGCGAGCGGCTGCTCCTGTTCGCCCTCGCCCTGGGCCTGACGGTGGCGGCGGCCGGCCTGGCACCGAACCTGTGGACGCTCACGGTGGCGATGGCCGTCGCCGGGGCGTTCCTCGCCCCGGCGCTGACGACGGCCTATCTCCTGGCCGACGAGACGGTGTCGGCCGATGCCCGCACCCGGGCCGGGGCCTGGGTCAACATGGGCGTCAACGCGGGAAGTTCCGGGGGAGCGCTGGTGGCGGGGCTGCTGATCGGCCGCCTGCCGCTGTGGGCGTGCTTCGCCCTCGCGGGCGGCGCGGCCCTGCTGCCCGCGCTGTCGGCCGTGCGGTGGCGGGCCGGCCGGGCGGCTGACCAGGCCTCTTCGGCCGGGGACACCCCGCCCGGGCGGGCCGGAGCGACCGGCCGCCCGGCCGAGGCCTGTCCGGCAGGCGAACGGAGCTAGGGACGCCCTCGCTGTCCCCGCAGGTGCTCGGCGATCGGCTTGAGCGCCTTGTCCAGCTCTATCAGTGTCTCCGGCGACAGAAGGTCGATGAAGTGCCGCCGCACCGACGCCACGTGGTGCGGCGCCACCTTCCGCATCGTCTCCATGCCGTGCTCGGTCAGCACGGCGAACAGTCCGCGCCGGTCGGACTCGCAGTTCTCACGGCGCACCAGGTTCGCGTTCTCCATCCGCGTGATCTGGTGCGAGAGCCGGCTCTTGGACTGCAGGGTCGCGGAGGCGAGGTCGCTCATCCGCATCCGTACGTCCTCCGACTCGGACAGGTTCACCAGGATCTCGTAGTCGTTCATAGTCAGGCCGAACGGCTGCAAGTCCTTTTCGAGCTGGTACGTCAACAGCCTGTTGACCTCCAGGTGGGTGCGCCAGGCGCACTGCTCCGCATCGGTCAGCCAGCGCGTGGCCGTCTCGGTCTCCATGAATGAAGTCTACCTAAGAAGTTGAATGACGAACTACTTCGGGTGGTGTGACTGTGCGCACGCGTTCGATGTCACACTCCGCAGACTACCGCTCACAGCCCGAAGCGACGCTGGAGGTCTCCCAGCTGTCCGGGAAGGCGCGGTACCCCCGACGATTGCGGACCGTGTCCACCCGATGCCGTTACGCCACCGCCGGGGACCCCGGCCTCCGGCGGAACCACCCCCGTGGCCGCCTCGGTCATGAGGGTCTCCGTCGACTGCAGCAGGACCGTCCCGGCCCCCACGAACTCGAACTGGTGCTCCTCGCCGGAGGCCCCGCCGAGGCCGGTCATCGCACGTAGGCCGCCCAGTACACCCGCCAAGTATCCGTGGTCGTAGTGATGGCACGGGGACGGGCAGTCGGCCCACCCGACGAGGGCCTGCGGGTCGACCCGGATCGGAGGTTCCATGAACACCACCGGACCGTTAGATGCGGCGACGAACTTTCCGGTTCCGATCAGGGTCAGAAAACCCGGCACGATCGATTGCTTGAGCGCGAGACTTGGCTGAAAAGCGAGCAGGTTGCCCGCGCGAATGGTCAAGTTCCCGTCGTCCAGGTCGTAGGAGTTGACGTCGAAAGCCCGGTCGGCCAGCAGCATCTTGCCCGAGCCCTGCGCCACGACCCAGTCGCTCGCGTGCAGTGGCGAATGGAACGAGGTACGGACAAGTCGGTCGAGTCGGCCGTGCCCGATGCCGTTGAACTCGATCGCCCCGTAGTAGGCGATCATCTTCCCCTTCTGCAGGAACCACTGGCCGCCCTTGAGCTCGACGCAGAACGTGTAGGTGTTCACGTTGTCGTCGGCGGGCAGCGTCATGGGGTCGTGGACCACCGGGCCGCCGGGCACTCCGTACGCGCTCACAGCTTTTCCTCCGACGCCTGGACGAACACCGTGCCGTTGCCGCTCAGCTCCAGCTGGAAGGCCTCGCCGGAGCCGCGGCCCACCATGTCGCGCCACCCGAGCGCGGTGGACAGCTTGTTGCGCACGTCCCCGTGATGGGCGACGTAGGCCTGCGGGTCGACGTGGACCGGGCGCTGCGGGGTGACCGGGAGCTCGAAGACGCCGCCGTGCGCCATCACGGCCACCGAGCCGTTGCCCCGCAGGGTGGTGGTGAACAGTCCCTGCCCGGTGACCTGGCCCCGGACCAGGCCCATGACGCCGCCCTGCGAGCCCAGGAACATCGTGCCCTGCTGGAGGGTGCCCTCGAAGGCGAGCAGGCGGTCCGCCTCCACGTAGAGGGTGTCGCCGGAAAGGCTGATGACATGGACGTGGTGGCCGCCGTGCCCGAAGAAGACCGTGCCGCTGCCCTCGACCGACATGAGCGGCGTCGCCTCGCCGGCCACCCGTCGCCCGAGCATCGACATCAGCCCGCCCTGACCGCCCTGGATGTCGGGGGTGAAGGACACCTCCCCCTTGTAGGCGAGCATGGCCCCGCGCTGGCTGTACAGCCGCTGCCCCGGCAGCACCGTCGCCTCGACCATCTTGGAGTTGATCTCTCGGAAGGTCATGTCACAGGTCCCCCGCGATCGTGTTCCGCTCGCTCGGCTGCACGTACACCAGGCCGTCGCCCTCGAAGCGGATCTGGAACGCCTCGCCGCCGCCCTCCCCGAGGAACGTGCGGAACGTCACACCGGACTGGAAGGACTGCCGCACCTCGCCCTGGTGGGCGATGTAGGCGCCCGGGTCGACGGCCAGCGGGTACTGCGGGCTGACCCGCAGCACGACCGCCGGGCCGTCGGACATGATCGCCGCCTGGCCGTGCCCCTCGACGGTCGTCGTGAAGAGCCCGTTGCCCTGCGAGGCGCCGCGCAGCCCCGTGAACGTCGTGCCCGTCCTCAGTCCCGCGTCCGTCGCCAGCAGATTGCTCGACTCGACGTAGAGCTTGTCCCCCCTCAGGGCGACCAGGTTGATCTCGGACGCACGGTCCGCGAACCAGCAGGTCCCGTGCCCCTTCACCTCCATCACCGTCATCTGTTCGCCGGTGAGCCGCCGGGTCACCATCCCGCGCAGCCCCTCGCCGCCGCCGCTCAGCTTCCTGAAGGCCATCTGACCGTCGTACGCGACCATCGAGCCGTTCTTCGCCTTCACGGCGTCCCCGGTCATGTCGACGGCCAGCACCTTGCTGCCTTGGAGTCGGAACATCGCCACGCTGGGAAAGTAGCGGCCGGACGGGTGGGGCGAACAGGGCCCGGGGGTGGAGAGCGACCCTGAGCGGACCCCTAGGGCCGCGGTTTGCCACAATGGGAGAACGCTTGTGCGTGCGTTCACAAACCGGCAGTCCGTAATCGGCAGACCGTCGTTCGACACTCCCACCGAAGGTGACCCGTGGACATCAAGACCGCCACCGCCCTCCGCCGCCTCCGCCTGGTCTCCGCCCCCGAGGCCGTGTCCTTCCTGATCCTGCTCCTGTGCTCGGTGCTGAAGCGGACCACGGACTTCAACGCGGTCCCCGTGATGGGCGCGATCCACGGTGTGCTGTTCGTCTTCTACGTGATCTTCTGGGCGGACGCCTGGAACCGCACCAAGTGGCCCCTGGGCACCGCGGCCCTCTACTTCGTCCTCTCGGTGCTGCCCACCGGCGGCTTCTTCGCCGAGCGCAGGCTGCGCCGTGAGGCCGAGGACGCGGTCATCGCGGCCCGCGCCCGCAAGGAAGGGGTCGTGAACGTATGATCGTCGCCTTCTCCGTGACGCCCCTCGGGGTCGGTGAGGACGTGGGGGAGTACGTCGCCGACGCCGTCCGCGTGGTCCGCGAGTCGGGACTGCCCCACCGCACCGACGCGATGTTCACCTCGATCGAGGGCGAGTGGGACGAGGTCATGGCCGTCGTACGGCGTGCCGTGGCCGCCGTCGAGGCCCGTGCCCCGCGTGTCTCGCTGGTCCTCAAGGCGGACATCCGGCCCGGTGTGACCGACGGCCTCACCTCCAAGGTGGAGACCGTGGAGCGGTACCTGGCGCAGTGATCCCGCGGGCCCTCGGCCCCCGAACCCCGGTCCCCAGGACCGGGGTTCTCTCGTACCCGCTCTTTGAGCGATCGCTCAAGGGGGTGTATTTTTTTTCCACGAATGTTTGAGCGGTCGCTCAAAACAATGGCCTGACGTGGGGGAACACATGGGTCTCTACATAGAGACGCACATACGCGCCGACCTCGACGAGCTGTGGGCCCGTACCCAGGACCCCGCCCGGCACCAGCGCTGGGACCTGCGCTTCACCGAGATCGCGTACCTCCCGCGCGTGGAGGGGGAGCCGCAGCGCTTCAGCTACTCCACGCGCCTGCTGCCGTTCCTCACCGTCTCCGGCACCGGCGTCGCGGCCGGCGAGAAGGAGCGCCCCGACGGCACCCGCACCTCCGCCCTGCGCTTCTCCTCCCCGCACCCCCTCTCCCTGATCGCCGAGGGAAGCGGCTACTGGCGCTACGTACCGGAGGCGCACGGCGTCCGCTTCCTCACCGGCTACGACTACCGCCCCCGCTGGGGCGCCCTCGGCGCCCTCGGCGACCGGGCGCTGTTCCGCCCGCTCATGGGCTGGGCGACCGCGTGGTCCTTCGACCGGCTCAGACTCTGGCTGGAGCGGGGCATCACCCCCGAACGCGCCCTGCTCAACTGGCTCGCCGAACTCGCGGTCCGCGCGCTCGTCCTCGGACTCTGCCTGAGCGCGCTCGGCACCGACCCGTTCCTGCGCCTGTTCGGGCCCTTCGCCGACACCGCGGCCTTCCTCTGCCCGCTGCTGCTCGTGGTCGGCATCTCCCTCGTCCTGTTCAAGGAACCGCTCCCCTGCACCCCGGCGGCCCGGCGCTGCCTGCGGGCCCCCGTCACGCGGACCCGGGCGCCCCGCCTGCTGCGCACCCTGGAGAAGCCCTCGTGACCTCGATGTTCGAGACCGTCATGGGCGCCGGCTTCGACCGGCTGCACCCACGGCTGCGGCGCCGCTTCTCCGTGGGCCTCGCGAGCGGCGAGGCCTGCACCGGCCGGGGCGTGATGGACCGCGTCTGGCACGGACCCGCGTTCGTGAAGCCCTTCCTGGCGCTGGGCGCCACCCGCAACATCCTGGTCCCCGAGGCCGGCCGCGACATCCCCTTCGTGATCGAGAACGTGCCGTACACCGACGGCCTGGGGCGTGAGACGGTGAGCTTCGTGCGCACCTTCGAACTGCCCGGCCGCAGCCGCCGCTTCGACGCCCAGATGGTGCTCGGCCCCCGGGGCGACCGCATCCTCGACTACCTCGGCACCCACCAGCACCTCGCGAGCGAACTGCACCTGCGCGCCGAGCCCGACGGCTCCCTGCTCATCCGCTCCGGCGAACACCGCTTCCGGGAAGGGCCGGTGGACGTCCGGGTGCCCGAACTCCTCGGCGCCACGGCCGAGGTGCGCGAGTCCTACGACGAGGACGCCGGCCGCTTCCGCATCCGGGTCCGGGTGGTCAACCGCTTCTTCGGACCGCTCTTCGGCTACGAGGG
Source organism: Streptomyces sp. NPDC015139 (assembly GCF_043079785.1). Taxonomy (NCBI): domain Bacteria; kingdom Bacillati; phylum Actinomycetota; class Actinomycetes; order Kitasatosporales; family Streptomycetaceae; genus Streptomyces; species Streptomyces sp. NPDC015139. Next base: position 38,530 of record NZ_JBIBUW010000017.1, on the reverse strand, counting down.
TTCCTTCACGGCCGCGTACACGGACGTCCGCACCCTCGGGGTACGGCCGGGGCTGCGCCCCGTGCGGGAGGAGGCGCGCGCATGAGCCCGGAGACGGCGAAGTCCCAGGAGACCAAGACCAAGCTGCTGGAGGGCGCCCTGCGCACCCTCACCGAGCAGGGCATCGCCAAGACCTCGGCCCGTACGGTGGCCTCGGCGGCCGGCGTCAACCAGGCGCTGGTCTTCTACCACTTCGGCTCGGTGGACGAACTGCTGGCGGCGGCCTGCCGGTACGGCGCGGAGAAGTCCGTGGCCACGTACCGGGACCGGCTCGCCGCCGTCACCTCCCTGTCCGAACTCCTCACCGTCGGCCGCGAGATGCACGACCAGGAGCGCGCCGAGGGGCACGTGGCACTCCTCGGCCAGCTGCTCGCCGGTGCCCAGACCCACGCCGGACTCGGCCCCGCCACCGCGGCCGGACTCGACCTGTGGATCGCCGAGATCGAGGGCGCGCTGCGCCGCGTCCTCGCGGCGACCCCCCTCGGCGAGTTCACCGACCCCGCCGGCCTGGCCCGGGCCGTCGCCGCCTCCTTCGTCGGCATCGAACTGTACGAGGGCGTCGACGAGCGGGGCGCCCACGCGGCCCTCGACGCCCTGGAGGGGCTGGGCGCCCTCGTCACCGCGCTGGAGGAACTCGGCCCCGTCGCGCAGCGAGCGGTACGCCACCGTCTGCGCCGGCAGAGCCGCTGACCCAGGAGGCGTCAGCCCGCCGACGTCAGCGCCATCCCCAGAGGTGTCCGCTCGTACAGCACCTGATGGCCGTAGCGGCGGGCGGTCAGCAGGCCCGCGTCGCGCAGCACGGTCAGATGGGCGGAGACCGACGAGGGCGCGAGCCGCAGACGGTGGGCGAGGGCGGTGGTACCGGCCGGTTCGTCGAGCGCGGTCAGCACGGCCGCCCGGTTGCGGCCCAGCAGCCGTACCAGCGCCTCGGGCGTCCGCTCGGCCGGTTCCGCCCACAGCCCGCCGACGCCCCGCGCCGGGTAGATCACGGCCGGCTGCCAGGGCGGCGGGAAGCTGCTGATCACGTCCGGCCAGGTGAAGACGCTCGGCATCAGCACCAGCCCCCGGCCGCCCAGGTGCCGTTCGTGCTCGCCGCGCGACTGCACGGTCAGCGTCGTCTCCTGCCAGCCGCAGCGCGCGTGGATCTCCGGCAGCAGCCCGCCGAGGCCCACCTCGGCCAGCCGCCGCGAGTGGAAGGCGACGTCCGCCTCCAGCAAGGCCCGCAACCGGGGCCAGTCCGGCTCGACCAGCACCCGCCACGCCTCCTCCAGCGCGTCCGCCAGCTCCCGCACCATCCGCCCGGGATCCGCCAGCCAGGCCCGGCCCCGCGGCGAGTCCAGCGCGCCCGGTGTGCACGCCAGCGACGCGGCGGTGTCCGCCCGGGCCGCCTCCGGATCGGCCGCCCGGATCGCCGAGATCTCCTCCGCGAAGGACACCGCCGGGCCGAGCAGCGGCGGGACCAGCCAGTCGGGGCTGTGCCCGCGTCTCGGCATCAGCAGCCACAGCGGCGCGAGATCGAGCCCGGCCGCCGCGTCCCGGATCCGGCGCAGCCAGGGCGCGTGGTACCCGTGCCGGTCCGGCCGCTTGAGCGTCCGCACCGCCTCCTGCGTCTCCCAGACGGGCGAGAGGGCGAACCGGCAGCGCAGGAAGTCGTCGTCGCCGAAGTGAAGACGTGAGGGCACGGGCACCACCTGATCGCCGGCTCGCGGGACATTCGGCCTGAGCCGAAACTCTACGGGTGACCGTCCCCGGCGGGGCACGCTGCCCGGCATGTCCGCACCTGCCCAGGCCCCGGCGCCCGCCGGATACGGCCGTGTCCTCGCCGTGCCCGAGTTCCGGGCCGTCTTCGCCGCGCACGTCCTGTCCATGCTCGGCATGATCGTCAGTGAGGTCGCGCTGTCCGTCCTCGTCTACGACCTGACCCGCTCCCCCCTGTGGAGCGCGCTCACCTTCGCCCTGGGCTTCCTGCCCTACGCCGTCGGCGGCACCCTGCTCGCCCCGGTCGCCGACCGGTTCCCGGCCCGGCGCGTGCTCGTGGTCTGCGACCTGGTGTGCGCGGGCTGTGTCGCCCTGATGGCGGCACCGGGCCCGGGCATCGGCCCGCTCCTCGTGCTGCGCTGCTGCCTCGCCGTCGTCGCCCCGGTGTTCTCCGGCACCCGCATGGCCACCCTCGCCGACGTCCTCGGCGACGGCGACCTGTTCGTGCTCGGCCGCTCCCTGCTGCGGATCGTCGCCCAGAGCGCCCTGCTCGTCGGATTCGGCCTCGGCGGTCTGCTGCTCACCGTGGTCACCCCGCGCCACGCCCTGCTGATCACCGTCGGGACCTTCCTCGCCTCCGCGGCGCTGCTGCGCCTCGGCACCCGGCACCGGCCCGCCCGCACCCGGCCGGGCGGCGACGCCCCGCCGGGCCTGCGGCAGCTGCTCGCCCGCCCCCGCGTCCGGGTGCTGCTCCTGCTGTTCTGGGTGCCGGCGGCGTTCTCCGTCGTCCCCGAGGCGCTGGCCGCGCCGTACGCCGACGCCCTCGGCAGCGGTTCCACCGGCCTCGGCCTGCTGATGTGCGCCCTGCCCGTCGGCACGGTGGCCGGCGAGCTGTTCGCCGGGGCCCGGCTGCGCCCCGCGGCCCGGGAACGCGTCGCGCTGCCCCTGCTCTGCCTGACCCTGCTGCCCTACCTCGGCTACGCCCTCCACCCGGGGCTCACCGGCTCGCTGCTGCTCCTGCTGCTGTCCGGGGCCGGATCCGCGTACACCCTCGGCCTGGACCAGTGGTTCGTGCGGGCCGTGCCCGAGGAGCTGCGCGGGCGGGCCATGACCCTGCTGAGCGCGGGCCTGATGACGGTCCAGGGCGCCGGCATGGCGCTCGCCGGTGTGGCGGCCGAGGTGGCGGGGGTCGGGGCGGCCGTGGTGGGGGCCGGCGCGGTGGGCGTCCTGTGCTGCTGCGGGCTGGCCCTGGCGGCCCGGGCGACCGAAAGCCGAGACGGGGCTGCCCGGCATATGACCGGCCGGTAGGGTCTGATGACGTGCCGAAGCCACTCAGCCTTCCGTTCGACCCCATCGCGCGTGCCGACGAGCTCTGGAAGCAGCGCTGGGGAAACGTGCCGTCCATGGCCGCCATCACCTCGATCATGCGGGCCCACCAGATCCTGCTCGCCGAGGTGGACGCGGTGGTCAAGCCGTACGGGCTGACGTTCGCCCGGTACGAGGCGCTGGTGCTGCTCACCTTCTCCAAGGCCGGTGAGCTGCCGATGTCCAAGATCGGCGAGCGGCTGATGGTGCATCCCACGTCCGTCACGAACACCGTGGACCGGCTGGTCAGGTCCGGGCTGGTCGCCAAGCGACCCAACCCCAACGACGGCCGCGGCACCCTCGCCGTCATCACCGACAAGGGCCGCGAGGTGGTCGACGCGGCCACCCGCGACCTCATGTCCATGGACTTCGGCCTGGGCGCGTACGACGCGGAGGAGTGCCAGGAGATCTTCGCGATGCTCCGTCCGCTGCGGATCTCGGCACACGACTTCGACGAGGAGTGACCCGGGGCAAGATCTCCCGGAACGGGTGGTTACGCTCGTGGGCATGAAGAAGAGCGTGCTGACCCGCTACCGCGTCCTGGCCTACACCACCGGTGTCCTGCTGGTGCTGCTGTGCCTGAGCATGATCGCGAAGTACGGGTTCGACATGAGCGGTGCCGCCGACTTCACGCGGGTCGTCGCCATCGCCCACGGCTGGCTGTACGTCGTCTACCTGGTGTTCGCCTTCGACCTGGGGTCCAAGGCGAAGTGGCCGGTCGGCAAGCAGCTGTGGGTGCTGCTCGCGGGCACCATCCCCACGGCCGCGTTCTTCGTCGAGCGCAGGATCAGCCGCGAGCTGGAGGCCGGTACCGCCGGCCGGGAGCCGGCCGTCGCCAAGGCCTAGGTTTTACCGCCGTACGAGTTCCGTACGGCGGTCAGCCATCGACATTTACTAGGACGTCCAAGTAAATTCGAGGGTATGGACGCTCACGCCATCGACGAGGGCCGCCGCCGCTGGCAGGCCCGCTACGACGCCGCACGCAAGCGCGACGCTGACTTCACCACGCTCTCCGGCGACCCCGTGGAGCCGGTGTACGGGCCCCGACCGGGCGACACCTACGAGGGATTCGAGCGGATCGGCTGGCCCGGGGAGTACCCGTTCACGCGCGGGCTCCATCCGACCGGCTACCGCGGGCGCACCTGGACCATCCGCCAGTTCGCCGGCTTCGGCAACGCCGAGCAGACCAACGAGCGGTACAAGATGATCCTCGCCGCGGGCGGCGGGGGTCTGTCCGTGGCCTTCGACATGCCGACCCTCATGGGCCGCGACTCCGACGAACCGCGCTCGCTCGGCGAGGTCGGGCACTGCGGCGTCGCCATCGACTCCGCCGCCGACATGGAGGTCCTGTTCAAGGACATCCCGCTCGGTGACGTCACGACCTCCATGACGATCAGCGGGCCCGCCGTGCCCGTCTTCTGCATGTACCTGGTCGCCGCCGAGCGGCAGGGGGTCGACCCCGGGGTGCTCAACGGCACCCTGCAGACCGACATCTTCAAGGAGTACATCGCGCAGAAGGAGTGGCTCTTCCAGCCCGAGCCGCACCTGCGCCTCATCGGCGACCTGATGGAGCACTGCGCGGCCGGCATCCCCGCCTACAAGCCGCTCTCCGTCTCCGGCTACCACATCCGCGAGGCCGGGGCCACGGCCGCGCAGGAGCTGGCGTACACGCTCGCCGACGGCTTCGGGTACGTGGAGCTGGGCCTCTCGCGCGGCCTCGACGTGGACGTCTTCGCGCCGGGTCTGTCCTTCTTCTTCGACGCGCACGTCGACTTCTTCGAGGAGATCGCCAAGTTCCGGGCCGCGCGGCGGATCTGGGCGCGCTGGATGCGGGAGGTGTACGGCGCGAAGAGCGACAAGGCCCAGTGGCTGCGCTTCCACACGCAGACCGCCGGGGTCTCGCTGACCGCGCAGCAGCCGTACAACAACGTGGTGCGTACCGCCGTGGAGGCGCTGGCCGCCGTCCTCGGCGGCACCAACTCCCTGCACACCAACGCGCTGGACGAGACCCTCGCGCTGCCCAGCGAGCAGGCCGCCGAGATCGCGCTGCGCACCCAGCAGGTGCTGATGGAGGAGACCGGGGTCGGCAACGTGGCCGACCCGCTGGGCGGTTCGTGGTACGTCGAGCAGCTGACGGACCGGATCGAGGCGGACGCGGAGAAGATCTTCGAGCAGATCAGGGAGCGGGGCCTGAGGGCGCACCCCGACGGGCGGCACCCGATCGGCCCGATCACCTCCGGCATCCTGCGCGGGATCGAGGACGGCTGGTTCACCGGCGAGATCGCCGAGTCGGCGTTCCGCTACCAGCAGGCCCTGGAGAAGGGCGAGAAGCGGGTCGTCGGCGTCAACGTGGGCACCGGCTCCGTCACCGGGGACCTGGAGATCCTGCGGGTCAGCCACGAGGTGGAGCGCGAGCAGGTGCGGGTGCTCGCCGAGCGGAAGGCGGCGCGCGACGACGCCGCGGTGCGCTCCGCGCTGGCGGCGATGCTGGACGCGGCCCGCTCCGGCGCCAACATGATCGAGCCGATGCTGGACGCGGTGCGCGCCGAGGCCACGCTGGGCGAGATCTGCGGGGTGCTGCGCGACGAGTGGGGCGTGTACACGGAACCGGCAGGCTTCTAGCCCGGCGCCCGCCACCCGGCCCGGCCACACGGCCGGCCGGGGCCGGGCGGGCTACTCGGCCGCAGTCGGTTCCGCCGCCGTCAGGCCGAGCAGCAGGACCCGGGTGAAGTCGTGCACCCAGTCCTCGTCCGCCGGCTTTCCGCTCACCAGGGTGCGGTGCACCACCGCGCCCGCCACCACGTCGAAGATGAGGTCCACCGTGCGGGCCGCCTCGGCGGGGTCCGGCTCCGGGGGGAGTTCGCCGCGCCGCTGGGCCCGCTCCCGACCCTCCAGAACCAGCCGTATCTGACGCTCGACGATCGACGCGCGGATGCGCTCGCGCAGCGCGTCGTCCCGGGTCGACTCCGCGACCACCGCCATCAGACCGCTCTTGGCCTCCGGCCGGGCCAGGATGGCCGCGAACTGCAGGACCACGCCCTCGATGTCGGCGGCGAGACTGCCGCGGTCGGGCAGTTCGAGCTCGTCGAACAGCTCCGCCACCGCGTCCACGACCAGTTCGTTCTTGCCGGCCCAGCGGCGGTACAGCGTGGTCTTGGCGACCCCGGCGCGGGTCGCCACGTCCCCGAGGGTGAGCTTGGACCATCCCAGCTCGACCAGCGCCTCCCGCGTCGCGGCCAGGATCGCGGTGTCCGCGGCGGCGCTGCGCGGGCGGCCGGTACGGCCCGCTGGGGTGCGGCTCTGCATCCACTGACCATAAACCGGCGGTTCCCGTGGCGTCGTGAGGGAGATCACCGGGGTGTGGTGTCGCGAGGTGCCCCGATGCCATTACGCTACGGGTCGTAGCGAAAGCTCGTGAGGGACGTACACGGGCGACGACCACGGCGTGGGGTGGGGACCCGGCGCCGGCACCTCGCTTTTTTCATTCCGGCGCCGGAACGGGGAGGATAGACGCATGCAGCCACGGAACATGTCCATGAGCGGTGTCGTCGACCTCGCCGCGGTGAAGGCGGCCCAGGAGGCCAAGGCCAAGGCCGAGCAGGCGCGCGCCGAAGCCGCCCGGCAGGGTGGGACGGGGGCCGTCTCGCCGGCCGACCTCGTCATCGACGTCGACGAAGCCGGCTTCGAGCGCGACGTACTGCAGCGCTCCGCCGAAGTACCCGTCGTCATCGACTTCTGGGCCGAGTGGTGTGAGCCCTGCAAGCAGCTCAGCCCGGTCCTGGAGCGACTGGCCGTCGAGTACGCCGGTCGCTTCCTCCTCGCCAAGATCGACGTCGACGCCAACCAGATGCTGATGCAGCAGTTCGGGGTGCAGGGCATCCCGGCCGTGTTCGCGGTCGTCGCGGGCCAGGCGCTGCCGCTCTTCCAGGGGGTGACCCCCGAGCAGCAGATCCGGGAGACCCTGGACCAGCTGGTGCAGGTCGCCGAGCAGCGGTTCGGGCTGACCGGCCTGACCGTCGACCCGGACGCCGAGGCCGGCGGTGCCGCCGAGACCGGGGTGCCCGTGGGCCCGTACGAGGCGACGCTGAACGCCGCCGCGCAGGCCCTCGACGCGGGCGACCTGGGCGGTGCGATCCAGGCGTACAAGAACGTGCTGGCCGACGACCCGGCCCACCCGGAGGCCCAGCTGGGCCTGGCGCAGGCCGAACTGCTCCAGCGCGTGCAGGACTTCGACCCGCAGAAGGTGCGCCGGGAGGCCGCCGAGAAGCCGGCCGACGTGGACGCGCAGATCGCCGCCGCCGACCTGGACCTGGTGGGCGGTCATGTCGACGACGCCTTCGGGCGGTTGATCGAGACCGTGCAGCGCACCGCGGGTGACGACCGGGACACCGTACGGCGCCGGCTGCTGGAGCTGTTCGAGGTCGTGGGCCTCGACGATCCGCGGGTGATCGGGGCCCGCCGCGCGCTGGCGCGCGCCCTGTTCTGACCAGTCGCTAAACGCCCCGGCTTGTGATGCCGGGGTGAAAGATTCGCCGACGAGCTGTCAGGGCGGCCGCGCTTTACCAAATCTTGGTAATCGCGGCCGCTGTTACTCGGAGTAAATCGAGGCCGTTGATCTGTCTGGTTTCATCCAGGGATCAACGGCTTTGCTCTGGCCCTCGATGCAACCGAGCGTCGCACTCCGAGATCGGCCGGTCGTCCTCCGGTTATCCGCCCGTTACTAGCCAGTAACGAACCCCCTTGTGCCCGGGCCGAGAATGCACCACGATCGGCGACGCTCGGTCCATTCCCGCACCCCGGCAACCGGTCGGGTCGCAGGAGACTCTGGGTCCCCACCGAGCAGATCCGGCGGCAGTGGCGCCGGCTCTTGGGCAGGGGGGTCTTCGCCGTCCGGCGAAGCCTGTCCAGCAAGGTTGTGCGTGATGCGTGTCAGGCGCGACCAGTGGTTGTCGCTCGGGGGTGATCGCCGGTGATTCGGGCGCGGTTCGCGCCACCGAGTGCAGGCGCTCTCCTTCCCGAGGACGTAGCACTTCTCCCATCCCTGCCTGGCTGAGCCGCCGACCGGGGCGAGTCCGGGCCAGGAGATGTACGTCCGAGAAGGAGGAAATATGGAGTCCCAGGTGCGTGGCGGGACCAGATGGAAGCGGTTCGCTGTGGTCATGGTGCCCAGCGTCGCCGCCACGGCGTGTATAGGTGTGGCCCTCGCACAGGGCGCTCTCGCCGCTTCGTTCAGCGTGTCCGGCCAGTCGTTCAAGGTGTCCGCCGACTCGCTCGTCGGCACCGGCTTCGAGCAGTACGGAGCCATCGACAGCGGCTACACGATGGACGGCAAGAAGACGGCCCACCCGGTTGCCGTCTCGGCGTTCAAGCACGCCGAGATCACCAACCTGTGCCAGTCCGTGGTCACGCCCGACGTGCCGGTCTTCGGCAACGTCAGCCTGATCCTGCGCGCCGGCGGCGAGGGCCACGACAAGGTCCAGGCCGACAACATCTACATCGACGTTGCCGACCTCAACGCCGACGCGACGTTCGACAACATCGACATCGGTGTGGCCGCGAAGGACGCCTCCAAGGGTCCGGGCATGAAGGGTGGCGGCGAGCAGGCCAACCCCTTCGGCTTCGCGCAGCAGGCCGACAAGGCCACGCTGGTCGGCGTGAAGCAGACGGCGTGGGCGACCACCGCCGGAACCTTCAAGCTCAGCGGTCTCCACATGTCGCTGGCGACGGGTGTCAAGGAGTGCTACTAAGCACTCGATGACGGGCGGGGGAGCCGGTGGCGCCCCCGCCCGTCCCACACTCCGGCCGCGTCCGCGCACGCGGCACACATCACCACCACAGCAACACCGCACCAGGGAGCTGTTTTCCATGAGCGCCGAGACCCCTGCCGCCGCACCCGGCCAGTTCACCCACCGGAGGCAGCAGTTCCGCGCCTGGCGGGGCACGCGTCCGTTCTGGGCCGGTCTGTTCGTCCTGCTCGGCGGCGTTCCGATCATGTACTTCCCGTACGCCCACCTGCAGTTCGGCCATCTGACGCTGGCGATGGCGACCACTGCGGGAGCCGGATCCCTGATCATCGGTGTGCTGCTGATCGTCCTGGGCGTCAGTCTCTGGTTCCAGAAGCACGTGCGGACCTTCGCGGGAGTCGCCGCGATCCTCCTCGCACTGGTGTCCATCCCCGTGTCCAACTTCGGTGGCTTCGTCCTGGGCTTCCTGCTCTCCCTCATCGGTGGAGCGATGGCCGTGGCCTGGGCGCCGGGCGCCACCGAGCAGCCGGAACCGGCCGCCGAGGCCGCAGGTGAGGCCCCCGGGACCGCTCCGGACAAGGGCGACACCGCCGGATTCGCTCCGCTGCCCCACCAGGGCACGGACCCGGTGAGCACGAACGACCTGTCAGGAACGAGCCCGGCCAACGGGGCGAACGGGAGGCACAGTGCCGGCTGACGAGGCGATCCGCGGGACCGATGTGGACGGGTCCCGCGCGAGAACCGGTCCCCGCCACGCGGCACCCAGGAAGCCGCTGTTCACCAGGTTCCACATGCCGGCCGGCAAGGCGATAGCCTCCGTGGCGATGCCGACCGCGGTGATCGTGGGCATGGGGTTCACCTCCACGCTCGCGCTGGCCGACAACGGCAGTCCGTCCCCCTCGACGTCGGCCAAGAGCCTGACGGCCGACGAGTACAAGGACTGCGTCAAGGCGCTGGACGACTCCGGTGACGCCTCGGCCTCGCCGTCGCCGTCCGCCTCGGAGAGCACGAAGCCGACGGACACGGCCACGCCGGGCACCGACGCCGAGGACGGCAAGGACGCCGGCGGTGCCAAGGACACGGGCAAGACCTCTTCGCCGGATTCAGGTTCCGGCGACCAGGGCACGCCCGAGCCGAGCGCGACCACCGGTTCCTCCGACCCCGGCTCCGGCACGTCCGACAAGGGCTCCGGCGGCGACACGGCCACGCCCACCCCGTCCGCGTCCCAGAGCAGCGGCAACCTGCTGGACACCATCGGCGACACGCTCGGCGACGTCCTGACCGGCGGCAAGGACTCCGGCACCTCGTCCGCGAGCCCCACACCGTCCGCGTCCCCGTCGTCCGCCGCGCCCTCGGCGTCGGCGTCCGGCTCCGGTACGTCGACGTCGGACTCGGCCGGCACGAAGGTCTCCGACACCGTCAAGGACACCGCCTCCAAGGCGGGCAAGACGGTCTCGGACACGGTGAAGAACACCACCGACAAGGTCTCGAAGACGGCCGAGGACACCGTGAAGGCGGCGCAGGACGCGGCCGGGTCGGCGACGCCGGCCCCGTCCGCGAGCGCCTCCGACGCGGCGGACGACTGCCCGGTGGCCACGGACGACGAGAGCGGCGTCGACAACAAGACGCCGGTGGCGGACGACCCGTGGTACCTGAACGCCAGCTCCCTGCTCCTCAAGGGCGCCGACTATCAGGGCGTCGTCGAGGTGAAGACGGCCAACGGCACCAAGAAGAAGGTGCTGAAGTACGTCATCTCGGGCGGCACGGACATCGGTGACCTGCACCAGACGGTCAACGACAAGCAGGCGAACAAGACGTACCACGTGCAGGCCGCCAAGGGCTCGACGTCGACCATCCGCAACGGCGACACGGTCATGTACACCGAGAGCATCTCCGGCAACCTGTTCGGCCTGATCCCGGTGACCTTCAGCCCCGACAGCCCGCCCCCGCTGAACATCCCGCTGATCTACTTCACCAACGTGAAGGTGGTCCAGGCGGCCCAGTTCGGCGGCAGCCTCCACGTGCCCGGCATGCACGTGTACACGACCGACTGAGCGGTCACGCAAGCCCGTCCGGGAGCCGCGGACGACTGAGGGCGCCCCCCTGCGCGGGGGGCGCCCTCAGTGCCGTTCAAAGCCCTTGCGGGGCTCGTCAGTTGCTGCCGCCGATGTGGTGCACGCGGAGCATGTTGGTGGTGCCGGGGACGCCGGGGGGCGAGCCGGCGGTGATGATGACCGTGTCGCCCGAGTCGAACCGGCTCAGCTTGGCGATCTCCTGGTCCACCAGGTCGACCATCTCGTCGGTGGTGTTCACGAACGGCACGACGTGCGACTCGACGCCCCAGCTCAGGGTGAGCTGGTTGCGGGTGGACTCGTCCGTGGTGAAGGCGATGATCGGCTGGCACGCGCGGTAGCGGGAGAGGCGGCGCGCGGTGTCACCGGACTGGGTGAAGGCGATCAGGCCCTTGCCGCCGAGGAAGTCGGCGATCTCGGCGGCCGCACGGGCCACCGAACCGCCCTGCGTCCGCGGCTTCTTGCCCGGGACCAGCGGCTGCAGGCCCTTGGAGAGGAGCTCCTGCTCGGCCGCACGGACGATCTTCGACATCGTCCGGACCGTCTCGATCGGGTACGCGCCCACGCTCGACTCGGCCGAGAGCATGACCGCGTCGGCGCCGTCCAGGATCGCGTTGGCCACGTCGGAGGCCTCGGCGCGGGTCGGACGGGAGTTGGTGATCATCGACTCCATCATCTGGGTCGCCACGATCACCGGCTTGGCATTGCGCCGGCACAGCTCGATCAGGCGCTTCTGCACCATGGGGACCTTCTCGAGCGGGTACTCGACGGCGAGGTCGCCACGCGCGACCATCACGCCGTCGAACGCCATCACGACGTCCTCCATGTTCTCCACCGCCTGCGGCTTCTCCACCTTGGCGATGACGGGGACCCGCCGGCCCTCCTCGTCCATGACGCGGTGCACGTCCTGGACGTCCTTGGCGTCCCGGACGAAGGACAGCGCGACCAGGTCGCAGCCCATCCGGAGGGCGAAGCGCAGGTCCTCGATGTCCTTCTCGCTCAGCGCGGGCACGTTGACGGCCGCGCCGGGCAGGTTGATGCCCTTGTGGTCGGAGACGACACCGCCCTCGATGACGATCGTCTTCACCCGGGGGCCCTCGACGTCCAGGACCTTCAGCTCGACGTTGCCGTCGTTGATGAGGACCTGGTCGCCGCGCGAGACGTCGCCCGGCAGCCCCTTGTACGTCGTACCGCAGATGTGCTTGTCGCCGGGCACGTCCTCGGTCGTGATGACGAACTCGTCACCGCGCTCGAGCTCGACCGGACCCTCCGCGAAGGTCTCCAGGCGGATCTTCGGGCCCTGGAGGTCGGCGAGGACACCGATGGCCCGGCCGGTCTCCTTGGAGGCGGCACGGACGCGGTCGTACCGCGCCTGGTGCTCGGCGTGGGTGCCGTGGCTGAAATTGAACCGGGCTACATTCATGCCCGCCTCGATCATGGCGACGAGCATCTCGTGGGTGTCGACCGCGGGGCCGAGAGTACAGACGATTTTCGAACGGCGCATGGGGCGATCCTATCGGTTTGTTTCGCTACGGAATATTCCGTCTGGCGGAAGATACAAATGAGTGCCACACCGCTCAGGTGCTATTCAGTTGTTCTTTCCGACCAGTGCGTAGGTCTGGGTCGCGATCTCCAGTTCCTCGTCCGTCGGCACCACGGCCACGGCCACCCGCGCGGACGCCGGGGAAATCAGCCGCGGTCCGTCGCCGCGCACGGCGTTCAGTTCCGGGTCGACCGCCGCTCCGAGCCCCTCCAGGCCCGTGATCGCGGCCTCCCGCACCGGCGCCGCGTTCTCGCCGACGCCCGCCGTGAAGGCCACCGCGTCCACGTTCCCGAGTACGGCGAAATAGGCGCCGATGTACTTCTTGAGCCGGTGAATGTAAATGTCGAAGGCGAGCCGGGCCTCTTCGTCGCCCTCGTCGATCCGCCGGCGGATCTCCCGCATGTCGTTGTCCCCGCAGAGACCGAACAGACCGCTCCTCTTGTTGAGGAGAGTGTCGATCTCGTCCATGGACATTCCGCCAACACGTGCCAAATGGAAGATGACGGCCGGATCCAGATCACCGGATCGCGTACCCATCACCAGCCCCTCCAAGGGCGTCAGCCCCATCGAGGTGTCCACGCACCGGCCCCCCTGTACCGCGGACGCCGAGGCGCCGTTGCCCAGGTGCAGCACGATGACGTTCACCTCGGACGGCTCCTTGCCCAGCAGCCGCGCGGTCTCCCGGGAGACGTAGGCGTGCGAGGTGCCGTGGAAGCCGTAGCGGCGGATGCGGTGCCGGTCGGCGATCTTCGGGTCGATCGCGTAGCGCGCCGCGGACTCCGGCATCGTCGTGTGGAACGCGGTGTCGAAGACGGCGACCTGGGGCAGGTCGGGGCGCAGCGCCCGCGCGGTGCGGATGCCGGTGAGGTTCGCCGGGTTGTGCAGCGGGGCGACCGGGATCAGCCGCTCGATCTCGGTGAGCACCTGGTCGTCGACGACGGTGGGCTCGGTGAAGAACATCCCGCCGTGCACCACCCGGTGGCCGATCGCGGCCAGGTCCGGCGAGTCCAGGCCGAGCCCGTCACGGCCCAGCTCCTCGGCGACCGCCTTGAGGGCGGCGTCGTGGTCGGCGATCGGTCCGGTCTGCTCACGGGTGTCGCCCGTGGCCAGGCAGGTGTGCTTGAGCCGGGAGGTCTGCTCGCCGATCCGCTCCACCAGACCGGCGGCCAGCCGGCTCCGGTCGCGCATGTCGAGCAACTGGTACTTCACCGACGAGGAGCCGGAGTTGAGGACGAGGACACGGGTCGCGGTCACGGTGTCGGGGTGCTTTCTGTGCTCAGGTGGCGGGCGTCTGGGCCTGGATCGCCGTGATGGCGACGGTGTTGACGATGTCCTGCACGAGCGCGCCGCGGGACAGGTCGTTGACCGGCTTGCGCAGACCCTGCAGGACGGGGCCGACCGCGATCGCGCCGGCCGAGCGCTGCACGGCCTTGTAGGTGTTGTTGCCGGTGTTGAGGTCCGGGAAGATCAGCACGCTGGCCTGGCCGGCGACCTCGGAGCCCGGCAGCTTGGTGGCGGCGACGGACGGCTCCACGGCCGCGTCGTACTGGATCGGCCCCTCGATCTTCAGGTCCGGGCGCCGCGAACGGGCCAGCTCGGTGGCGTCGCGCACCTTCTCGACGTCGGCGCCCGAGCCGGACGTGCCGGTGGAGTACGACAGCATCGCGATCCGCGGCTCGACGCCGAACCGCGCCGCCGTACCGGCCGACTGGACGGCGATGTCCGCCAGTTGCTCGGCGTCGGGGTCCGGGTTGACCGCGCAGTCGCCGTACACGAGCACCTTGTCGGCCAGGCACATGAAGAAGACGGACGAGACGATGGACGACTCCGGCTTCGTCTTGATGATCTCGAAGGCCGGGCGGATGGTCGCCGCCGTGGAGTGCACCGAGCCGGACACCATGCCGTCGGCCAGCCCCTCCTCGACCATCAGGGTGCCGAAGTAGTTGACGTCGGAGACGACGTCGTAGGCGAGTTCGACCGTGACGCCCTTGTGGGCGCGCAGTGCCGCGTACTTCCCGGCGAAGGTGTCACGCAGTTCGGAGGCGGCCGGGTCGATCAGCTGGGTGTCGCCCAGGTCGATGCCGAGGTCGGCGGCCTTCTTGCGGATCTGGTCGACCGGCCCGAGCAGGGTCAGGTCGCACACGCCCCGGCGCAGCAGCACCTCGGCCGCGTGCAGCACCCGCTCCTCGGTGCCCTCCGGCAGGACGACCCGCCGCCGGTCGGCGCGGGCCTGCTCCAGCAGCTTGTGCTCGAACATCATCGGCGTGACGCGGTCGCTGCTCGGCGCCGAGACCCGGCGGGCCAGGTCGGCGGTGTCGGCGTACCGCTCGAACAGACCGAGCGCGGTCTCGGCCTTGCGCGGGGTGGCCGCGTTCAGCTTGCCCTCCAGGGAGAACAGCTGCTCGGCGGTGGGGAACGAGTTGCCGGCCACCGAGAGCACGGGGGTGCCGGGGGCGAGGCGGGCGGCGAGGGTGAGGATCTCGTCGCTCGGCACCTCGTTCAGGGTGAGGAGCACGCCGGCTATCGGCGGGGTGCCGGCGCTGTGGGCGGCCAGCGAGCCGACGACCAGGTCGGCGCGGTCGCCGGGGGTGACGACCAGGCAGCCGGGGGTCAGGGCGCCCAGGAAGTTCGGCAGCATCGCGCCGCCGAAGACGAAGCCGAGGGCGTCCCGCGCCAGGCCCGACTCGTCGCCGAGCAGCACCTTCGCGCCGAGGGCCTGGCCGATCTGCGCGACCGTCGGCGCGGACAGCGCGGGCTCGTCGGGGACGACCCAGCAGGGCACCGGGAGCCGGTTCGCGAGCCGCTGGGCGATCTCGTCGCGGTCCTCGCGGGCGACCCGGTTGGTGACCATGGCGAGGACGTCGCAGCCGAGGCCGTCGTAGGCGCGGAAGGCGTTGCGGGTCTCGGCGAGGACCGACTCGGTGCTCTGCCCGCGGCCGCCCACCACCGGGATGACGGAGGCGCCGAACTCGTTGGCGAGGCGGGCGTTGAGGGACAGTTCGTCGGGGAACTGGGTGTCGGCGTAGTCGGTGCCGAGGACGAGGACGACGTCGTAGTCGCGGGCGACCCGGTGGAAGCGGTCCACCAGCGTGGACACCAGCTCGTCGCTGCCCTGCTCGGCCTGGAGCGCGGACGCCTCCTGGTAGTCCATGCCGTAGACGGTCGCGGGGTCCTGCGAGAGGCGGTACCGGGACCGCAGCAACTCGAACAGCCGATCGGGACCGTCGTGGACGAGCGGACGGAAGACGCCCACCCGGTCGACCTGCCGGGTGAGGAGTTCCATGACCCCCAGTTCCACTACCTGGCGGCCGTCACCGCGGTCGATCCCGGTCACGTACACGCTGCGCGTCACGTGTCCACTCCGTTCCTCATGTCTGGTGGGTCGCGTCCTCGGCACAAAAACTGCCCACCGAGGTGAGCAGATCCCTCTTGACAATACCCCTGGTGCCGGTTAAGGCGCCCGTCAGGACTTCACCGCCCCGACGGACGTGAAAGAATCGAATCCGGCTCACCGGTACCCACAGCGAGCAGGAGACACAGCACGATGCGCATCGGAGTTCTCACCGCAGGCGGCGACTGCCCCGGCCTGAACGCCGTGATCCGGTCCGTCGTGCACCGGGCGGTCGCGCAGTACGGCGACGAGGTCATCGGCTTCGAGGACGGCTACCGGGGTCTGCTCGACCGCCACTACCGTGCCCTCGACCTGGACGCGGTCAGCGGCATCCTCGCCCGCGGCGGCACCATCCTCGGCTCCTCCCGCCTGGAGCGCGACCGGCTGCGCGAGGCCTGCGAGCGGGCCACCGACATGGTCGAGGAGTTCGGCATCGACGCGCTGATCCCGATCGGCGGCGAGGGCACGCTGACCGCGGCCCGCATGCTCTCCGACGCCGGTCTCCCGGTCGTCGGCGTCCCGAAGACCATCGACAACGACATCTCCTCCACCGACCGCACCTTCGGCTTCGACACCGCCGTCGGCGTGGCCACCGAGGCGATGGACCGCCTGAAGACCACCGCCGAGTCCCACCAGCGGGTGATGGTCGTCGAGGTCATGGGCCGGCACGCCGGCTGGATCGCCCTGGAGTCCGGCATGGCCGCCGGCGCCCACGGCATCTGCCTGCCCGAGCGCCCCTTCGACCCCGCCGACCTGGTCAAGATGGTCGAGGAACGCTTCGCCCGCGGCAAGAAGTTCGCCGTGGTCTGCGTCGCCGAGGGCGCGCACCCCGCAGAGGGCTCCATGGACTACGGCAAGGGCGAGATCGACCAGTACGGCCACGAGCGCTTCCAGGGCATCGGCACCGCGCTGGCGTACGAGCTGGAGCGGCGCCTCGGCACGGAGGCCAAGCCGGTCATCCTCGGTCACGTCCAGCGCGGCGGCGTACCCACCGCCTACGACCGCGTCCTCGCCACCCGTTTCGGCTGGCACGCCGTCGAGGCCGCGCACCGCGGCCAGTTCGGCCGGATGACCGCGCTGCGCGGCACCGACATCGTGATGGTGCCGCTCGCCGAGGCCGTCACCGAGCTGAAGACGGTGCCGAAGGACCGCATGGACGAGGCGGAGTCGGTCTTCTAGACCGTTCCCCGTCCCGGACCCCGCCGGGCCGTACGGGCGTCACCCCGGCTCGGGCCGCCATGCCCTCCGCACGGCTCAGGGGCTGCTGCCCGCGCCGGCCGCGTCCTGCTGGAGCAGCGCGGAGATCCGGGCGATGTCCTCGGCCACGGAGAGGACGTCGTCCGCCGTCGCGGCCATGGAGTCGTTGAAGACCACGGCGAACAGGCGGTACCGGCCGCCGCCGGCGTCCAGGTAGCCGGCCATCGCCCGGGAGGCGACCAGCACCTGCCCGGTGAGGTCGTTCCCGTCGGCGCGGGTCCCGGTCTTCGCGAACACCTTGCCCCTGGCCGGGTTGTCCGCGCCGAACAGGGCCAGGTCGCCGCTGACGCCCAGGACCGGCAGCGCCTCGCGGAACCGCGTGGCGTCGGGCCCCTTCAGCCAGTAC
This sequence comes from Streptomyces sp. NPDC015139, assembly GCF_043079785.1. NCBI lineage: Bacteria > Bacillati > Actinomycetota > Actinomycetes > Kitasatosporales > Streptomycetaceae > Streptomyces > Streptomyces sp. NPDC015139. The sequence continues at coordinate 21,075 of NZ_JBIBUW010000017.1, read as the reverse complement.
GTCAGCAGCGGCATGTAGGCGCGCGGGGTGAACGCGTCGCCGGGCACCCCGCCCTCCCCGTCGGCCTGCGAGGCCTGGGCCGGATCGACCCCCACCTTGTCGTTGAACGCCTTGATCGAGGCGAAGCCGTCCTGGCAGTTCCGGCTGCCCCGCCGGACGGCGAGCAGGCAGACCATCAGATCGGCGCCCAGGTTGTGGCTGACCTTGAGGATGAGCGTGGCCTCCTGCTCGAACGGCACGGAGACCAGCCTGGCCACCGGATCGCCGCCCGGGGTTCCGGCCGGGGGCGCCGGGTCGGGTCCGGTCGCGGTGGCGTCCACGGTGACCCCGGCGCGCTCCAGGGCCTCGATGAACGCGGTGCGCGCGAACGCCGCCGGATCCGCGATCGGCGTGGTGACCAGCCATGGCTTGGCGTCGGCCGCCAGGGTCCCGGACACCGTGATGACGCCGTCCGTCCCCGTCGTCGCCGTGATGGCGGTGGGCTTGCCCTCGGCGACGGTGGTGACCCGGTACCTCACCGAGTTCCGCGCGGTCCGCGGACGCCAGGTGAAGGAGGCCCGCTCACCGGGAGTCGTCGGGGTGCTCAGGATGTCGATCAGGTTGTCGTTGACGATCATCGGGTCCGGATCGGTGGTGAGCGCCGGGTCCGGGGCGAACAGCCGGTTGTCGACCACCACGTCGCCCCGGACGTGCGTGATCCCGTGGGCGCGTACCTGCCTGGCCATCTCGTCCAGGCCGGCGAGCGGGTTCTCCGGGGTGAGCTGGGCGAGGCCGGGCAGGGCGTCGGCGTAGGTGTGGTCCACGGGCCGGTAGTCGAGGGTGCCGTTCGGCTTGGTCCGGCCGCCCATCGTCAGATCGCCCGAGGCGACCAGCACGAGGTTCCCGTCGAGGGCGCCGTCGGTGACCCGGCCCCGCGCGTACACCGGGGTGGTGGTGCGGTGGCCACCGCCGAAGGTGTCCCAGGCGCTCGACACGGTGAACAGCTTCGTCGTCGACCCGGGGACGAACAGCCGCTCAGGGTTGAGCGAGGTGACCGTGCGGCCGGTCGCCGGGTCGACGACCAGCAGGCCGAACTGCCCGTGCCGGTAGACCGGTTTGTCCATGATCTGCTGGATGCGTGGATCGATCGGGGTGCCGTCCGCGCGTGCCTGGGTCCCGAGGGTGCCGGTGCAGGCACCCGTCAGCAGGAGGGGCAGGCACAGGCACAGCCCCGCGGCCAGGCCCCGCCGCCACGCCCCACGGCCTCGTCCGCTTCCCGCCATGCGCCGCCCGCCGTTCCCTGCTCCCGGACGGGATCGGGACACCCGTCTCCTGGTGCCCAGCGTCCCGGCGGCCGCGCTGACGCGCGCACTGGCTCACCCGTCCGGGTGACGGCGATGTCCCTGCGGCGCGGTCCCTACGGCGTTCTGCTCTCGACGCCCGCCCAGAAGTTGTCGACGATCCGGTCGAGGAAGTCCCGTCCGGACTCGCTGGCACCGCGCGTACCGCCGCCCCAGCTGAGGGTGGCGGCCATGTGGCCCTGGTAGTCCTGGTGCAGTTCCTGGAGGACCTCCTCCAGGACGTTGCGGTCGACCGGGGCCAGCTTCGTCACCGGCCGGACGTAGGCCTGCCAGCGGGTGGTCACCGCGCTGTGCAGCAGATCGGCGAGTTTCGCCTCGCGGCCCGTGACGGACACGAAGTCCGGCAGGGCGAGGTCCAGCACCCGCGCGAGCGCGGCCGACTGGCGCTCGTTGCCCCGCCAGTCCTCGCGCTCCTCCATCCGCAGGTAGCCGCGCAGGTCCATGCCTACGGCGTGGGCGACGTCCTCCGCGGCGACGGCCCGGGCGAGGCGGTGCTCGCGCAGGGTGCGGGGGCGGCCGAGGAGCTCACCCGGCGAGCACCACAACACGCCCGCCAGCGCGGTGAGTTCCGGGTTCTCGGGGGCGGCGGTTCCGCGTTCCCAGGCGGTCACGAGGTCGGGGGTGACGTAGGGCAGTCCGTAGGAGACGCGCAGTCCGTAGGCGACGTGCTCGGGCCCCATGCCGAGCGCGGCGCGGAGCCTGCGGGCGGCCGGGGCGTTGAACGGAGGAGCGGGCCGGCTGGATCGGGGTGAGGGTGGGCGCACTCCGCACAAGGTAGGGGCGCACCCGGGCCGTGACTACGGGCTGTTCCGCCAACATCACCCTTGGTGGATTCGTACGTCTAGATCGGTTCCGGACCGGTGGCACCCGGTGTCACCGCCGTCACCTGCGGTTACCGGGCGTCACCCCTTCACCGCGCCGCCCAGGGCGAATCCACCGCCCAGTCTGCGGGCCACCAGCACGTAGAGCAGGATCACGGGGGCGGAGTAGATGACGGAGAACGCGGCGAGCTGTCCGTAGGCCACCATGCCCCGGTTGCCGAAAAAGTCGTTGATGCTGACCGAGGCCGGCATCCGGTCCGGGGTGAGCAGCAGCATGAACGGGACGAAGAAGTTCCCCCACATCATCACGAACGAGAAGACGGTGACCACGGCGACGCCCGGTCCCATCAGCGGCAGCACGATCCGGACCAGGGACTGGAGCGAGGACGCGCCGTCCGTCCACGCCGCCTCCTCCAGTTCCCTCGGCACTCCGTCCATGAAGTTCTTCATCAGCCAGATGGCGAAGGGCAGCTGGGAGGCGGCGAAGAAGAGGATCGTGCCCTGGAGGGTGTCGATCAGGTTCACCCGGACGAACAGCGCGTACACCGGCACCATGATCGCCGTGATCGGCAGGCTCGTCGCGAACAGGATCGTCAGCAGGAACGGCCGGTTCAGCCGGGACCGGAACCGGGAGAGCGGGTAGGCCGCGAGCGCGGCACAGGCGACGGTCAGCGCGGTGGCGCCCCCGCACAGGAGCAGGCTGTTCAGCAGCGGGGTGTACGTGATGTCCGGGGTGAGGATCGCGTCGAAGTTCGCCAGGGTGAGCCCGTCCGGGACCCTGACCCGCAGGCCGGCGTGCGGGTCCACGGACGACAGCAGCACCCAGGCGAGGGGCAGCGCGAAGGCGACGGCCGCGGCGAGGAGCGAGACGTCGGCGGCGAGCCGCCGGGAGGCGCGCTTGCGGGGCATCAGACCTCCGTCCGCAGCAGCCGCAGGTAGACGACGGAGAACAGGGAGCCGACGAGCAGCAGGAGCAGGGCCACGGCGGTGCCGTAGCCGATCATGCTGTTCTGGAAGGCCTGTTCGTACATGTACAGCGGCAGGGTCTGGCTGCGGTCTCCGGGGCCGCCCCGGGTCATCACCCAGATCAGGCCGAAGACGGACAGCGTCTGCAGCGTGTTGAGCATGAGGTTGGTGCCGATGGACCGGCGGATCATCGGCAGCGTGACGTGCCACATCCGGCGCCATCCGCCGGCCCCGTCCACCTCGGCCGCCTCCGTGATCTCGGCGGGTATCCCGTCGAGGGCGGCGGAGTACACGAGCATGGAGAAGGCCGTGCCGCGCCACACGTTGGCGAACGACACGGCGAGGACGGGCAGCGTGAACAGCCAGTTCTGCCGCGGGAGATGGAGCTGGTCCAGGATGGCGTTGAGCGTGCCCTCGCGCCGGAAGAACGCGTAGAGCAGGAACCCCGCGACCACCTCGGGCAGCACCCAGGCCGTGACGACGACCCCGCCGGTGAGGGTGCGGACGGGCTTCGAGGCACGCTTCATCAGCGCGGCCAGGGCGAGCCCCAGGGTGTTCTGTCCGACGAGCGAGGACAGCACGGTGAACACCAGGGTCAGCCACACGGCGTTCAGGAACGCGTCGTCCCGGAACGCCCGGCGGAAGTTGGCGAGGCCGACGAAGGAGGAGTGGGCCTGGCCGGTCAGCTGGAGGTCGGTGAAGGCGATGTAGGCGCAGTAGGCGATCGGTCCGGCGAGGAAGAGCAGCAGCAGGACGAGGGCGGGGGTGAGCGGAAGGGCCCGGGCGGCCCGGCGCCGCGCCGTCACCTGCGGACCACGCGGCCGCCGGTGACGTCCTTCAGTGTGGCGTCGTAGTCGTCGGCCGCCTGCTCCACCGACCGGTCGCCGGTCGTCACGCCCTCCATGGCCTCCTGGACGGCCGTCGACACCTTCGGGTACGCGGGGAACGCCGGCCGGTAGTGGGTGCTCGCCACCAGTTCGGTGAAGAACGCGATACCGGGCTGCGCGGTGGCGTACGCCGGGTCGTCGGCGACGTCCTCGCGGACGGCGATGCCGGAGTTGGCGATGTACCACTTCCGGGCGTTGTCCTTGGTCTGCATCGTCCGGATGAAGTCGAAGGCGAGGTCGGGGTTGCCGGCCTTGGCGGGAATGGCCCAGGTCCAGCCGCCGGACATGCTCACCCTGCCGGGCGCCTGGCCGGCCTGGGTCGGCATGGCGGCCAGTCCGAGCCGCTTCGACCAGTCCGGCCACTCGTGCCCGCTGCCCGGCAGCCAGTCCTGCGGCAGCCAGGAGCCGTCGAGGTCGATGCCGAGCTTGCCCTCGGGCAGCAGCTCACCGCGCACGGCGGTGGCGAAGTTGGGGTCGAGGGCGTCGGAGACGTCCGGGCCGAGCTTCTCCTTGTACACCGTCTCGACGAATCCGAGCGCGTCCCTGAAACCCCGGCCGCCCGCGATCCACTTCTTGCTCCCGGCGTCGTACAGCGGGTCCGTCCTCCCGTCGCCCGTGCCGTAGAGCAGCATCTCGAAGCCCTGCATGGTGGCGGCCTCGCCGGCGGGCTTGCCGGTGTAGACGTTGATCGGGGTGACGCCGGGGACCTTCCTCTTGATGGTCCGGGCGGCGGTGAGCACCTCGTCCCAGTTCTTCGGCTGCCAGTCGGCGGGCAGGCCGGCCTTCGCGAAGACGCGCTTGTCGAACCAGAGCCCGCGGGTGTCGGTGCCGTCGGGGACGCCGTACGTCTTCCCGTCCTCGCCCTTGGCCGCCGCCTTCGCCGTGCCGATGAACCGGTTCCAGTCCGGCCACTTGGCGAGGTACACGTCGAGCGGCTTCAGATAGCCGCTGGTGATGTCGGAGTTGATGAGGAAGGTGTCCTCGTAGACGAGGTCCGGTGCCGTCCGCGGTGACCTCAGCATCTGCTGGAGCTTGGTGTAGTACTCCGAGTCGGGGGCCTTGATGGGGACGAACTCCACCTTCTTGCCGGGGTACTTGCTCTCGAACTGCTTCTTGATGCCGGCGAGGTAGGTGTCCATCACCTTGACGGAGTTGTCGGTCGACTGCTTGTACGACACCTTCACGGTGTCGGGGCTGCTGCCGGATCCCGGGCTGCACGCGGTGAGGGCGGTCGCGGTGAGGGCGGCGGTGAGGAGGGCGGAGTAAGCGGCGGTGGGGCGCACGGGCATGACCTCCTGAGCACACGTGGGGGTGGCGCGGAGATTGCTGCCGTGTGAAGGTAAGAGCGGTGGTCCGGTCAGGTCAATGAGCCTGCACGCATTGGCTGGTGACGGTGCGTCAGTGTCCGGCCGGTCCTGTGTCTCACCGACCCTGGGGCACCCACCGGTACACCAGCTCGGGCCGGCCCACCTGCCCGTACAGCGGGCTCCGGCCGGCCCGGCCCGTGTCGACCAGGTGCTCCAGGTAGCGGCGGGCCGTGATCCGGGAGATCCCGACGGCCTCGGCCGCGGCCGCCGCCGTGAGTCCCTCGGCCGCCTCCCGCAGGGTGCCCGTCACCCGCTCCAGCGTCGGCCCGCTCAGCCCCTTCGGCAGGGCCGCCGGGGCGGGGGAGCGGAGCACCGCCAGGGCGCGGTCGACCTCGTCCTGGCCGCTCGCCTCGCCGACGGACGCGCGGAACTCGGCGTAGCGGACCAGCCGGTCGCGGAGCGTGGCGAAGGTGAAGGGCTTGAGAACGTACTGGACGACACCCAGGGAGACACCCTCGCGGACCACCGCCAGGTCCCGGGCCGAGGTCACCGCTATGACGTCCGCGTGATGCCCGGCCGCGCGCAGGGAGCGGGCGAACTGCAGGCCGTGCGCGTCCGGCAGGTGCAGGTCCAGCAGCAGCAGGTCCACCGGGGTGCGGTCCAGGACCCGGCGGGCCTCCGCGCCCGTGTGCGCCTTGCCGACGGCGACGAAGCCCGGCACCCGGCCCACGTACATCACGTGCGCGTCGGCAGCGACCGGGTCGTCCTCCACCACCAGCACTCTGATCGGCTGCCCGTCGCTCATGCCGCGCCGCCTTCCCGCGCCGGGGAGGCACCGGCTCCGGCCGTGCGCAACGGCAGCCGCACCTCGAACACCGCTCCGCCCTCACCCTCCCGGTCGGACTCCGCCACCGTCAGTGTGCCCTCGTGGCGGGACACCGCCTGCCGGACCAGGGCCAGCCCGAGACCCCGGCCGCCGGGCCCGGCCGGCTTCGTCGAGAACCCCCGCTGGAACACCAGGTCGGCATGGGCGGGATCGAGACCGGGACCCGAGTCCGTCACCCTGAGGACGAGCTCGGCGGCCGTAGCGTACGCCGTCACCGTCACCCGCGCGCCGGCACTGCCCTGCGCCGCGTCCACGGCGTTGTCGATCAGGTTGCCGAGGATGGTCACCAGGTCCCGCGCGGACACGCTGTCCGGGAGCAGACCGTCGTCCAGGCGGCTGTCCTGCGACACCACCAGCTCCACGCCCCGCTCGTTGGCCTGCGCCGTCTTGCCCAGCAGCAGGGCGGCCAGCACCGGCTCGCTCACCGCCGCGACCACCTGGTCGGTCAGGGCCTGGGCCAGTTCGAGCTCGGCCGTCGCGAACTCCACGGCCGCCTCGGCGCGGCCCAGCTCGATCAAGGACACGACCGTGTGCAGCCGGTTCGCCGCCTCGTGCGCCTGGGAGCGCAGCGCCTGGGTGAACCCCCGCTCGGAGTCCAGCTCACCCATGAGGGACTGGAGCTCGGTGACGTCCCGCAGGGTGACGACGGTGCCGCGCCGCTCGCCGCCGGTCACCGGGGAGGTGTTCACGACCAGGACCCGGGACGCCGTCAGATGGACCTCGTCCACGCGCGGCTCGGAGGCCAGCAGGGCGCCCGTCAGCGGGGCCGGCAGGCCGAGGTCCGCCACCGAGCGGCCGATCACCTCCTCCGCCCCGTCCACGCCGAGCAGCTCCCGGCCGCCGTCGTTGATCAGCGCCACCCGGTACTGCCCGTCCAGCATCAGCAGCCCCTCGCGCACCGCGTGCAGGGCCGCCTGGTGGTAGTCGTGCATCCGGCTCAGCTCGGCCGCGTTCATGCCGTGGGTGTGCCGGCGCAGCCGGGCGTTGATCACATAGGTGCCGACCGCCCCCAGCAGCAGGGTCGTGCCGGCCACCGCGAGCAGGGCCGTGACCTGGTCCTGCACCCGCGCGCTGATCGCCTCCACCTTGATCCCGGCGCTGACCAGGCCGATGACCCTGCCGTTCTCCTCCACCGGGGTCACCGCGCGCACGGACGGGCCGAGCGTGCCGGTGTACGTCTCGGTGAAGGTGTGGCCGTGCCGGGCGGGGTCGATGCGGCCGAGGAAGCGCCTGCCGATCTGCTTCTCCTCGGGATGGGTCCAGCGGATGCCCCGCGGATCCATGATCGTGACGAAGTCGACGTCCGCGTCCCGCATGACCTGGAGCGCGTAGGGCTCCAGCTCGGCCGTCGGGTCCGGGGTGCGGATGGCCTCGCGGACCGAGGGGGCGTCCGCGATCGAGCGGGCGACCGCCGTCACCTGGCGGACCGCCGCGTCCTCGGCCTGCCGCCGGTCGCTGACGTAGGTGAACAGCGCGTACCCGGCGACGACCACCGCGATCAGCACGGCCTGCATGGCGAACAGCTGGCCCGCCAGGCTGCGGGGTCGGCGGAGGAGGGGTGGGCGCATGTCAGCAGTGTGCCTCTCCGGTTAAGCGTGAACTAAATGAACGGAAGGGTGACCGCTCTCACAGGGCGGGAGATAGTCACGGCATTCCCCCGTAACGCCCGGACGTGAGCCGCACGCCGGTTGTTCGCCGACGAAGACGTCAAGGAGGGCAGTCGTGGCCGCCAGCACCCCCGACACGGCACCTGCCGCACCCCGCGTGAAGCGGGACCGGACCCATTACCTGTACATCGCCGTCATCGTGGCGGTCGCGCTCGGCATCGCCGTGGGCCTCATCTGGCCGGATGCCGCGGTCGAGCTCAAGCCGCTGGGCACCGGCTTCGTGAACCTGATCAAGATGATGATCTCGCCGATCATCTTCTGCACCATCGTGCTCGGCATCGGTTCCGTGCGGAAGGCCGCCAAGGTCGGCGCCGTCGGCGGTATCGCCCTCGGCTACTTCCTCGTGATGTCGCTCGTCGCGCTCGCCATCGGCCTCGTCGTCGGCAACGTGCTGCACCCGGGCGAGGGGCTGCACCTGACCGACGCGCTCAAGCAGACCGGGCACGCCCAGGTCTCCAGCGACGCGCTGCCGCCCGTCGACTTCGTGCTGTCGATCATCCCGCTCACCTTCGTCTCCGCGTTCACCGAGGGGCAGGTCCTCCAGACGCTCCTGGTGGCCCTGCTCGCCGGATTCGCGCTGCAGGCCATGGGCTCGGCCGGGCAGCCGGTGCTGCGCGGCATCGAGCACATCCAGCGCCTCGTCTTCCGCATCCTGGCCATGGTCATGTGGGCCGCGCCGATCGGTGCCTTCGGCGCCATCGCGGCGGTGGTCGGCTCGGCCGGCCTGGACGCGCTCAAGAGCCTCGCGGTGCTGATGCTCGGCTTCTACGTCACCTGCTTCCTGTTCGTCTTCATCGTGCTCGGCGCGCTGCTGCGGATCGTCGCGGGCCTGAACGTCTTCTCGCTGTTCAAGTACCTCGCCCGTGAGTTCCTGCTGATCCTGTCCACCTCCTCCTCCGAGTCCGCGCTGCCGCGGCTGATCGCGAAGATGGAGCACCTGGGCGTGAGCAAGCCGGTCGTCGGCATCACCGTGCCGACCGGCTACTCCTTCAACCTCGACGGCACGATGATCTACATGACCATGGCGTCGCTGTACGTCGCGGACGCGCTGGGCACGCCGATGTCGGTGGGCGAGCAGATCCCGCTGCTGCTCTTCCTGCTGCTGGCCTCCAAGGGCGCGGCGGGCGTCAGCGGGGCGGGACTCGCGACCCTCGCGGGCGGTCTGCAGTCGCACAAGCCCGCGCTGGTCGACGGTGTCGGCCTGATCGTCGGCATCGACCGGTTCATGAGCGAGGCGCGTGCCCTGACCAACTTCGCCGGGAACGCGGTCGCCACCGTCCTGGTGGGTACCTGGACCAAGGAGATCGACCACACGCGTGTCCGGCGGGTGCTCGCGGGCGAGCTGCCGTTCGACGAGACGACGCTGCTCGACGAGGGCGGGTCGACGGTCACCCCGGTCCCCGAGCCGAGGGAAGAGAAGCTGGCCAAGGCCTAGCCTCCACCGGTCCCGGCGCCCGTAGATCTCGGCGCCCCCCAGGTTCCGGACGCCCGGCCCCGCCTGAACCCGGGCCGGGCGTCCGGTCGTTCGCGCCCCGGGGAGCCCGCCAGCACTCCTCCGGGGACTTCTCGCTCAGGACTCCTCCAGGGACTTCTGGCTCAGGGTTCCTCACTCACCCTGGCCACCAACGAGGTGGCCGGCGAGGCGGGTACGCCCGCCGCGGTCAGCACGGCGACCGTGGCGGAGCGGCCCGCCTCCTCTGCTGTGAGCAGCCCGTCGTTCACCGCCTCCATCACCGCGAAGAGCATCTGCTCGTGCACGTACGCCAGCGCCGGAGCGGGCAGCGGGGAGCTGAACACGCCCGTGTCCAGCCCCTCCTGGAGCACGCGGATCTTGGTCTCGCGCAGCGGGGCGAGGCGCTCGCGGATGCCCTGTACGGTGACGGTGCGCTGGGCCAGGGCGACCAGCAGCCGGTAGCGGTCGGCGACCGCCCAGATCGCCAGCACCGAGCGGGCCACCGCCTCGGCCGGGTCGGTCACCGTCTCCCGGGCGTGGTCGTCGGCGTCCGCCAGCGCCTGAACGGCCCCGTCGACCAGCGTGCTGATCAGCGCCTCCCGGCTCGGGAAATGGCCGTACACCGTTCGTCGTACGACGCCCGCGGCACGGGCGATCTGGTCCATGGAGGCGTCGGGGTCGCGCAGCAGCTCGGCGAGGGCGACATCGAGGATGCGGCGCCGGTTGGCGTCGGCGCGGCTGGTGCTACCCGTGGTCATGGCGGTCATTGTGCCTCCCCGAGCCGACTTGCACAGCATTGTGCAACGACGTACATTGCACATGGTTGTGCAATTGCACGTCACTGTGCAAGTCGACGACGCGCAACCTCCTGAAGTTCTCGTCGCGCATCCGAGGAAGGCGACCCCTGCCATGCGACTCGTCATGACCGAACCGGTCGAGAGGATGAACCGGCCCTACGCCCGGCGCTGGTGGGCACTGCTGGTGCTGTGCCTGAGCCTGCTGATCATCGTGATGGCGAACACCGCCCTCACGGTCGCGGCGCCCGACATGACGAAGGACCTCGGTCTCTCCGGCGCCGACCTCCAGTGGGTGATCGACGGCTACACCGTCCCCTACGCGGCACTGATGCTGCTGCTCGGCGCGATCGGCGACAAGTACAGCCGGCGCGGCGCCCTCGGGCTCGGCCTCGTCGTCTTCGGCGGGGGAGCGGTCTTCGGCTACCTCGCCGGCAGTGCCACCGCCGTCATCGCGGCCCGTGCCGTGATGGGCGTCGGCGCGGCCCTGATCATGCCGGCCACGCTCTCGCTGCTCGCCGCGACCTTCCCGCGCGCGGAGCGGGCCAGGGCCATCACCCTGTGGACGGCCACCGCCGGACTCGCCATCGCCGCCGGACCGGTGGTCGCCGGCGCCCTGCTGCGCGACCACGGCTGGGCCTCGACCTTCCTGATCAACGTGCCCGTCGCGGCCGTCGCCCTCGTCGGCACCTTCGTCCTGGTCCCGCCGTCCCGGGCGGGTCACCACGACCGCATCGACTACGTCGGCGGCCTGCTGTCGGTGATCTGGGCCGGCGCGCTGATCTACACGATCATCGAGGGTCCGCACTTCGGCTGGGGCCCCAAGGCCGTCACGGCCGCGGTGGTCGCGGGCGTCGCCCTGACCGCCTTCGTCCTGTGGGAGCTGCGGCACCCGCGCCCCATCCTGGACGTGCGCCGCTTCACCGGCCGCCGGTTCGCGGGCTCCAACCTCGCCGTCGCCCTGTTCTTCCTCGCCGTGTTCGGCGCCTTCTACTACCTCACCCAGCACCTGCAGTTCGTCCTCGGCTACGACGCCCTGGAGACCGGCGTGCGCATGCTGCCGCTGGCCGGTGCGGTCTTCGTCGGCTCGGCCCTGACCGGCTGGCTCACCCCCCGCGTCGGCATGAAGTGGACCGTCGGCGCGGGCATGGTCGGCGGCACCACCGCCCTCGCCCTCCTCACCCGCGTGGACGCGGCCTCCGCCTACGGCGACCTCGTGGCGCCCCTGGTCATCCTCGGCCTCGCCATCGGCCTCGCGCTCTCGCCCTGCACCGACGCCATCATGGGCGCCTTCCCGGAGTCCGAGCTGGGCGTCGGCGGCGCCGTCAACGACACCTCGCTCGAACTGGGCGGCTCACTGGGCATCGCCGTCCTCGGCTCGCTGCTCGCGACCTCCTACGGCGACCACCTCACCGACGCCACCGCCGGCTCGAAGCTCCCGGCGAGCGCCCTGGACACCGCGCGGGACTCGGTCGGCGCCGGGTACGCCGTCGCGCAGGGCATCGGTGACAAGGCGCACCGGGTGGCGGCCCGTGCCGCGGCCGCGAAGGACCCGCAGCAGGCGGCACAGCTCAAGCAGCAGGCCAGCGAACTCGCGGGCGGTGCACGGCAGATGGCCGACGCGGTGGGCTCCGCCTTCTCCGACGCGGTCGCCCACACCAGCCTGGTCGGCGCGGTGATCCTGGGCATCGGCACGGTCCTGGTGGCCGTCCTGCTCCCGCGTCGAGAGAGCCCCGCCCCTCAGGTGAAGGAGGAGGAGAGGGAACTCGTGGACAGCGCGGCCGGCTGACCGCCGCGCGTCCGCGTCCGCTAGCGTGCCGCTCCGGATCGACCGGAACGGCACGTTCGCGCGTGGCGTCTGTACACGTATGGAGGCACGGGGGATGAAGATCGACTGGGACCGGCGGACCTGCTCGCGCAAGGGGCATGTGACCTACGCGCCGGACGACCCCCGGCTGCGGATGCGGCTGCACGCGACGACCGCGCTCGGTGACGTCTGGCGCTGCCTGCGCTGCGGTGACTTCGTGCTCGGCGAGCCGCACGGTTCGGGACCGGCCGCCGACGCCCCGCTGGTGCCGCGCGGCAAGGTGCTGCGCGACCTGTTCATCCTGCGCTTCCTGGCCGTCGAGCGGGCCGTGCGCGGGGTGTTCATCGTGCTCGTCGCGGTCGCGGTCTGGAAGTTCAGCAACAGCCAGGACGCGGTGCGGCGGCTGTTCAACGAGTACCTGGGCGTGCTGCGCCCGGTGTTCCGGCATTTCCACTACGACCTCGACCACTCGCCGGTCGTCGGCTCCATCCAGAAGGCCTTCGGCTACCGGCACTCCACGCTGCTGCTGGTGGCCGCCCTGCTGCTGGCCTACGCGCTGGTCGAACTGGTCGAGGCGGTCGGCCTCTGGTACGCCAAGCGCTGGGCCGAGTACCTGACGGTGGTCGCGACGGCCGCCTTCCTCCCGCTGGAGATCTACGAGCTCACCGAGCACATCAGCTGGCTGAAGATCGCCACGCTGGTCCTCAACATCCTCGCCGTCCTCTACATCGCCCTGGCCAAGCGCCTGTTCGGACTGCGCGGCGGACGCCGGAAGTTCGACGAGGAGCGGCACAGCGCCTCGCTGCTCGAGGTGGAGGAGTCGGCGGGCGTGGTACCCGCGTGACCGCGGTGCCCTCCGCCCGCCGGCCGATCCCGCCCCGTCAGCCGGTACCGCCCAGCGTCTCGGCGACCGCGCGCGGCAGCCACCGCCGTACGTCCCCGAAGGCGAAACCGAGCCGCACGGCCCGCGTGTTGTCCATGCCGTAGTGGCGGCGGAAGGCGAACGGGGACACCTCGGCCGCGTCGGTCGTCTCGAAGCGCGGCTCACCCCCGCCGACCTGGGCTGCCACCTCGGCGGCCAGCTCCGCGACCGTGAGCTCGCCGTGCGAGGCCGCGTTGACCGGGCCCGTGAAGTCCTCGCCCGCCGTCCAGAACAGGAAGTCGGCGATCTCCTCGACGTGGATGTACGTGGCCGGGTGGGCCACGGGTGGTACGGCGATGGGGGCGCCGGTGCGGACACGGTCGGCGTAATGGGCGAGACGTCCGGTGAAGTCGTCGTCACCGCCCAGCACATGGGCCACCCGCACCGAGGCGTACGGCAGGTCCGGGCCGGCCGCGAACACCGCCTCCGCCTGCCGCTTGCCCTCGCCGTAGTTCCGGTCCAGGAACTCCGGGTCGTCCCACGGCAGCCCGGTGTCCACGGCGACCGTCAGCGGGTCCACCGCGCTCTCCGGCACCGGCGCCCCGGAGTGCTGGTGCTCGTACACCTCCACCGTGGAGGTCAGCACATAGCGCCGGGTGCGGCCGGTGAAGACGCGCCGGGCGAGCTCCGCCTGGCGCGGGGTGTAGCAGACCTGGTCGAGGACGACGTCGAAGGTCCGGTCGCCCAGCGCCCGGGTGAGCGCCCGCTCGTCGCCTCGGTCGGCGGTCAGCCCGACCGCGCCCGCGGGCGCCGGCGACGAGCCCCGGTTGAGGACGGTGACCCGGTCACCGGCCGCCAGCAGGCGGGCGATCAGCCGCTTGCCGAAATAGCGGTTGCCGCCGATGACCAGTACCTCTCGTGCCTTTGTCATGGTCATAATTCTCCGGGCCGGACACGGCGCTCTGAAGGGGGAGACATGGGAGAAACGGCCGCCGCGCCGAAAGAACCGCGGCGACTTCGGGTCGTCGCCCGCGAAACGCCGGTGGCCTTCGACGGCGTGGACCGGGACATCCTGCGGCTGCTGCAGACCGACGGACGGATCAAGCTCAGCGAACTGGGCCGGCGGGTCAGCCTCAGCCCCGCGGCCGTGGCCGAGCGGGTGCGCCGGCTGGAGGAGGCCGGCGTGGTCGAGGGGTACGGCGCCCAGGTCGTGCCCGCCCGGCTCGGCTACGGCATCCAGGCCTTCGTACGCGTCGACCCGCACGGCGGGTACACCCTCGGGCACCCGAGGACCCTGGAGCTGATCGAGCGTCCGGAGATCACCGAGGTGCACCACGTGGTCGGCGAGGACTGCTGGATCCTCAAGGTCGCCGTCACCGACACCGTGCACCTGGAGGAGATACTGGAGCGGACGTCGGCCCTGGGCCGGACGACGACCTCGATCGTCCTGTCGTCACCGGTGCGCCGCAAGCCGCTGCTGCCGCCGGACTCGCCCTGACCCCGGTGCGGCCCATCAAAAAATCCCCCGGCAATTGCGCTCGGGGGATTTCTGTGCGTATATTCAGTGGTTCGCGACTTCATTTAAGAATGGTCGCGGAGAAGTTCACTGAGCAGAGTATATCCGGGCGGGAGCGGAATTGTCAAACACCGAATTTCCGGACGATGAATTGCGGCACGAACAGGAATTCATCGACGGACTGTACGCGCGCGTGGACGGCCTGCGCGGTGAGACCGAGACGTCGGTCGCGGACGCCCTCGCCCAGGGCGACAAGCCCATGCAGGCCCGGCTGGAGCGGGACATCCTGGTCGCCGAGCGCTCCGGGCTGCTCGCCGCGCTGAACGCCGTGGACGGCTCGCTCTGCTTCGGCCGGATCGACCTGACCGACGGCACCGAGCACCACATCGGCCGGATCGGACTGCGCCGGGACGACGCCGAGCGCACCCCGGTCCTCATCGACTGGCGGGCCGACGTCGCCCGCCCCTTCTACCTGGCCACCGGACACACGCCGATGGGCCTGCGCCGGCGCCGGCACATCGCCACCGAGGGCCGGACCGTCACCTCCCTGCACGACGAGATCCTCGACCTCGGCGACGCCACGCGCACCGGCTACGAGGACCCCACCGGGGACGCCGTCCTGCTGTCCGCGCTGAACTCGGCGCGCACCGGCCGGATGGGCGACATCGTGCAGACCATCCAGGCCGAGCAGGACCGGATCATCCGGGCACCGCACCGCGGCGTGCTCGTCGTGGAGGGCGGCCCCGGCACCGGCAAGACCGCGGTGGCCCTGCACCGGGCCGCCTACCTGCTGTACGAGCACCGGGAACTGCTCGCGCGCCGGGCCGTGCTCATCGTCGGCCCGAACCCGGCCTTCCTCGGGTACATCGGGGAGGTGCTGCCCTCCCTCGGCGAGACCGGGGTGCTGCTGGCCACGGTCGGCGAACTGTTCCCCGGCGTGCGAGCCACCGCCGCCGACACCCCCGAGGCGGCCGCGGTGAAGGGCCGCGCCGACATGGCCGACGTGCTGGCCGCCGTCGTACGCGACCGGCAGGCCCTGCCCGACCCGGTGGTCGCGATCGAGCACGACCGTGAGGTGCTGATGCTCGACGACGGCCTGGTGGGCGTCGCGAGGGAACGCACCCGCGCGGCCGGGCTGCCGCACAACGCGGCCCGCGAGCACTTCGAGGGCCATGTCCTCAACGCGCTCACCGAGTTGTACGCCGAGCGCGTGGGCACCGACCCGTACGACGGCAGCAGCCTGCTCGACGCCTCCGACATCACCCAGATCCGCGACGAACTCGCCGAGAACCGGGACGTCTGGTCCGCCATCGACCGGTTGTGGCCCCGGATCACCCCGCAGCGGCTGCTCGCCGACTTCCTCGCCGAGCCGGACGGCCATCTGTCCCCGGCGGACGCCGACGCGGTACGCCGCCCGGTGACCCGCGCCTGGACCGTCGCCGACGTGCCGCTGCTGGACGAGGCGGCGGAACTCCTCGGCGAGGACGACCGGACGGTCCGGGCCCGCGCGGAACGCGAGCGGGAGACCCAGGTGGCCTACGCGCAGGGCGTGCTGGACGTCTCCTACGCCTCCCGGACCTTCGAGTTCGACGACAAGGAGGACAGCGACCCGGAGTCCTCCGAGGTGCTGTCCGCGCACGACATCATCGACGCCGAGCGGTTCGCCGAGCGGCACGAGGAGGCGGACCACCGCAGCGCCGCCGAGC
This sequence comes from Streptomyces sp. NPDC015139, assembly GCF_043079785.1. Classification (NCBI taxonomy): domain Bacteria; kingdom Bacillati; phylum Actinomycetota; class Actinomycetes; order Kitasatosporales; family Streptomycetaceae; genus Streptomyces; species Streptomyces sp. NPDC015139. The sequence continues at coordinate 5,063 of NZ_JBIBUW010000017.1, read as the reverse complement.
GGGCCGCCGCCGATCGCACCTGGGCGTTCGGGCACATCATCGTGGACGAGGCGCAGGAGCTGTCCCCGATGGCCTGGCGGCTGCTCATGCGGCGCAGCCCGACCCGTTCGATGACCCTGGTCGGCGATCCCGCTCAGACCGCGGAGGCGGCCGGCGTCGGCTCCTGGGCCGGCATCCTCGACCCCTACGTCGAGGACCGGTGGGAGCACACCCGTCTCGCCGTCAACTACCGCACCCCGGCCGAGATCATGGACCTGGCCGCGTCCGTCGTCCGCGCCGAGCAGCCGGACTTCGAACCGCCGAGCTCGGTCCGCTCCACCGGGTCACGGCCCTGGGTGCGCCACGCGGCCGGGGACCTGCCCGGCGCGGTCGCCGAGGCGGTGGCCGAACTCACGCCCGCCGAGGGCCGCCTGGCGGTGATCGCCCCGCGCGAACTGCACCGCTCGCTGGCCGCCCGCCTCGACGGCGTCACGGCCGGCGCCGAGCCCGACCTGACGCACACGGTCGTCCTCCTCGACCCGCGCCAGGCCAAGGGCCTGGAGTTCGACTCGGTCCTGGTGGTGGAGCCGGGCGCCTACGGCACGAGCGACCTGTACGTGGCACTGACCCGCGCGACCCAGCGGCTCGGGATCCTGCACACCGGCACGCTGCCGCCGGGCCTGGCCGCGGCCGCCTGACGGCGGAGGCACGGCGGAGGCACGGCGGAGGCACGGCGGAGGGCCTGGAGCAGCCGCTCCAGGCCCCCGGTCTCACCCGTCCCGCGGGGACGTCCCGGCGGGAACGGCACGTCCGCCGGTCACCACGCCGGTCGCAGCCACACCGTCGACAGCGGTGGCAGGGTCAGGCGGATGCTCGCCGGGCGGCCGTGCCAGGGCTGCGGCTCGGGTTTGACGGCGTCCGGGTTGGTGACGTCGCTCCCGCCGTACGCGCCCGAGTCGGTGTTCAGCACCTCCTGCCAGGCCGGCACGTCCTCGGGCACACCGAGGCGGTAGTCGTGCCGGATCACCGGGGCCAGATGGGAGACGGCGAGGAGCGGGGCGCCGTCGGCGTCCAGGCGCAGGAACGCGAACACGTTGTCGTCCGCCGCGTCCCCCGTGATCCACTCGAAGCCCGCCGGGTCGGTGTCCCGCTGCCACAGTGCCGGAGTCGTCCGGTACACCGCGTTCAGGTCCCGTACGAGATCCCGCACCCCCCGGTGGTCCGCCTCGGCGCCGTAGGACGGGTCGAGCAGCCACCAGTCGGGGCCGTGCGCCTCGGACCACTCGGCGCCCTGGGCGAACTCCTGCCCCATGAAGAGGAGTTGTTTGCCGGGGTGGGCCCACATGTAGCCGAGGTAGGCACGGTGGCCCGCCCGTTGCCGCCACCAGTCGCCCGGCATCTTCGACACCAGGGACCGCTTGCCGTGCACGACCTCGTCGTGGGAGATGGGCAGGACGTAGTTCTCGCTGTACGCGTACACCATCGAGAACGTCATCTCGTGATGGTGGTACTTGCGGTGCACGGGATCGTGGCTCATGTACTCCAGCGAGTCGTGCATCCAGCCCATGTTCCACTTCAGGCCGAAACCGAGCCCGCCGAAGCCGCTCGGGCCCTTGTGGTGGGTGGGGCGGGTGACCCCGTCCCAGGCGGTGGACTCCTCGGCGACGGTCACCACGCCCGGGCAGCGCCGGTACACCGTGGCGTTCATCTCCTGGAGGAAGGCCACCGCGTCCAGGTTCTCCCGGCCCCCGTGCTCGTTCGGGGTCCACTGGCCGGGCTCGCGCGAGTAGTCGAGGTAGAGCATCGAGGCGACCGCGTCCACGCGCAGCCCGTCGATGTGGAACTCCTCGCACCAGTACACGGCGTTGGCGACCAGGAAGTTGCGCACCTCACGGCGGCCGAAGTCGAACTCCAGCGTGCCCCAGTCGGGATGGGCGGCCCGCAGCGGGTCGTGGTGCTCGTACAGCGGACGCCCGTCGAACTCCGCCAGCGCCCAGGCGTCCCGCGGGAAGTGGGCCGGCACCCAGTCCATCAGCACGCCGATGCCCGCCTGGTGCAGCCGGTCCACCAGGTACTTGAAGTCGTCCGGGGTGCCGAGGCGGGCCGTCGGCGCGTAGAAGCCGGTGACCTGGTAGCCCCAGGACCCGCCGAAGGGATGCTCGGCGACCGGCATCAGCTCCACATGGGTGAAGCCCATCTCCGTCACGTACGCGGGGAGTTGGTCGGCGAGCTGGCGATAGGTGAGGCCCGGCCGCCAGGACGGCAGGTGCACCTCGTACACCGAGAACGGGGCCTCGTTGACCGGGGTGCCCGCGCGCCGGTCCATCCACTCCGCGTCGCCCCACTCGTGGTGCGAGGCGTGCACGATCGAGGACGTGGCGGGCGGCACCTCGGTGCGGCGGGCCAGCGGGTCGGCCCGCAGGGTGCGCGAGCCGTCCGGGCGGGTGATCTCGAACTTGTACAGCTCGCCCTCACCGACGCCCGGGACGAACAGCTCCCAGATCCCGGTGGAGCCGAGCGAGCGCATCGGGTGGCCGGTGCCGTCCCAGAAGCTGAAGGTGCCCGTGACCCGTACGCCCCGCGCGTTCGGCGCCCACACCGCGAACCGGGTCCCCGTCACTCCCTGATGGGTGGTGACGTGCGCGCCGAGCGCCTGCCACAGCTGCTCGTGCCGGCCCTCGCCGAGCAGGTGCAGGTCCAGCTCGCCCAGCGTGGGCAGGAAGCGGTAGGCGTCCTCGGTCTCGTTGACCGTGCCGTCGTACGTCACGAGCAACCGGTACGCCGGGACCTCGCTCAGCGGGACGAGCCCGGAGAAGAACCCGTCGCCGTCGTCGTGCAGTCGCGCGCGCAGCTCGCCGGAGACCACCGTGACGGCCTGCGCGTACGGGCGGAAGACCCGGAAGGCGATCCCGCCGGGCACCGGATGGGCACCGAGGACCGAGTGCGGGTCGTGGTGGGTGCCGTGCAGGAGCCGCTCGCGGTCACCGGCGTCCACCGCGGGGGACACGGCGACCTCCGGAGCGGGCGCCGCCGGCTGCGGGGGCACCCGCGGGGCCCGCGTCCCGGGAGCCTCCGGAACCTCCGTCCGCGGTACCTCCGCCCGCGGTGCCTTCGCCTGCGCGGCCTTCTGCGGCGGGACCTTCTTGTCCGACTTGCTCTTGGCGGACTTGTTCTTCGAGGGGACTGGTTTCTTGGACGTCACGAGCGAGTCTCCCGGGCGAGGATCAGATCGGTTCGGACGTGGCGAGGCGGCGGACCGCCGACAGCGGCACGGGCAGCCAGTCGGGACGGTGCCGGGCCTCGTAGACGACCTCGTAGACCGCCTTGTCGGTCTCGTGGGCCCGCAGCATCACCGGATCGGTGCGCGGATCGCGGCCGGCCACCTCCGCGTAGCCGGAGCAGTACGCGGCCCGGCAGGCGTGCGCCCAGTCCGGGGCGGCCGGGGTCGCCGAGTGGGCGGCGTAGTCGAAGGAGCGGAGCATCCCCGCGATGTCCCGCACCGGGGGCTGTGCCATGCGCCGTTCCGCCAGCGGCCGGGCCGGCTCGCCCTCGAAGTCGATCAGCGACCACTCACCGGACGGCGAGCGCAGGCACTGCCCGAGGTGCAGATCGCCGTGGACCCGCTGGGCCGTCCAGGTACGTCCCTCGGCGGCCAGATCGGCCAGCGCGGTGTACGCCGACCGCAGCCCCCGCTCGAACGGCCGCAGCGCCGGCACCGCCTGCACGGCCGCCTCCAGCCGCTCGGTCATGCCGTCGGCCAGCGGCTGGAGCTGGGCGTGGCCGAGAGTGACCGTCGGCAGGGCGCGCGCCAGCGCGGTGTGCACCTCCGCCGTGGCCCGGCCCAGCGACCGTGCCTCGGCGAGGAAGTCCTCGCCCTTGGCCAGTTCGCGCAGCGCGAGTTCCCAGCCGTCGGTGGCGCCGCTGACGTAGGGCTGGAGCACCGCCAGGACGTACGGCCCGTCGGGTTCGCCGTCCGCCTCGGCATGGAGCCAGGCCGCCGGCGCGGGCACGCGCGGGCAGCCCTCACGGGCCAGGGCGAGGGGCAGCTCCAGATCGGGGTTCATGCCGGGGACGACCCGGCGCAACAGCTTGAGGATGAACGTATCTCCGTAGACGACCGACGAGTTGGACTGCTCGGCCGTCATCAGGCGGGCCACGAGGCCCTCGCGTATCTCCAGGTGCGGGTCCCGCTCGAAACGCAGCCCGCCGATGCGGGCCCGCGTGCGCAGGGCCTCCATGAGGACCTCGGCGGGCCGGGGGTCGTAGAGGGCTTCGTACACCGTGCGGCCGGCGAGCGGCCCGTCCTCCACGTGACCGATCAGCGCGGGCGCCAGCCGGGGCGGCAGCGCCTCGCGCACGCCTATGAGGAGCTGGTAGCAGTCGCCGGGGTGCGCCGGGGCGCCCAGTGCGGGCGGCTGGTGGACGCGGAGCAGCAGGTGGTACAGGCCCAGTCGGCCGTCGGGGCGCAGCAGTTCGGTGACGGCCACCGGGGTGAAGCCGGTGACGGGGCGCCCCTTGCCGGCGAACCAGCGCTGCCTGGGCAGCCATGTGCGCAGCAAGGGGTCGAGCGAGGCGAGCAGCGTGCCGGTGGTGCCGGAGGGAGTGACCGTTTCCGCCATGGGCGTCGCGTCCTTTCCCCGGATGGTCGGGGGTTTACTTCTGCGTGCCCCGGGTGGGGCGGTGGAAACCGACCACCGCCCCACCCGGCCGGACTACGCCGCGTCCCGGCGCAGCCGGAACCAGTAGAAGCCGTGCCCCGCGAGGGTGAGCAGGTACGGCAGTTCACCGATCGCCGGGAAGCGCACGCCGCCGAACAGCTCGACGGGGTGCCGTCCCTCGAACCGGCTCAGGTCCAGCTCCGTGGGTTGCGCGAAGCGGGAGAAGTTGTGGACGCAGAGCACGAGATCGTCCTCGAACTCCCGCAGGAAGGCGAGCACCGCCGGGTTCGACGACGGGAGCTCGGTATAGGACCCCAGTCCGAAGGCAGGATTCTGCTTGCGGATCTCGATCATGCGGCGTGTCCAGTGGAGGAGGCTGGACGGGGAGGACATGGAGGCTTCCACGTTGGTGACCTGGTAGCCGTA